>JAUYFQ010000126.1 GCA_030690895.1 Sulfuricellaceae bacterium
GAATTCGCCGTTGTCCTGCGCGCCCTGCATGGCGAACTTCATCAGGAAGTATTCGTAGATGCGGCCGAAGACATCGCCGCTCGCCTGACGCAGGACTTCGGAATCGAAATTGCGCAGCAGGTCTTCGAGCAGCTTGTTCTCGAAACGGTCGTAATCCTTGGGCAGTTGCCCGGCCAGCGGCTCGAAGTCGGCTTCGATGGCGTTCATGGCCTCGACCAGGGCCGCACCGAGATTAGTGCCGGAAGGCAGCTTGAGCAGGTGGTCGTAGCGCGCGACCTCGGGTAGCATCAGCGCCCGGCGCTTGATGAAATCGCCCTTGACCAGTGTGCGCTTGGGCATTTTCCCGGAAGCCTGATCGGCCTCGATGGCTTGCAAGGCGGCCTGATAGCGGTTGGTGGCATGGCGCAGGAAGATCACACCGAGCACCGGCATACAGTATTCGCTGCTGGTCAACTTGGAATTGGCGCGCAACTGATCGGCAGCCTCCCAGAGACTGTCTTCGATCTTGGAAATATTTTGCATGGCGTTGGCGCTCATCGGCTCACTTCTTGTTGATCTTTTTGGGCTTGGCGCTGGCCTTGAGGGCGCTTCTGGTTCAAGGCTTTATGCCCTGGAAGGCGGCAGGCTGACAATCACTGCGCCGCCCTCTTTTCTTTCCACCACCAGCACGCCTTTTTTTTGCGCATCGTCCAATATCTTTCCGAACGCGCTGTAACCATATTCAGACTCGCTGAACCCTGGGTGGATTCGTTTGATGGTGTTCTTGATCAGCGAGGCCGCAAACGCCCCCTCGCCACCACGCTCTGCCACCAGTTGTTCTACCGTGCTCACCACGATTTCGATGGCGCGGTTTTTCTTTTCCTCCGCGCTCAGTTCAGTGATTCCCGCCGCTCTGCCTTCATCGTCGAACAGCACTTTTTCCATCGCAGGCTTTTCAGAACGCGTTGCTGCGCCTCTGGTTTTTGCCGTTCCCTTGGCAGGAGCCTTGGCTGGAGCCTTAGCTGGTTTTGTCGTTTCTGGCGCTTTCTTTGCTGGCGCATTTTTCGGCGTCTTTATCTGCACCAGGTCTTCATAAAAAATGAATTCATCGCAGTTGCCTATCAGTAGCGACGATGCCGAACCGCGCACGCCAATGCCGATCACGCTCTTGCCGTTCTCCTTGAGCTTGGAAATCAGCGGCGAAAAATCGGAATCCCCGCTGATTACCACAAAGGCGTCGATGTGACTTTTTGTGTAACAGAGATCGAGCGCATCGACGACCATGCGGATATCCGCCGAATTTTTGCCCGACTGCCGCACATGCGGAATTTCGATCAGTTCGAACGCCGCCTCATGCATATCCCGTTTGAATTCCTTGTAACGATCCCAATCACAATAGGCTTTCTTCACCACAATGCTGCCCTTGAGCAATAGTCGTTCGAGAATAGGGCGAATTCTGAAATCCGGATAGTTGGCCTCTTTTACGCCAATAGCCACGTTTTCAAAATCACAAAATACGGCAATGTTGCGAATTTCCGGTGTGGCCATGATTTGATTGCTCCTGAGTCAACGGCTGTTATGAGGGTGTGCTTAAGAAGGCGTATAAGCCAGATTGGGTGCCAGCCATTTCTCGGCAGTCGCCATATCCCAGCCCTTGCGCCTGGCGTAGTCCTCCACCTGGTCGCGCTCGATTTTGGCTACAGCAAAATAGGTGGCTTCCGGGTGGGCGAAGTAAAAACCACTGACGGCAGCAGTCGGCAGCATGGCGAAGCTCTCTGTCAGGGTGATGCCGGCATTTTCAGGAGCCTGCAACAGCTCGAATAACGGGCCTTTTTCACTGTGCTCCGGGCAGGCCGGGTAGCCGGGTGCCGGGCGGATGCCGCGATATTTCTCGTCTATCATGTCCTGGTTGCTCAATGTTTCATTTCCGGCATAACCCCAGAACTCACGCCGCACCCGCTCGTGCATGAGCTCGGCGAAGGCTTCGGCCAGACGGTCGGCCAGCGCCTTGAGCATGATCGCGCTGTAGTCGTCATGCTGTTTTTCATATTCGGCTACCCGGCTATCAATGCCAATCCCGGCGGTGACGGCGAATGCGCCGATGTAATCGCTCACGCCCTTGGGGGCGATGAAATCAGCCAGGCAAAAATTGGGTTTGCCGTCTGGTTTCGCGCCTTGCTGGCGCAGGGCGTGGTAAGTCATGACTGGCGACTCGCGACGTTCGTCGCTGTAAATTTCGATGTCATCGCCTGCCCGGTTGGCGGGGAACAAACCGATCACGGCGTTCGCACCCAACCATTTACCGTCTATGATTTGCTTGAGCATGACCTCTGCATCGGCGAACAATTTCGTCGCTTCGACACCCACCACGTCGTCTTCAAGGATGCGGGGGTAGCGTCCATGCAGCTCCCAGGCCTGGAAGAACGGCGTCCAGTCGATGCGTTGCGCGATTTCAGCAAGCGGGTAATCCTTGAACGACTTCAGGCCGAGTTGGGCGGGGACAGGGGGCGCAATGGCTGACCAGTCCGTTTTGAAATCATTGGCGCGCGCCGCCGCCAGAGAAACGCGCGTACCGCTGCTCTGGCGTTCGGCGTGGCGCTCGCGCACCGCGACATATTCCGCTTTGAGCTTGGCAATATAGGTGCCGCGCAGGTCGGGGCTGAGCAGGCTGGTGCAAACGCCCACCCCGCGTGAGGCGTCCTTGACGTACACCACCGGGCCGCTGTAATTGGGTTCGATCTTGACGGCGGTATGCGCCAGAGAAGTGGTTGCACCGCCAATCAGCAGGGGGATACTCATCCCCATGCGCTGCATTTCCTTGGCGACATGCGCCATTTCTTCCAGCGAGGGAGTGATCAGGCCGGACAGGCCGATGATGTCGGCCTTCTCGTCGATAGCGGCTTGCAGGATTTTTGCCGCTGGAACCATCACGCCCAGATCCACCACGTCATAGTTATTGCATTGCAACACCACGCCGACGATGTTTTTGCCAATATCATGCACGTCGCCCTTGACGGTCGCCATGATGATCTTGCCTTTGGCCTGCGCGGCTTCGCCACTCAAGGCTTTTTCGGCTTCGATGAAAGGAAGCAGATGCGCCACCGCCTGTTTCATGACCCGTGCGGATTTCACCACCTGCGGCAGGAACATCTTGCCCGCGCCGAACAAATCGCCGACCACGTTCATGCCGTTCATCAGCGCGCCTTCGATGACATGGATCGGGCGCGCGGCTTCGAGTCTGGCGGCTTCGGTATCCTCGACAATATAAGTGGTGATGCCTTTCACCAGCGCGTGAGTCAGACGTTCGCCCACCGGCATGTCGCGCCAGGCCAGGTCTTCAATCTGCTCCTTGCTCTGGCCCTTGAAGGTTTCGGCAAACTCCACCAGCCGCTCGGTGGCATCCGGGCGACGGTTGAGCAGTACATCCTCGACCCGTTCCAGCAGATCCTTGGGAATTTCCGCATACACGCCCAGTTGCCCGGCATTGACGATGCCCATGCTCATGCCAGCCTGGATGGCGTGGTAGAGAAAGGCGGTATGAATGGCCTCGCGCATCGGCTCGTTGCCCCGGAACGAGAACGAGACATTCGACACGCCGCCGCTGATGCCCGCATACGGCAGATTTTGCCTGATCCAGCGCGTGCCTTCGATGAAGTCCACGGCGTAGTTATTGTGCTCTTCGATCCCGGTCGCCACGGCGAAGATATTGGGGTCGAAGATGATGTCTTCAGGCGGGAAGCCGACCTGTTCGGTGAGGATTTTGTAAGAGCGGGCGCAGATTTCCTGCTTGCGCGCCTGAGTGTCGGCCTGACCCTGCTCGTCAAACGCCATGACGATCACCGCCGCGCCGTAACGCCGCGCCAGACGGGCTTTTGCGACGAATTCCGCCTCGCCTTCCTTCATCGAGATGGAGTTGATGACCGACTTGCCCTGCACGCATTTCAAGCCAGCCTCGATAATCGCCCACTTGGAGGAGTCGATCATTACCGGCACCTTGGCAATATCCGGCTCCGAGGCAATCAGGTTGAGAAAGCGCACCATGGCAGCCTCGCCGTCCAGCATGGCTTCATCCATGTTGACGTCAACGATCTGCGCGCCGGTTTCCACCTGCTGCTTGGCGATTTCCAGCGCTTCCTCGTAGTTGCCTTCCAGAATCAGGCGCTTGAATTTGGCCGAGCCGGTGACATTGGCGCGCTCGCCGACGTTGACGAAGAGCGAGTCCTTGCCGATATTGAGCGGTTCCAGGCCGGACAGGCGGCAGGTTTTTTCGATTTGGGGGATTTGCCTGGGCGGCAAGCCCTCCATTGCCTCGGCCACCGCCTTGATGTGGTCAGGCGAAGTCCCGCAACAGCCCCCCACAATATTCAGCCAGCCATCCTCACCCCAGCGGCGAATTTGTGCCGCCAGTTGCTCCGGCGTTTCGTCGTAGCCGCTTTCGGAGAGCGGGTTGGGCAAACCGGCATTGGGGTGGGCCGAGACATAACAATCCGCCTTGTTGGCCAGTTCTTCCACATACTGGCCCAGCTTGTCCGCGCCCAGCGCGCAGTTGAAACCGATGGAAACCGGATCGGCATGGCGCATGGAATTCAGGAAAGCCTCGGCGGTCTGGCCGGTCAGCGTGCGACCGGATTCGTCGGTGATGGTGCCGGAAATCATGATCGGCACTTCAACCTGGTGATCGTCGAAAAATTTCTTGATGGCGAACAGCGCGGCTTTGGCGTTGAGCGTATCGAATATCGTCTCCACCAGCAAAATATCCGAACCACCATCGAGCAGGCCTTGGATAGACTCGGTGTAAGCAGTCACCAACTGATCAAAGGTGACATTGCGGAAACCGGGGTCGTTGACGTCCGGCGAGAGGGTGGCGGTGCGGCTGGTCGGCCCGATCACGCCCGCCACAAAACGCGGTTTGGCCGGATTGCCCGCCTCGAACTCGTCCGCCACCTCGCGCGCCAGCCTGGCCGCCGCCACGTTGATGTCGTACACCAGATGTTCCATGTGGTAATCCGCCATGGCCACCGATGTCGCGTTAAAAGTGTTGGTCTCCAGAATATCCGCGCCCGCTTCGAGATAAGCGGCATGGATTTCGCGAATGATGTGCGGCTGAGTCAGCACCAGCAGATCGTTGTTGCCCTTGAGGTCGCCCTCGTGATCGGCAAACTGGTGATGACAGGCGCACCCACCG
Organism: Sulfuricellaceae bacterium; assembly: GCA_030690895.1. Classification (GTDB taxonomy): domain Bacteria; phylum Pseudomonadota; class Gammaproteobacteria; order Burkholderiales; family Sulfuricellaceae; genus Sulfurimicrobium. The sequence goes on from JAUYFQ010000126.1 coordinate 5,165, forward strand.
TGGCTGTGCGTGCCGCGATATTCGTCCTCGCCCAGCTTGTAGCGCTGGATCATGGTGCCCATGGCGCCATCCAGAATCAGGATGCGTTGCTGGAGTTGCTGCAAGAAGAGGGCGGATCGTTCGGAACGTGTCATGATGTCGTAATATCGCGTAGGCGGAAAAGAATGTAATAATATCACTTCAATACAATTGCAATTACTAGGGAGCCGTTCCATGGAACACTTCACCCCCCAACAAGCTTTCGACTACCTGCACAGCACCCGTGAAGCGGTGTTCATCGACGTGCGCAGCGAAATGGAGTTTTTATTCGTCGGCCACCCCGATGGCTCCATCCTGATTCCCTGGGTGGATGCGCCGGAATGGGAAGTCAACCCGCATTTTGTCTCCCACGTCAAAACGGCATCCAGCATCAACCGCCCGGTCGTGCTGATCTGCCGCTCCGGACGCCGCTCCATCGAAGCCGGGCTCGAGCTGGAAAAACATGGGCTTGCCCAGGTTTACAACGTTCTGCATGGTTTTGAAGGCGATCTGGACGACACCTACCACCGCAACAAGGTCAACGGCTGGCGTTTTGAGGGACTGCCCTGGACGCAAACATAAATTAGCTATCAGCCATCAGCAGAACCGGTTTGGCTTACGGCTGATAGCTGACTACTGCCTCCTGACCAATTCAGCGAACGCCTCTGCCGGCAGCGGGCGACTGAAGTAGTAGCCCTGCATCTCGTCGCAGCCGTGCGCGCGCAGGTAGTCGAGCTGCTCCAGCGTTTCCACCCCTTCCGCGATGACCTGCATCTTGAGGCTGTGGCCCAGGCTGATCACGGCATCGGCGATGGCGGCATCGTCCGGGTCGGTGCAGATGTCGCGCACGAAGGACTGGTCGATCTTGATCTTGGAGATCGGCAGGCGCTTCAGGTAGCTCAGGGATGAATAGCCGGTGCCGAAATCATCGATCGAAATCTGGATGCCGATGACGTGCAACTGGTTCAGAGTGGTAATTGTGGTATGCACGTCCTGGATCATGATGCTCTCGGTGACTTCCATCTCCAGCAGTTCCGGTTCCAGCCCGGAATCCTCCAGTGCCAGACACACCACGTCGACCAGGTTGCTTTGGCGGAACTGGTGCGCCGAAAGGTTGACCGCCACGCGCATCGGCGGAAGCCCGGCAGCCAGCCAGGCGCTGTTCTGGGCGCAGGCCGTGCGCAACACCCATTCGCCAACCGGAACGATCAGACCGGTTTCCTCGAGCACAGGGATGAACTCTCCCGGCGAGACCAGCCCCCGTTCCGGGTGTTGCCAGCGCAACAAGGCCTCCATGCCGATGATCCGGCTATTTAGCAGGCTGATCTGGGGCTGATAATGAAGCACGAATTCGCCGCGCTCGAGCGCATGGCGCAAACCATTTTCCAGCGCCAGCCGCTGTGAAAGCAGCGCGTTCATTTCTGCGCCATAAAGGCGGTAGCCGTTGCCGCCTTGTGCCTTGGCATGGCTCATAGCCGTGTCGGCATTTCTGATCAGGTCATCCATATTGTCGGCATCGACGGGATAGAAAGCGACACCGATGCTGGAGGTGATGAATACCTCATTTTCTTCCAGATTGAATGGTTTGGACATGGCTTCAAGGATATTCCCAGCCACCAGCTTGGCATTGTCCTGGCTGCCCACGTCCGCCAGTACCACGGCAAATTCGTCGCCGCTGAAGCGTGCGATGGTATCGCTGCTGCGGATGCGCCCCGCCAGCCGCTCCGCCACGGCTTGTAGCAACTTGTCGCCGAAGGGGTGGCCGAGCGTATCGTTGATGGTCTTGAAGCGATCCAGATCCAGATGCAGCACCGCCACCAGCGAATTGTTGTTGCTCGCCGCAGCGAGTACCTGCTTCATGCGCTCTTCCAGCAACAGGCGGTTGGGCAGCTCGGTAAGGGCATCGTAATAGGCGAGGTGATGCAGGTGTGCCTCGGCCTGCTTTTTCTCGCTCAGGTCGGCAAACACCCCCAGGTAGTGGATGGTTTCTCCTTGCTCGTTACGGATAGCGACCATGGATAACCATTGCGGGTAAACCTCACCGCTCTTGCGCCGGTTCCACACTTCTCCCTGCCAGTAGCCGTATTCGACCAGCAAAGCCCACATCGCCTGGAAAAAGGCGACATCATGCCGGTCCGACTGCAGCAGCCGGGGGTTGCGGCCAAGGACTTCTTCCTCGCTATAGCCGGTAATCGTGGTGAAGGCCCGGTTTACACGCAGGATGTTGGCCTGAGCGTCGGTGATGATAATGCCCTCGATACTGTTCTCGAACACCTGGTCAGCCAGGTTAATGTCCTTCTCGGCCTGTTTTCGCTCGGTGATGTCCTGCATCGTGCCTGTCATCTGGATGGCCTGGCCCGCAGCGTCGCGCGTCACCTCGGCCCGCTCCAGTACCGTAAGTTCCGTGCCATCGGGGCGCAGGATGCGGTGTTCGATTTCATAGGGACGCTCCCCGGCCAGCGCCGCGTTGACACCCTGGATCACCTTGTCTCTATCCTCGGGATGCACGTGCTCCAGAAACGCTTCGTAGGTGGCGCCAAACTCCTGGGGCTGAAGCCCGAAAATGCGGTAGATTTCGTCCGACCAGTTCAGTCTTTTGTCGGCGATATCCCAGTCCCAGTTTCCGACTCTGGCGATCTGTTGGGCGCGTGACAGGCTGGCCTCTTTTTTTAGCAGCTCATTCCGCGCCTGGAGCAGCTTATCGCTTTCTTGTTGCAGCTCAATAATGTGTTGCGCCTGGATGGCCTCGCGCTCAAGCCCATGGGCGACAATATCCTGACGGGCCTTTTCCAGACGCCGCTGTACCCGGGTCGTGATCAGGTAAAACATGGTCAGCAACGCTCCGCCCAGGGCCAGGTAATACAGGCTGAGGGAACGCAGAATGGCTTTCATTTCGGCGAGACTTTGCGTCTTGTCGCGCAGAACAAGCAGCTTGCCCACCTTGCGGCCGCTGGCATCCTTGACAGGGATGGTTCCGGCGTAATAGTGCTTGGCGCCGATTTCGAGATCCATATCCTGGCTTGACTTCTCCTCCTGGGACAAAATGCGGGTCACGCTTTCAGACGGCAAATCCAAGGTCTGATGGGCAATCACCGCATCAGGAAGACGCTCCCAGTCAGCAGGGCGCCCCAGGAGTAGCATGCCATCCTCCCAGGCTTTGCGCTTCAGAAATTGCTTGTCAATCGCCAGCAGATGATCGGTGCCGACGATAGCCTGAACACCATGCAATACCTCCTCGATCTCCTCGCCCAGTTCCACATAGCCGATCAGTCCCTTGCTGTCGTACATGGGCGCCACCGCGCGCAGCGTAAAGGTGCCAAGCGGACCCAGCTCCACCCCGCTGGCGCTGGCGCCGGTTCTTTCGGCGGTCAGGGTGGTGAAATGATCAATGGTGTCGCCATGACGTTCCGGCTGATGCACGCGCAGCACGTTGACCCGCTTGGCGTCCTCGAAATAGAAATGGGTGATGCCGTACTGGTCATGGAAATCCTTGAACAGCGGGGCCGCCCGCTTGAGCAGGGCATCCCGGTCCTTGGCGCGCAGCGCGGCCTGAAACAATTCGTCGCGCAAAATCACTTCCAGCGCCGCGCCCAGTTTTTCGCTGCGCCGCAGCAGCGCGCGCTGAAAATAGGTTTGCGCGGACTGCATATCAAGGACGAAATCCTCGTCGGCACCCGTTTTTTCATGCCGGTACAGACCATAGTGAAGTATCCCCATCAGTACCGCCAGCACCAGCGCGAGGGGGAGAAGAATGGTGGTTTTCAGGCCGAAACGATGGTTCATTGGCAAGCCTCTTCCCTGGATTTAGTCGACATGCGGACGAATTTTTATAGTTATGGCAAAGGCTCGCCAAATTTAACCCAGATTATCCATTGGAATGCACGCGCATGTAGGAGCGCCGCCCCCGGCGCGAATCGCGGCGAGGGCGCCGCTCCTACAGCGGTGTTTTGGCCCTAATGGGTAATCTGGGTTTAACAGAAATGGCGTGTTTGAGGGTCCAATCAAGCCAATGTTACACCCAGCGCCCGCCCGATGAGATAGGTCGCCCCGCCCGCTGCACCGCCGATCGCCAACATCCGCAAACCGCCAAGCAGCGCGTGTCGGCCAGAGAACAGGCTGAGCGCCGCCCCCACGCCAAACAAGGCGACAGCGCTGAACGCGACTGACATAAGCAGCGCAACCGACCCTGTTAAAAAGAAGAAAGGCAGGAGCGGCGCCAGCGCACCGAGAGAGAAAGAAACCAGCGAGAACAGCGCCGCGCCCCAAGGGGAACCCAGGGTTTCAGGGTTCAAGCCGAGTTCTTCGCGGGTCAGGGCATCCAGCGCCCGGTCCGGATCGGCAATGAGATTGTCCGCCAGATCGCGTGCGGCATCCGGCGTCATGCCCTTGGCCTGAAATATCAAGGCCAGTTCTGCCGCCTCTTCCTCCGGGTAGGTTTCCACTTCTTCCCGCTCCAGCGCAATCTGATATTCGACCATTTCACGTTGCGAGCGAACCGAGAGATATTCACCTGCCGCCATGGAAAAGGCGCCAGCCAACAGCCCGGCCACGCCGGAAAGCATAATGATGCCATTCTGGTCTGAAGCGCCCGCCACGCCCATGATCAGGCTGGCGTTGGAGACCAGCCCATCATTGACGCCGAACACCGCCGCCCGGAGGTTTCCGCCGCCCATGAATTGATGGCGTGAGCCGACCTGCTCCAGTGAAGTCGGCATGGGATGGCCGTTGGCCGGGTGGTCAGCCACGTTGTAAATCGACATGCCGCGCACTTTCATGGCGGCCAGAATCGATCGCATGGCGCGTGGCCCGAAACGCCGCACCAGCCACGCTACCAGGCGTGCCCGAAAATCAGGCGCGTAGGGTTCTGGGGTCGCCCCCTGCATGGCCTGCACCCAGATAGCAGCCTGCCGCTCCGCAGCCTGAGCCAGTTCAAGAAAAAGCATCTGCCGCACCGTACCAGACTCGGCATCCGAAATAATCCGGTAAAGCCAGGCAGACCGTTTTTCCTCGCGCCAGTTTTCCGATGGATTCATTTTTCGCCCTTCAGGGTGCCCCTAAAAATTCAGATTTCGCCCAAATGCAAGGCGCGGAAGAAATTTTGCAGCGCCGCATATGTTTGATATGTAAGCAAGAAATTTTTTTTCGCAACGCAGCAGTTGGGATGGAATATGGATTTTTAGAGGCACCCTTCACGTCCTCACTGCTTCATGCGATTCTATATCACCACATCATGAGAAAGAGGCCTGAAAAACATGAGCTCCTATCAGACGGTCTTCAGTGCTTTTCTTGAAGCCATGGCGACCCATGGCCGCAAGACGCGCCTGGTAGAAGACAAGAACCAGATCGAATATTCCTACGCTGAACTGTTAAAAGCTGCCATGGCACTGGGCAGGCTGGGGTGTCGCCTGGCTAAAAAAGGGGAAATGCTGGGCGTACTGCTGCCGAACGTGGCCACCACTGTCAACCTGTTTCTGGGACTGAATGCCTTCGGTCGCATCCCGGCCATGCTGAACTATACGGCGGGCGCCGAGGCCGTCAACGGTGCCTGCATCGCCGCAGGGGTGCGCTGTATTCTCACCTCGCGCGCCTTCATCGAACAAGCTGAACTAGGTAATTTAATTGCCGGGCTGGGGCAATATCGGATCGTCTATCTGGAAGACTTGCGCGGCCAGTTCGGGTGGAAAGACAAACTCTGGCTGATACTGTGGGCTATCCGCTTCCCGTCACTGGCCGCCGTCAGGATGGAGGAAGAAGACCCCGCCGCGATCCTGTTCACTTCCGGCTCGGAAGGCAAGCCCAAAGGCGTGGTGCTATCGCATCGCGCCCTGCTCGCCAATATCGCCCAGATCCGCGCGGTCATCGACATTGCCGCCTCGGACAAATTCTTCAATGCCTTGCCCATGTTTCACGCCTTCGGTCTCACGGCAGGCACACTGCTGCCCATCCTCAGCGGAGCACGGCTGTACCTGTATCCCTCGCCCCTGCATTACAAAATCATTCCCGAAATGATCCATAAACACCGTTGCACGGTGCTATTCGGCACATCCACCTTTCTCGCCAACTACGCCCGGTTTGCCGGCGATGACGATTTCAGCAGCCTGCGCTACGTCATCGCCGGCGCAGAAAAACTGGGCGATGAAGTGCGCAAGACCTGGATGGAGCGCTTCGGCATCCCCATTCTGGAAGGCTATGGCGTAACGGAAACCGCCCCGGTGATCGCCGTCAATACCCCGCGAGATAGCCGGGCAGGTAGCGTAGGCAAAATTCTGCCGGGTATGGAAGCCCACATCGAACCCGTTTCCGGCATCGAATGCGGCGGGCGCCTGCACGTTCGCGGTCCTAACCTGATGTCGGGCTACCTGCGCGCTGGGCGCATTGGTCAACCCGGCGTGCTTCAGCCGCCGGGCTCGGAGGCTTGCGGCTCCGGCTGGCACGATACCGGCGATGTCGTCGACATTGACGTCGATGGCTTTTTGTTTATCAAGGGTCGGGTCAAACGCTTCGCCAAGGTAGCCGGTGAAATGGTTTCGCTTGAAATCGCAGAAAAAATCGCCGCGCAAGCCGATCCAACCGCTACCCATGCCGCTTCCTACATCGCAGATGAGCAGCGCGGCGAATGCATCCTGCTGTTTACCACGGCTCACGAACTCAAGCGCGAGGCGCTGCTCGACGCCGCACGCAAGCTTGGCGCACCTGAAATTGCCGTACCGAGAAAAATCATACGCATAGAAGAAATCCCGCTGCTCGGCAGCGGAAAAACCGACTATGTCACACTCCACAAAATGGCGGAGGCGACGGCCTGACAAGCTGTTCAATTCAACCTAAAAACCGTATTCGAACCACGGGGCACACGGGGATCACGGGGAAAGCCATGGGGTTTGGCGCTTGACATGGCTCACCCATTTGGTGATAGGGAAAATCGTGTAACACATTGATTTTTCCCCGTGATCCCCGTGTGCCCCGTGGTTAACTGAGTTTTACAGGTTCAATCCCGTTCCTGCCAGCCTGTCCAAACGGACATCAGGAAAATCCTGAGCAAAATTTCGGGAAAACCGCAGCCGCCAGCAGTGTCTTCCCCTATAAATTTCTTTTATTTCTTCCGAATCAGGATGATAATGCCCTGATACACAAACTTTGTTGCTGTTGGCATTCACAGGAATCCTCGTGGAACTCTTGAAAATGAATCTGGCCATCGAGCCGGATTTGCAGAATTTCGTCCAGTTTATTCTGGCCGCCACCAGCGGGCTGGGGGGAGAGCCATTTCCAACCACACTGGCCACGCTGGCGTTGATTCCCGCCTTGCGCGAGGCCGGTGCGGCCAGCGGCTATCCCCTTCCGGTTACCCTCGAACTGAGTGACAAAAAACTTGAGGTCGCCTGGGGCGAGAATAACCTCCGACAAACGCTTGCAACTTTCCGGCATCAACCCGCTACCGAGATAGCCGACAGCTTGCGTCAGCAGTTTCTGCAATCCACCGCCAGCATTGACCCGGAACTGTTGCTCAAGCGCAACCGCGAAATGGAAGCCTTCCTGAACGAAACCAAGGCGCGCGCAGAACGCGAAATGGAGGCGGTGCAACAGGCACTCCAAGACCAGCAGAACGAACTGGCAGACTCGATCCGTCAGGCTCATACGGACGCCTTGACCGGGCTTTTGAACCGCCGCGCCTATGACGAGAAGCTGGCGCATGGTTTTGGCCGGGTCATGCGACAAAAAACCGAGCCGTTCTCGCTGATATTGTTTGACCTGGACTTTTTCAAGGAAATCAATGACACCCACGGTCACCAGTTCGGCGACGAATACCTGAAAAAAATGGCCAAAGCCATCACCTCCAGCATCCGGCGCGAAGTGGATTACGCTTTCCGTTTTGGCGGTGACGAGTTCGCTGCCATCATCCATGCCGACAAGCAGATCGCCAGTGAAAAAGCCCGTCAAATATTGACGGCCATGAACAACAAGGTCAGTATCGGCATTGCTTCGATGTCCCCGCAAGAACCCTTTATCGGCGACCTGGAAGCGTTTATTCATCAAGCGGATGATGCGCTGTATCACGCCAAGAAAACCGGGCGCGGCCGAATCGCCAGCGGACGTCCGGATACGCGTGGCGAGATCATCTGGGACGAAATTACTCCCGAGAAAGTTGCGGCTTGAAGTTTGATTTATTCCAGGATCGTCTGATAGACGGGCACGATAGCTGCAAGCTCCTTTACAACACCCATATCGATAGCGACAGCGCCGGCATTCTGTTGCGCTCACGCCTGTCCGCGACCGCCAGGCGCATGGGGTTTTCTGACCATCAGCGCGAAAAAATGGAACTGGTGGCCGCCGAACTGGCCAGCAACCAGTCAAAATATGCCGGTGGGCGGGGCTTTTTGCAAATATGGCAGCAAGCCGAATCACTGGACTTGTTCGCCCTCGACTACGGCCCAGGCATTCAGGATCTCTCCATGGCCCAGGCTGACGGATTTTCGACTGCCAACACGCTGGGCAAGGGCTTGGGCAGCCTGCAGCGCCTGTCGGACGAGTCCGGAATTTACTCGCGTCCTCAGAACGGCTTGAACAGCAACAACGGCTGGCATGGGACCGCGTGCTGGGCCAGATTCAACCTGAACAAACTTGGCAAACCGCCGGAAAACAAGGGTGCGCAGGTAGAAATCGGCCTGTTCTCGCGCGCCTTGTCAGACGAGCGCTACAACGGCGACCATATCTATCTTAGAGCCGAGCAGGGAAAGTTAAGGTGCCTGCATCTGGATGGACTGGGGCACGGACAGGAAGCGGAGCTGGCCAGCAGCGGCCTGGCGCAGCATTTGCTCCTCGCGGCGCCGATCACTGAGACACTGGAAATCATTGATCGCGAGCTCAAATCCAGACGTGGTGCGGTTGCCATACTTGCTGAACTGGATTCCACCACGCATCAAATCCAGGTTGCCGGCGTTGGCGACATGCATGCACTGCTCAGCCAGCAAGATGACTTGCAAAGCCTGTTATTCGCGCCAGGCATACTGGGCAAGGAGCACAAAACGCCCGTCGTCAGTACGCTACCGATCAGCCCGAAGGCCGTTTTCATCACAGCGAGCGACGGCATTCGTCGCAGCGGGCTGGAGACGACATTACCCGGACTGTTTCTGCAACATCCCCAACTGGCCGCCTACGTGCTGGGCAACGTCATGGGGCGAGTTGTAGATGACCAATCCATTTGCGTCATCCGGACTAAATAATATTTCAAGGAGATACCATGGCCACAGATAACGCAAAAGCAATCCTGATCGAGCAGCTCAAACTTCAGATCGGCAATATTTCTTCCGCTATCGAAAAGCAGGGGCAATCCGTTTTCGGAAGCAGCAATCTCCTGAGTACAGACGAAATCACTGACTTCAGCCTTGAGTTTCTCGAACTGATGGTCATGCTGCTCAACAGCTCTGACTTGCAGGACCGCCGTCAGCCAACTTTCCGCGCCATCAGCGCCTTTTTCAATAATATGTCGCGCCAGATTCTGGTGCGCGGCGGAAAAATGGAAGACCTGGTGCGCTACATCCAGTTTCTGCAGCGCAGTTTTATCGAAGCCCTGCAGGAGGACTCAAGCATCAGCGTTGACGATACCCGTTCGATTCTGCTGCTGCTCTCCAGCCTGTTCAACGAACTGACGCTGGAAGTCTTCCAGACCTACCTGGGTGAAAAGGAAAGCACCATCGAGGCGCAGCAAAATGAATTGCGCGAAACCGCCACGCCGATTACTGAAATCTGGGACGGCGTGCTGACGCTCCCCATCATTGGCATGCTTGATTCCAGCCGCACCATGCTGGTCATGGAAGCGCTGCTGAACCGGATCGCCAGCGAACGCGCCTCCGCCGTGGTGATGGATGTGACCGGCGTGCGCAGCATCGACTCACAGGTTTCTCACCATCTCATCCAGATGGTGCGCGCCATTCAACTGATGGGTGCTGACGCCATTCTCACCGGCATCCGCCCGGAAATCGCCCGCGCCCTGACCAGCCTGAACATTGACCTTGGCAGCGTCACCACCCGCGCCACGCTTTCCGATGGTCTCAAGGAAGCATTCCGCCGCCTCAACATTCAAGTCACGACAACCGGCCAGCGCCAATGACCCGTCCTACCGGCTACCATCTGACCCCTATCGGGAAGGGCAACTACCTGCTCGAGCCAACGACCAGCCTTGATATCGGAGATCTCGATGATTTGCTGGTTGAAGTCCTTCAGATTCTGCAAAAAGGGCGCGCGCGCAAGTTGTACTATGATCTCGCCAGCCTGCCGCTGATCGAACCTCGTTATTACCATTGGCTAAACAGCCTGGCGCTGGCATGCACTGCCATCAACGTCAGCATGGCCTGCCTCCACATGCAACCCACCGCCGCCTTCGCGCTGGCCAGCTACATCCAGGCAAGCCCGGCCTTCAAGGTCGAGCGGGATGTCCGAGAGTAGGAGGCGCAAGTCGCATTGCCGCCAGCGTCCGAGCCTGGCCTGCTGACTTGTTGGTGTTCATCATTTGCCAACTTCCTTTTTGTGTCGCACAGCCAGAATGGTGACAGCTTCACCATCGAAGCGATACCGCGCCACATAGCCGCTATCGCCAAAGTCGATCAACCATTCGCGGTACTCGTCCGGCATGTCTTCAATGGGACGGCCAATCTGTGGCTGAAGCTCGAGCACCTGAACGGCCTTCATGATGGCTTCGCCTGATCGCCTGGCTGCGACTGGATTTTTTGGCAGAAAAAACACCCGCAACCGTTGGAGGTCGCGGATTGCGCCGGGTGCCTATCTCACTCGTGGCATACGGGCGCGGGCAGCTCGTTGTCCGCGCCCCAACTGGCAAGCCACGCATCAACTTCCCCAGCGGTCGCGTGCAAGCCTGTTTCCTGATATTCCTCCCACGCCTTGATAGCGTCTTGCCGGAAGGCTTCGAGCTTGACGGACATAGGTCTCGCGGTGGCAACAATCATGGCATGTTCCCCCACTTTCGTTAGTCGTAGGTAATACCTTACCACGCTTCACTCTTCACGTTAAAAACCGAATCAACGCGCCAGATTCAACGCCAGCAGCCGCCTCAAAATTTCCTCGTCGGGCATGTCCGGCGTGTAATCCTCCCAGCCATAAGCCAGCGCCACGGCGGCATCCAGCGTTTTGTGCGCATTGTCCAGCCAAGCGGGGCGGGCGTTGTAGAGGTTGGTGAGGGTGCGTTTTTTCAACTCCACCTCATGGCCGGGTTTGGCGACTGGACGTAGCGGATAACCGGCTTTTTCCTCCTCTGGCGTGCGCACCCAGTCCACCCACTCGGGCGGGTTGAGCCAGGTTTCGCGGAGCTGGTTCAAGGCTTTGGCGGCTTGGGCGATATTTTCGGCAGCACAGCTTTCCTCCTCGCCTAAGCTTACCCCCTCCCCAACCCCTCCCCCGAGGGGAGAGGGGCTTGATGGCGTCAGGCCAGCGGGGAAGGGGAAGGTTTCAAAGGTGGTGGTGGGGGTGTAGCGGGGGCGATCTTCCAGCGAAGTGCCCAAGCGCAGCGACCACAGCTCATGAAAGCGCGAATGCAGAATGCCGAAGGTGGTGTCGTCGGAACGGGCGATAATCACAAGCTGCCCATCACAGATAACGGGCGGCCTCAGCCAGTCAAACAAGCGATATTTTGCAACTCTTGGTGTCGCGATAAATCTCGGCAAATTTTTCGTAGCTTCGCGTAGGTCTGGAGCCGGTCGAGCATGCAGCCACCAGCGGCTACGTTCAAGCAGGTTGTTCACTTCATCCCGCGCTGGCTTTACGTGCTCCAGTACCTGCTGAAATGGAGCTTCATATAAGGATGCCTCGACTTCCGGCATGTTCAAGCCAAAATCAACGATCCAGCTATCCGAAGGGCGGCGCGTTACATCCAAACCATTTCGCCAAGGCAGAACCACATCGGAATTTGGCCTGCCATTGGGATTGCCCCCACTACGCAGCCACTCGCGTGCCTGAACCCCAGAAACATCGAACTGCCCCTTTTTCATTCCACCAATAAAGGCAACACCTTTGTTTTCCTTGAGCGGTCTGGCTTGCGTTAAATCCATCCCGCCACCGGCGTGGTTTAACGGGGTGGCGGTCAGGTCGGCATGGATAGCGGCAACCGACTGGCCATCGAGGGAGGCGCCTTTTGTGGGAGCGCCGCCCTCGGCGCGATTTTCACCTGCGGCATCGCGGCGGGGCGCCGCTCCCACATTGCCGAAGCACACCAGCGACACACGCACCGCCGCGCCCTGGTTAATCCATTCCTCGTCGCTCCATGCCTCGAAGATGACAAGCTTACCCCCATCCCCCTCCCCGCCACCCCCATGAAGGGGGAGGTGTGTTGCTCCCTCCCCGTCAAGGGGAGGGTTGGGGTGGGGATGGGTTGCCAATATGCGATCCAGCACTTTCCTGTTTGCGCCGCCACGTATCGAATTGGTTGCCACCAATCCTGCCGAAGCGGCCTTGCCCTGCTCAATGTGGGCGCGGGATTTCTCAAACCAGTAGGTCACCAGATCCGCGCCACCGGGAACGCGGCCTTGATACAGCTTGCGCAGGCGGTTAACGTAATCGTCGCCCAGTTCGCCACGCATTTTCTTGTCCCCCAAAAATGGCGGATTCCCCACGATCACATCACAGACCGGCCATTCGGCTTCACTGGCTAATGGCTGATCGCTGACGGCTGAAAACTCCAAAATCGCATCCCGATGTTCAATGCCTTCCAACGATTTCAATATCGGGTTGCGGGATATTTCCAGCCCGTTGCGACGACACCATTGAATGTCGCCTATCCATACCGTCACTCTTGCCAGTTCGGCGGCGAATTCGTTGATTTCGATGCCGAGGATGTTGTGCGGCCCGGTTTGCATGGCGATTTCGGCGGGGAGCCCCAGTTCCTGAGCTTCGAGGCTGACCTGTTTTTCCACGTCGCGCAGGGCTTTGAGGGCGAGGTAGAGAAAGTTTCCCGAACCGCAGGCGGGGTCGAGCACTTTGAACTGGTTAAGCCTGAGCAGAAAGCCTTGCCAGGTGGCGCGGGATTTTTTGGAATTGCCAACGGCGCTCCCCCTCCCCAACCCTCCCCCAAAGGGAGAGGGGGCTGTGGACAAGGGCGATTGTTTTGATATGACGGCTTTGACTATTTCCCATTCGGCCAGTAGCGGCTCGGTAATCAGCGGGGTAATCAGCTTGGCTATGGTGGCGGTGTCGGTGTAGTGCGCGCCCAGTGGGGCACGGGCGGCAGGATCCAAGCCGCGTTCAAACAGGGTGCCGAAAATGGTGGGGTCGATGCCGCGCCAGTCCATGTCGGCGGCGGCGTGGTACAAAATATCAAGGTCGGATTCAGCCAGTTCGGGCACGTCTATCGCGCTGAACAGGCCGCCATTGAACCAGGCGATGTCGTGGTCGCCATACTCTCCGCCGATTTTTTGCTGCATGGCGGTGAAGATTTTGGCGATGCGCCGGGCGGCTCGGTCGGTGTCCGTCCCGGCGTTTTTCAGGATTTCGGTGAAGACGTTGCCGGGGAGCAGGGCTTCGTCTTCGGCAAACATGCAGAACAGGCATTGCACCAGAAAATGCGCCACCCGCTGGCCGTCCAGGCCGCGTGTCCGCATGGCTTTGGCGAGGCTGGAGAACTGCCCGGCGGCTTCGGCGGTAATCGCGGCGGTGGATTTTTCCGGGCGCAGTTTTTCGGGTTCGGTGAAGACCCAGCGTAAGGTTTGCAGTTTGCTGGGGTCGGTCAGTTCTGCGATGCAGATTTCACGCGCTTGGTCGGGGTAGCCGGTGAAGGCGGTGTGAATGATGATGCGTTCGCGGTCGCACACAACCAGCAGAGGCGGGCTGTCGAGTTGCAGGGCGTAGTCGGTGAGCTGTTTGAGCGCGGCATTCAGGTCGCGCCCCGGCTTTTTGTTTTCCCAGCCGAAATGGCCGCGTTTCCAGACATCCGCCCAGCCGTCTCCTCCGCCAGATTTTTTAGCGCCGCGCTCGAAGCAGTAGTTTTCCGGGTCGCGTGGTTTGTCCACGCCCAGCAGGTCGCACAGGTCGTTGAAGTGCTGTTGCGCCCCGGCGCGTTCAGTGAGCGGGTTGTTTGCCCAGTGGGCGATGAAGGCTTCAGGGGTCATGTTTTTCCAGGTCAAACTCGGTGTTCTCGCCTTATGGTTTTCGTTTCAACATGACTATTTAGCCACGCCAACATCAGGTTCTTAATCCCCTGCGGTACTGCACCGCCTCCGCGATATGCGCCGAGGTGATTTGATCCTGATTTGCCAGATCGGCGATAGTGCGAGCCGTCTTCAGAATCCGGTGATAGGCGCGGGCGGACAGATCGAGCCGTGAAATGGCTTGCCGCAGTAGCGCGACTGCCGAATCGTCGGGCTGGCAGTACTGATCCACTTCATGGGTATTCAGCAAGGCATTGGGTTTGCCCTGACGCGCAAGCTGTTTTTGCCGTGCGGTATTCACGCGCAAGCGAATCGCTTCGCTGGACTCACCCGGTGAGGCGTTCATGAGGTCATGCTCGGGCAATGCGGGCACTTCGATTTGCAGATCGATCCGGTCGAGCAAGGGGCCGGAAATCTTGGCGCGGTAGCGTGAAACCTGATCCGGGGTGCAGCGGCATTTGCCGTTGGGATGACCCAGGTAGCCGCAGGGGCAAGGGTTCATGGCCGCCACCAGTTGAAAACGCGCGGGGAAATCGGCCTGCCGGGCAGCGCGGGAAATGGTGATGCGCCCGGACTCCAGCGGCTCGCGCAGAGTTTCCAGCGCCTTCCGGTCGAATTCCGGCAACTCGTCCAGAAACAGAACAGAATGATGCGCCAAGCTGATTTCTCCGGGACGCGGATTTCCCCCGCCACCAACCAGCGCCACGCTGGAAGCGGAATGATGGGGGGAGCGAAGGATACGGCGTCGCCAGTTCTCCAGTTTGAAGCCGCCGCCGTTCAATGACTGAATCGCTGCCGATTCGATCGCCTCGGCCTCCGTCATCTCCGGCAAGATGCTGGGCAAGCGGCTGGCAAGCATGGATTTTCCAGTGCCGGGCGGCCCTGACATCAGAATGCTGTGGCCACCAGCGGCGGCCACTTCCAGCGCGCGTCTGGCCTGTAATTGCCCTTTGACTTCGCTGAAATCAGGGTAATCGGGCGCAACGCTCACGGCCCGGGTTTCATGCCGTGATAGCAGCGATTGTCCGGTCAGATGCGCACACACCGCCAGTAAAGTGCGCGCTGGCAACACACTGGCATCTTCCACCAACGCGGCTTCATCGGCGTTTTCAAGCGGCAGCACAAAGGATCGTCCGTCCTTGCTCGCTTTCCAGGTCATTGCCAGCGCACCGCGAATCGGTCGCAACTCGCCCGCCAGCGCCAGTTCACCCGCAAACTCGTACTCGCTCAAACGAGCAGATGGAATCTGGCCGGATGCCGCCAGAATTCCGAGCGCAATCGGCAGATCGAAACGCCCGCTTTCCTTGGGCAAATCTGCTGGCGCCAGGTTGACGGTAATGCGGCGAGCCGGGAAATCAAAACCCGCATTCTGCAAAGCCGCGCGCACCCGATCACGCGCTTCCTTGACCTCGGCCTCGGGCAAACCAACCAGGGTGAACGATGGCAAGCCATTGGCCAGATGCACTTCCACCGTCACCAGCGGGGCATCCATACCGCTCAGGGCACGACTATAAAGGACGGCAAGAGACATACACCACCAATGATAAAGCCGACCAAACGGCTGACCTCACGATTCTATCCAAATTCACAGCCCTGCTCCTGCAATCTTTCCAGGATTCGCTGCTGACACCTGAGTTGGGTTTTTAGAGGCGCCCTGAAGCGTTCTCTGAGGGGTTTACTGCTCGCCTGCCCCGAACTGGGAATCGGCATGCTCAAGGCGCTCAGTCGGCGCATGAGAAAGGTTGATGACACCCTGGCGAAAGGTTTCCAGGAAATTCCATAAGTTGAAGTGTCATGGCAACCAACGTTGGCTGGCTGAAACGCCATGTAATTCAAGCATCCGCGTCGTTTCCTCAATCCCGCGCAGGGTGCGCACTGCGGTGTAAAGCGCCTCTGCCTCAACAAAAGTACGGCGTAGCGAGTTGAGCCATAATTTCAGTCGGCCCGGTGCTTGGCTTGGCTCGACCTTTTCCTGAACCTGATGCCAGAATTCGGCGATCAGCGGTTGAAGTTCAAGCCAGTCAGCCGCCAGCGAACGCTCGACCGACTCACCCCCCGCCAAGGCGCGGATGCGCCGGACGAGGAAAGGGTCGGCCACGGCGCCGCGTCCTATCATCACATCTTCGCTGCCACTGACCGAGCGGCAGCGAAGGTAGTCATCGGTCGTCCACACCTCACCATTGGCCGTCACCGGTAGCTGAACAACATCGCGGATGCGTGCCACCCATTCCCAATGCGCAGGAGGGCGGTAACCATCGGCCTTGGTGCGTGCATGCACCACCAGCGCCACCGTGCCGCCCGCTTCCAGCGCACGCGCGCAATCCAGGGCTCTGGATGTGTCGCACACACCTAGGCGCATCTTGGCGGTAAAGGGGATATGGGATGGCACCACCCGCCGCACGGCTTCGGCGATGCGGAACAGGCGTTCGGGTTCAGCCAGCAGCATCGCGCCGCCGCCATGGCGGTTGACGGTAGGAGCGGGGCAGCCAAAATTGAGGTCGATAGCGGCGGGTGAGAGGGCGGCCAGTTGCGCGGCATTCTCGGCCATGCAGGCTGGGTCACTGCCCAGCAGTTGCACGGCCACCGGCGTCCCGGCGGCGGTACGGCTGCCATGGTTCAGTTCGGGGCAGATACGGCGGAAGGTGCGCGGCGGCAACAAGTTGCCGGAGACGCGCACAAATTCGGTCACAGCACCGTCGTAGCCGCCGACGCGGGTCAGGATGTCGCGCAGCACGTGATCCGCCAGCCCATCCATCGGCGCCAGCAGCAGTTTTCCCATGGATTAAACGTGAAATGGGTGATGGGTAATGAGTGAAGAGTATTCGCTACACACGCTTTCCCCATTACCCATCACCATCAACCCATTACTACTCAGGTATTTCATTCCGGTCAGGATGGTTGTTTTTGCTCCAGCGCGGCGACCTGCGCTTCCAGCTTGTCCAGCTTTTCGCGCGTACGCACCAGAACGGCCTGCTGTACTTCGAACTCTTCCCGTGTCACCAGATCAAGTTTTGAAAACAGGCTTTGCAGCGAGGCGCGCAGGTTCTTTTCGACATCCCCAACTGGCGAAGCCGCCAGCACCTGGCTGATTTTGCTGTTGATCTCGTCCAGCACCTTGTGATTAAGCATGATCTTTCCTGTTGAAATAGTTGAACAAATTCTACCAGAAATGCACTTCCTGAAATCCTGGTCTGCTGGCAGCAGAAAATGCACAGACATGGTGCACAAACCCGGTGCAACGCTTGTTGCCTGCACCAGATTGTTTTACGAATTAACACAACATATTGATATTGTTAAATAATATTTACTGGCACAGTACATGCTTAGTGTTCTTGCGTGTTTGTAATTTTGACCATTTTTATTATCAAGCTTTTAATTGAAGGAGATTAGGTTATGCGTAAACTGACTCAAGCTTTGGTGCTCGCTGGCGTGGTAGCAGCACCTTCCATGATGACTTCCTCTGTTGCGCTGGCTAATGAAGCCGCTGCGGCATCCCCGGTTACCGCCAACGTCACGCTGGCTTCCGAATACGTCTATCGCGGCATTTCCCAGACGCGCGAAAAGCCAGCCATTCAGGGCGGCTTCGATTATGCACATGCCAGCGGTTTCTATGCCGGTGTATGGGGCTCCAATATCAGCTGGCTCGAAGATATCGACGTCAATGCCAGCAGCAGCGTGGAAATCGACCTGTACGGCGGCTACAAGGGCAAGGTCAACGATGACTTCAGCTACGATGTCGGCCTCTTGCGCTATCAATATCCTGGCGACTTCCCGGACGGCTTCAACAGCCCCAACACCAATGAGCTGTACGTTGCGGGTACTTACAAAATGTTTACCCTCAAGTACTCCTACGCTTTCTCTGACCTGTTCGGTTTTGTCGATAGCGATGGCTCGCAGTATATCGATGCATCCGCCAACTTCGACCTGGGCAACGGTTTTGCACTGGGCGCCCATATCGGCCACCAGTCCATCAAGAACAACAGCGCGTTCAGCTACACCGACTGGAAACTGGGCCTGACCAAGGACTTCGGCGGCGGTCTGAGTGTAACCGGCGCCTACATCGACACCGATGGCGATGCAGCACTGTACACCGTCAAGGGCGACGATATTGCCGACAGCCGCTTCGTTCTGTCCGTCACCAAAACATTCTGATCCAGGCCGACTGTTCAGAACATCAAATCTTAGGAGCCAAACATGAAACTGGTTACTGCCATCATCAAGCCGTTCAAGCTGGATGAAGTGCGGGAAGCTCTCTCCCAGGTAGGAGTACAGGGCATCACCGTTACTGAAGTCAAAGGCTTTGGACGCCAAAAGGGCCACACCGAGCTGTATCGCGGTGCGGAATATGTCGTCGACTTCCTGCCCAAGGTCAAGATCGAAGCGGCCATCAAGGCCGAATTGCTCGATCAGGTCATCGAAGCCATCGAAAAATCCGCTTCGACCGGCAAGATTGGTGACGGCAAGATTTTCGTGTCCGATCTTGAACAAGTTGTGCGTATCCGTACCGGTGAAACCGGTCCGGAAGCACTGTAAGAGGAGCCTGCGATGAAAAAACTGTTAAGCATGATTGCTCTGCTCGGGGTACTGGGCATGGGCGGAATTGCCCTGGCGGAAGATGCTGCCCCGGCTATTGAATCTCAACCTGCCGCTGCTGCGGCACAGGAAGCACCCGCACCGGTTGCCGCACCTGCGCCAGCAGAAGCGGCTGCGCCGGTTGCCGCGCCAGTACCGGAAGCCAAACTCGATACCGGCAACACGGCCTGGATGCTCACCTCGACCGCGCTGGTGCTGTTCATGACCATTCCTGGTCTGGCACTGTTCTACGGCGGTATGGTACGCAAGAAAAACGTGCTGGCCATCATGATGCAAAGCTTTGCCATCACGGCACTGATGTCCATCATCTGGATGGTGGCAGGCTACAGTCTTGCCTTCACGCCAGGCAGCGGTTTCATCGGCGGACTGGACAAGATGTTTCTGGCTGGCGTGGATGTCAACGCCCTGACCGGCGTGGCGGGCGCGAACATTCCGGAAACCGTGTTCGTGATCTTCCAGATGACCTTTGCGATCATCACCCCGGCGCTGATCACCGGTGCATTTGCTGACCGCATGAAGTTCTCCGCCATGCTGTGGTTCATGGGTATCTGGTCGCTGGTAGTCTACGCGCCGGTTACCCACTGGGTATGGGAAGCTTCGGGCTGGCTGTTCACCAAGGGCATCCTCGACTATGCAGGCGGCACCGTGGTACACATCAACGCCGGTATCGCCGGTCTGGTGATTGCCATCATGCTGGGCAAGCGCGTCGGCTACGGCAAGGAACCCATGGCGCCGCACAACCTGACCTTGACCCTCATTGGCGCTGCAATGTTGTGGGTAGGCTGGTTCGGCTTCAATGCTGGTTCCGCTCTGGCTGCTGACGGTCGTGCCGGTATGGCCATGGCAGTTACCCAGATTGCCGCTGCAGCCGCTGCACTGGCCTGGATGTTTGCCGAATGGATGGGCAAGGGCAAGCCATCGGTACTGGGCATTGCTTCCGGTGCGGTAGCTGGTCTGGTCGCCATCACCCCGGCAGCAGGTTTTGTTGCTCCGATGGGCGCATTGGTAATCGGCGTGGTCTCGGGCATCGTCTGCTTCTGGGGCGCCACTTCCCTCAAGCGCATGATGGGCTACGATGACTCACTGGATGCATTCGGCGTTCACGGCGTAGGCGGCATCATCGGCGCCGTTCTGACCGGCGTATTTGCGGTCAAGGCAGTCGGTGGCGATGCAGCCTCCGGTTTGATCGATGGCAATGGAGCCCAGGTTGTGACTCAATTGGTCGGCATTGGCGCAGTCGTGGTTTACACCGCCATCGCCTCCTACATCATACTGAAAATCATCGACATGGTGATTGGCCTGCGTGTCTCCGAAGAGGAAGAGCGCGAGGGTCTTGACGTCAGCCTGCACGGCGAGCGCGTCGACTGAGTTCGAAACGCCGGGTTTCTGCTTCTGGGAACCCGGCGTCAGAATGGTAGCAAAGAGGTTTTGGTTCAGACTCTCCATTCGCCTCTCCAGGTGAATTCGGGGCGGCGCAAGCCGCCCATTTTTTTATTCCCCGTAGTTCCCCTTCATTTCCCACGGATTGTAAAAAGGCGGCATCCGGCCAACCAGATCTTCCAGCATGATCAGCTCGGCATCCGTATGATTGATGACAGGCGCGACGGTAATCAAATTTTTTGCGCCCTTGGCGTATATGTAGCGCGGTGCATCATGGTGTCGGGTCTCGACCACCTCGCGCGCATCCGGGTCTGCCCGAGCCTGAATCTCCGCGATCCCGTAACAGGTACAGATGTAGGACACCTCCTGCCCCGCCTCGACATAAGCCGCTGTCCCACGAATGCCAATCGTCGCCGTCGGCAGTTCGATCCGCTTCTCGCCGCGCCCGAAGACGGACAACATCTTTCCAGTCGCCACGCGCAGCACCTTGAGACCCGTACTGCTTTGTGCGATCTCCATCCGGCTATCCGCGCGCAACAGATAGGCATCCCGCTCAACCACGAATACCGCCATGCTTTTTTCACCGGTAGAAATCCGGTCACCCGGCGCAACCTGTCCGCCCAGGCTGGCAGGCTTGTCATTCAGCAACACCGTACCCTGCAGGGTATGAAACCCGCTGCGAACCGGTTTATCGCCCTTGGCCAGTGCCTCGCGTATCAACAGCGGAATCGCTGCCAATCCCAACATGACTGCTCGTCGATCAGCATTCATTGCCATCCCCTTTGTCATAAGCAGACAACATCATAGTCCGGATTTGGCGTATGAGCATCCTTACGCATCGCCAGAAAAATGTGATAACTTCGGTTAAATATTTTCAAGACCACAATCATGAGCGGTCCTACTACAGTCGCATTCTCGTTTACGCCCCTCGGTGCCGTATTGCTGGCGGCAGAAGCCTTGCGCGAAGCGCAGGCCATGAACACAGAATTTGACGAGGCGGAGGGCGAAGCCGAGTCACGCAAGCAGGGGCGAATTGACCGCGCAAACCAGGATCAGCTTGCCCGACTGCAGCATCAGGCCAGCGTGCGCCAGGACATTCATGGCCTGGAGCAGCGAGCCGCCCGCTTGCGCATGCTGGCCGACACCCTGCAACTGACACCGCCGGATCAGGCTTTGCCGTCCCCATCGCCCGACGCCGACTTTCAAACCTGGTTGCAATACGCAGAAGCGTTGAAGCAGTCCATCCAGCATCTGGAAACGGCGCTGGCGGAAGCGGGTAAAACGCTGGCGGAAGTGCAGCAGAAATCCCTGACCCTGGCCCTGCAAGCCTTCGCCGAGAGCGATGCGGAATCCGTGCGCGCGCCTATGCAGCCGAACGCAGCCTCCAGCCCGGCCTGAACCCGGATCAACTCGACACCCTGCAACAGGCCATTGGTCGGGCGCTGGAGCGAGCAAAGGACATGCCGCTTTCTCCCGAGCTGGAAGCGCTGATCCGCCGCATTCTGTCAGCGCCTTCGCTGGCGCGGGCAGAGGCCTTGCTGACGGAATTGCGCCTGCAAATCCAGCATGGGCTGGAAGCACGGCACGCGCAGGAACAGGAAGCCGCCGCCCTGGTGCTGGAGCAATCCCTGCGCGATCTTGGCTATGAGGTGGGCGCCATCTCGCACACCCTGTTTTCCGAGGGCGGCGTAGTACATTTCCAGCGCCCAGGCTGGGAGGATTACCATATCCGCATGCGTTTATCCCCCGGCGAAAAAACCCTCAATTTCAACGTGGTTCGTCCACGCGGCATGGAAGAAAGCGAGCAGCGCAAACGCCTGGATTTCGTCGCCGAAGAACGATGGTGCAGCGAATTCCCCCGCCTGATGCAAACGCTGGCCGCGCGCGGCATCGAGTTCAAGGTGCTGAGGCAACTGGACGCGGGAGAACTGCCGGTTCAGGCTGTTGAACCAGCAAGCCTGCCTGCGCGGCAGGAAGAGGAACGCTTTACCGAAAAACCCCTGCAAAAGAGCTTGAAGCCATGAACCTAGAAACCTCATTTCAACCACGAAACACACGAAATACACGAAAGTATTCAAGTGGATATGAGTTACCTCCCTATCGCCGAATGGGTGAAATGAAAAACACGGCCAAGTACTTGATTCATTTTCGTGTGTTTCGTGTATTTCGTGGTCAACTGAGTTTTTAAGGATGAATACGTCGCCCCGCTGGATCAGAGACATCGAACGCCTGCTGCCGATTCGCTCTCAGTACATCGTCGCCGGCAATATTCGCGACAGTTTTCTGACTCCGTTTCAGAGCAATCTCACGCTTGCCCCCCTGACGCGTTGCCTGTGGACGGCCTTGCAGGCGCAGGATTGTAAATTTCTGCTGATTTATAACCCGGTCGAGGGCTTGCGTCCCTATCCGAACGAGCCCGAAGTGATCGAATTGGCAAGCCGGCTATTTAGCCTAAAACTTCAGGATGGCGTCATGCCCACGAGCCTGGAAGGCCTGACCGGCATCATGGAAAAAGTCGCCGCCCAGCGCGAGGCTCGCTGCGGCCTGCTGATCGATTTCGCCTCGCGCCTGGTGCGCCAGCCCGACCATCTGGACGCGACCGAGCATCGCTTCTTTGTGGCTGCCGAGCGACTCTCACTCGCCGCCAACCCCATCGTGCCGCGCGGCGCGGACATTGCCACGCCGCATGGGAAAGCCCGTTTCAATCCCATCATCTGGCTGGTCAACCGGGCGCAGGACATGCCCTCCTGGTTTGCACTCGACAGCGCCCGCATCAGCACCCTGACCGCCACCCTGCCCGACTTTGAAATCCGGCAGGAGGCCGCGCTGATTCTAGGTGTGCGCTTCCCTGGCTTTACCGCCAGCGAGCCCGCGCAACGCGACAAATATCTCAAGCAGTTTTGCGACAGCAGCGAAGGTTTGTCCCTGAGCGACATGAGCGACATCGCCCAACTGGCGGATCGTCAGGGCATTTCCTTTCAGGACGTGGATGACGCCGCCCAGAGCTTCAAGATGGGAATCGTGGAAAACCCCTGGAAGAAAGACTATCTGCGGGCAAAAATCGCCGATGCGGCCACTTTCATCGAAGATCGCGTCAAGGGACAGCCGCAGGCCGTCACCAAGACCGTGGACATCCTGATGCGCTCGGTGATGGGGCTGACCGGGGCGCATGCACGCTCCGGCGGCAACCGCCCACGTGGCGTGCTGTTCTTCGCCGGCCCAACCGGCGTGGGCAAGACCGAACTGGCAAAAACCCTGACCCAACTCATATTCGGCAATGAACGTGCGTACATCCGCTTCGACATGAGCGAATTTGCCGAAGAACACGCCAGCGCCCGCCTGCTGGGCGCACCGCCAGGCTACATCGGCTACGATGCAGGCGGCGAACTGACCAACGCGGTGCGCGAAAAACCCTTCAGCGTGGTGCTGTTCGACGAAATCGAAAAAGCCCACCCGCGCATCCTCGACAAATTCCTGCAAATTCTGGAAGACGGCCGCCTGACCGACGGACGCGGCGACACGGCCTATTTTTCCGAAGCCATCCTGATCTTTACCTCCAATCTGGGTATCACCGTCGAGGACGAGCATGGCCGCCGCAGCCAAAATGTCTCGCCGGACGACCACTACGACGTGGTCGAAAGCCGCGTGCGCAGCGCCATTCAGGATTATTTCAAGTTCCGACTCTCACGGCCTGAAATCCTCAACCGCATCGGCGACAACATCGTAGTTTTCAACTTCATCAGCGCCCCAGTCGCTGAACTGATCTTCGACAGCATGCTGAAGAACGTCATCAACCGGATCCACGAGGAGCACAAAGTCACCCTGCAACTGCCCGACCCGATTCGCGCCAAACTGCTCGAACTGTGCCGCCGCGACCTCGGCAACGGCGGGCGCGGCATCGGCAACCAACTGGAATCCGCCTTCATCAACCCGCTCAGCCGCGCCCTGTTCAAGTTCACGCTTGAAGGACGCGAAAGCGTTACGGTGACGGATATTTCCGAGGATGAGAACCGGATAGTTACGGTGACACTGGTTTAGATCCGCACTTGAGTTGCCAGCAAAAAATGCACGAATTATAATAAGTCGTGCATTTTTTATAACGGAAAATCCCATGAAAACTTTCACTATTGATCAGGCTCGGTCTGCCGTGGCGTCGGGCGGCGTCTTGTCCGCAAACTTGCGACCCGACGGAAGCATGTTTGCACTGGAGTTTGAGACGAGCAATGGGCCTGCGATGTTGATTGCATCCGTATCAAAGCAGGTGCGGCGTTTCGGTAATCCGGCAAAGGCATTCGAGATCGTGCGGGATCTGGGTCTGGAGGGCGGTCACTACTCAGTCGCACAGTGGCGACCCGAAGATCGCGAGATTGACCGCCCGTCCAGGCCGGACAAATCGGCGAAACTGAAGGCCGCGCACGCGGCCGCCGCGCATGACCACTGGTTTCGGGAGCAAGTGGAAATCGGGTTGAAGGACATGCGTGATGGTCGAGTGCGTGACGCAGACGATGTTTTTGCAGAACTTCTCGAAGGCTTGCCCGTTGGCAATTAAGTTCACCGAAGCGGCTAAAGCCGACCTGTACGGCATCCGATCATATATTGCTCAGGACAATCCGCTGGCCGCCCGCAAAGTGATCCAGACCATCCGTGAGCAGGTTAATGTTTTGTTGGATCAGGACGGAATCGGCAGACCCGGTCGCATCGACGGCACACGCGAACTGGTCATCACGGGTTTGCCGTATATCGTCTGTAGGTACTCCGGCACTACATAAGGCGGTTATGGCGAGCTATGGCGACGACCGTGACTGGCGAGCCCTGGTCGAGGCGATGAAACCAATTCAGAGCACGTCTTGCAGTGGCACGAAACCGATTGAGAGGTTAACTTGTATACGCGCTACTCAAGCGATCATTATCGGTTTGATAAAGCAGGAACGGTATGGCGAGACTCTGCCCTACCTTGAGCATCCACTTTCCAGTGCGGATTGGACAGATGGTGAGGCTAAAAACGAAGCGGATCAAATCTGTTCGATATTTTCTCAACCTATTGGGAAGGATTACTTGATAATTAATGGGAACTGGTACGGCTACCTTGCTGCCAAGGCCAATAATCAGAAACTGAGGGGGCTGAGCAAGCGGGATTGGCTGCATCGCACCTATGCGTGTGCGCTCGTGGGTCTTCGGCGCCCTGGGATTGTTGATACGATTTGGATGGAGAAGTCAGAGATCAACGGCCAAAAAGTGCATATTTTGTTGGGTGGGCATATCCTGAGCGCTGACAACAAAGATAATATGAGTCATGGGCAGTATTTGGTTCAACTGCCAAAGTTGTATGTAGCACAGGCGGAAAAGGAACTGGGCGCTAAAGAATCGGCGGTGGCCAGCAAATTCATCCAGGAAATATGGCTCCCACTAAGCCAACGCACTGAAGCTCTCGGTACGATAAGATTTGATGATTACGAAAAAAACCTTAGAGTGTCTGTTTTGTATGCGAATGCGGCTTCTGCGGCCAGAGATAGAGACTTGCCAACTGTCTTCGTGGAATTGTTGACTGCTATGAGTAAAGAGCTGGAAGCCTCGGCGGGGACCTCCTTGCGGAAGGAAGGCAAGTTCAATTGAGGGGCTGGCCGAAAGTGGGCGAAGCCACGCTTTTGCGGGCGAAGGGTAAGCGCCAGATAGAGCCCCAAAGGGCTAGGTCTTGCAAAATAACTGCCTTCCCTAGCTGCAACTGCTGCGCGATGACCAGGCTCCGCTGAAAGTTTCATTCCTACAGCCTAGCCTTAAGTGCAGTGCGCCATTCGCTGGCTTCAACCAGCTTCCAGCGGGTTAAATGCTGTCAGCTCATCGATCCAGGCGAAATCACTGGTATTGGCCGTTGCCAAGGTGTAACCCTGCTCCAGGCAAGTCGCGGCGATAAGAGCGTCGCCGAGAGTGAGTTTCTGTCGTTGGCGCAATTGGATGGCGATTTCATAGCAAGCTGGGGTAAGGTAAACCAGTTCCAGATTGTCCAATAATTCAGTGAGCGCTGCTTGTTCGGCCTCTTGCTGCTTGTGGTAACCAAGAATTTCCACCCGGCTGATGATTGAAACTTTGGGCAGGGTGTCGAGCAGCCACTGGCGCAGTTTTGAGTATTCTGGTTGAGTGGCATAGATGAGGATGTTGCTGTCGGCCAACACCATGTTTATTCGCGACCCGGCAAGGCGCGATCTTCGCGCTGTTCGCGTTCCCATAAGGCTGGATTGGTCTTGGCGAAGGGGTTGAGCGCGACGAGTCGTTCCAGGGTGCTGGAGAGTTTTACCCGGCGCTGCTGGTCGTCAGTGGAATGCCTGCGGTTTTTTTGCTCCAGGTACAGCACATAATCAAGGACTTCACCCTGAAGTGGCAGTGGTAGTTTTTCCACATGCTGCTGAATGGTGTGTTCGAGTTTCATGGCTTCCCCTCTTCTGATTCGGCAACTATACCCTTGTTCGATTTGACGAACCATGCCGTAACTCGTTCAGCAGTTCCGGGTGATGATCCAGCAGGCGGAAGAGATTGGTCACGGCGGCCACGGGTTTGGCCTTGCCTTTCTCATACCGGGAAAAGGCATTCTTGCCGCCCCCAGCCAGGATTGCGGCCTCGCTCTGGGTAAGCCGGAGTTTTTTTCGGATGCGGGCGAGTTCGGCGGCATCCTCGGCATCCACGCGGTTGCGAAAAGCCGTCCACGCTATCTCCTGCTCGGGATCAAATTCCGGGAAACCATCCTGGCAATGATCACAAAATGCGCCATGGATAGTGGAGGTAAACGAACGCCCCTTGTATTGTTCCTCCGCCTTCTTGATGGAATCAACAAGGACTCCATCACCACAAAGCGGGCACGCCTGCCCTTGCCATTTCGATGTCATGTTAAAACTCCTTGAAAGACACCACAAAAAACTCCCCTGCTTGCTGAAATTTCACATAGAGCGCTTTGTCGCGCCATTGGCCGTGATAAACATCCTGCCAGATGCGATGGTCGCGGTGGATGGTCATGCTTTTGTAAAAATTCTGCCGCCGCAGACTTTGCACAACCGACAGTGCGTCAGTCCATCCCATTCCTGCCGCATGAATCCCGGTTCGTGCCGACTCTGTCAAATTCATGGCCGTGGCTGATGTCATTTGAGCCTGGATTTCCATCAGCGAGTAATGGGGAATGCGCTTTTCCATAGTCATTATTATCCCCTATAAGGGGGTATATTGAAAGCATTCGGTGTTCAATTCAATTTCAAGTTTTTTCGCCAACTGGTCAGCCAGCTCGTCGATGCTGGCCGATATGCCCTGATCGCAAGTCCGGGTCACGGCGAGACCCGCGTAGCCGCAGGGATTGATGTTGGTGAAGGGGCCCAGGTCCATGTCCACGTTGAGCGACAGGCCATGATAGCTGCACTGGTTTTTGATGCGCAGTCCCAGCGCGGCGATTTTGGCTGCGCCGACATAGACGCCGGGGGCTTTTTCTCGCCGTTGCGCGAGTACGCGATGCTCTGCCAGCAGGCGGATGATGGCTTCTTCCATGCGCCATACCAGGGACTTGACGCCCAGGCCGCGCCGTTTCAGGTCGAGCAGCAGGTAGACCACGATCTGGCCGGGGCCATGGTAGGTGATTTGGCCCCCCCGATCGATCTGGACGACAGGAATGCCGGTCGGATTCAGCAAGTGCTCCGGTTTTCCGGCCAGACCCTGGGTGTACACGGGGGGGTGCTGCAGCAGCCAGAGTTCGTCTGGCGTATCGGACTGGCGTTGGGCGGTGAAGGCTTGCATGGCGTGGAACGTGGGCTCATATTCGACCAGACCAAGGCGGCGGGTGATGAGTATACCCGCAAGGGGCATCCCCGCCGGGAACGGAACCAAAGGTTCTCGTTCCGACGTGAATGGGTGATGAGTGATGGGGGGAATACTGGACGCTGTGGGTTCTACCCATTTCTCATCACCCATCACCCATCACCCTTAAAGCGCCATCAACACCAGTGGGTGGGCGCTTACCTCGCGGTACAAGTCGTCTAGTTGCGGCTTTGAAGTCACGTAGATGGTGAAGGTGAGGGACAGGTACTTGTTGCCGCTGCTGGGACGCATGGCCAGTGACCCCGCATCAAAGTCCGGGATGTGGCGCAGGATGATTTCCGTCATGGTGTCGGCAAAGCCGTCTTCCATGCGCCCCATGATCTTGATGGGAAACTGGCAGGGGAATTCGAGCAGGGTTTCTGATTCGTTATTCATGGTGTGGGCAGGCGCATGGTGCTGGCCTTGAAGTCCTGATAAAGCTGATCCATTTTTTTGTAGGTCGGGCCTGGCGCCCCGTTTCCAACCGGTTGGCCATCGAGTTGGGTAATCGCCTGAACTTCACGGGTGGAGGAGGTCAGCCAGATCTCGTCTGCGCTGCGGAGTTCGGATTCCGGCACAGGCGCAATATGGCAGGGAATGTCATTGGCTGCAGCCAGTTCCAGTACCACGTCATAGGTAATGCCGGGCAGCATGAGCTGGCTTTGGGGCGGGGCGAGCAATATACCGGCCTTGACGATAAAAATGCTGCTGGCCGCGCCTTCGGTCAAATAACCATCACGCAGCAGGATGGTTTCAGCAGCACCCGCATCGACGCCGAGCTGACGCAGCAAAACATTGGGCAACAGAGAAATGGCCTTGATGTCGCAGTGTAGCCAGCGGTTGTCCTGCGCACAGATAGCTGACACGCCATGAGCGCGTAACGCCGGATTGGCGGGCAAGAGCAGGCTGCTCATCATGAAAACAGTGGGCGCGGTGTCGGCGGGCGGGAAAGCATGGTCGCGGCTGGCGACCCCGCGTGTGATGTGGAGATAGAGATACTGGTCTTCCCCGGTATTGCGCGCGATCAGCTCGGTGATTAACGCCTGCCAGCGGGCTTCGCTGAGCGGATTGCTCAGGCGGATGCCGTCCAGGCTGTGTTGCAGGCGTTGCAAATGTTCGCCGAGGCGAAAGGGGTGGCGGGAGTAAACCGGGATGACTTCATACACACCATCACCGAAGATAAAACCGCGATCCAAAACCGGAATCCGCGCGTCTTCCAGCGGCATGAATGCGCCATTCAGGTAAACCAAGGGTTGGTGCTTGGAGGCGCGTCCGCTGGCAGACATGCCTGTCAGGCTGCCTGTGCCAGATCAAACTCGGCGTGAATTCGGCTGAAGGGTACGAACAGTTGCCCAGCCTCGTCTTTTTCCACCAGACCACGCTCCGACAATGCAGATATATCCCGCAGCACGGCGCTGGCATCGCGGCCAATCCGCCTGGCAAGTTCCCTCAGGCCACAGTGCCCCGCTTGTTGGAGTGCAGCCAGAACCCCCCAGCGAGCCGGGGTAAGGAAGCGGAAAAGGGCGGTGGGAGACTCAAAACTCATGGTTTCACCTGCATAATCGCCAAGCTGCCAGGCCTCTGCAAATTGCTTGCCTGCATTCCCCAAAGCGCTCATTGCATCTGGCTCAATCCGGATTGTCATTGTTCGCATCGTGACCTCTCAGTGAACTCTGTGGCTCGAACTAAGGTTTCCAGGATCATTTGAACCACAGTCGAACCGTGTCGATAGCGCGGCCAAAGATATTGCCGACGGCGATGTCTTCAAGCGCAACCAGAGGGTAGGTGCCAACCGGTTTGTCGTCCAGCGTAAGTTGAATGGTGCCGACGGCTTGTCCCGCCGAGATGGGCGCAAACAAGGGCTGTCTGCTGGTAGCGGTGGCCTTGACCCGGCTGTAGTGTCCTTTTGGCAGGGTGAGCATGAGGTCTTCGCTGACCCCCGCTTTCAGGATTTTTCCGCTTCCCTTCCAGACCGGCAGGCTGGAAACGGTCTGGCCTTTGGCATACACGCGATGGCTGTCGAAAAACTGGAAACCGAAATTGAGCAGCTTCTGGCTTTCTGTGGCGCGAACATTGTCGGAGGCCGTGCCCAGCACTACTGAAATCAGGCGCATCGGGTCACGTTTGGCGCTGGCGATCAGGCAATAGCCTGCGGATTCGGTATGCCCGGTTTTCATGCCATCCACGCTGGGATCCAGCCACAGCAGGCGGTTGCGGTTGGGCTGGGTGATGTTGTTGTAGCGGTATTCCTTCATCGAGTAGTACTTGTAATGCTCGGGAAACTCGCGAATGATCGCTGCCGCCAGCAAGGATAAATCCTGCGCCGTGGTGTAGTGCTGCTTGTGGGGCAGGCCGGTGGAGTTCATGAAATGGGTGTTTTTCATGCCCAGACGCGCCGCCTGCTGGTTCATCATCTCGGCAAAGACCTCTTCACTCCCCGCAATGCCTTCTGCCAGCGCAATACAGGCGTCATTGCCAGACTGAATAATCATGCCCTGAATCAGTTCCTGCACCGTGACCGGCCGGTTGATCTCGATGAACATGCGCGAGCCTTCGGTTTTCCAGGCACGGGTTGAAACCGGCAGCACCTGATCCATTTTGATTCGCCCCTGTTTCAGCGCCGTGAAGGTCAGGTAAGCGGTCATCAGCTTGGTCAGGGAAGCTGGCTCGATGCGATTGTCGGCATTTTGCTGAACCAGTGCGCGCCCGCTTTGAAAGTCCACCAGCAGCCATGCCTTGGCTGCCAGCGGTGGCGCGGGTGGGAGGGGTAAAACCTGTTCGGCGGAAGCCAGGGTGGAGAATAAGGCGATGAGGGCGAGTAACAGGTAATTCATGAATAATCCGTGGAGTGTAGAAGCGGTCGGGATTATAACAGACTGATTTTTGTTGCCTGGGTTCCTGCGCTTGTCCGATACCCGATGATGCTGGGCACAAGCGAGGGGACAGCGAATTAATCCTTAAAAACTTACCCTGAATGTTGCACAAATCCCCCTCCATGCCATTTGCATCACCACAGCGCATTTTTTTGATTTTCAGGCGAAAGCCCCCTAACCCCCACTGGCGGGGTGAAGGGTGATTTGTGGTTGACAAGGGCGGGAGGCATCGTCTCG
>JAUYFQ010000128.1 GCA_030690895.1 Sulfuricellaceae bacterium
CCGCTTCCGCGATGGCGCACGACATCTACGTTGGCGTGATCCGTGGCGAACATGCCACGCCGCAGGAGCAGGTGACCGCAGCGCGCGTGTCCTCCGTGATCGTCGGCATCATGGCGATTACGGTTGGCATCCTCGCCAAGGGTCAGAACGTGGCTCACCTGGTGGCGCTGGCCTTTGCCGTGGCGGCTTCCTCTAACCTCCCAGCGGTGTAACTCACCCTGTACTGGAAGAAGTGCAACACTACCGGCATCATCCTTGGTATGCTGGTCGGCGCCATTACCGCCATCTCGCTGGTGATGATCTCCCCCAACATGACCTATCCCAAGGCCGTGATCAGCGGCGCCAAGAAGGTGCTGGAAGGTGAAACCGCTCAACCGGCCAAATCAGCTCAGGTAGCTGAGGGTGGCTTCATCTGCGACCTGTTCGCCGTATCCGGCTGCAAGAAAGCTGAACCAGCCAGGCCCGAACAGGCAGCCAAACCCGGCGCACCGGAAAAGCTGGCCAAGTTGCAGGAAAAATTGCCAAGCCTGAGTGACGCGAAGGATTTGGAGAAAGCCAAGAAGGACATCGCCGGTCTGGAGAAATCCATCAAGAAGGCTGAAGAAGACCTGAAGAAAATGGAAGGTCAGACCACCAGCATGGTGGGCCTGGAGAAGCCATTCTTCCAGCTCAAGAACCCTGGCCTGATCTCCATCCCGCTTGGCTTCCTGCTGGTAATTCTGGGTTCCCTGCTGACGCGTGACAAGCGCGCCGAAGACATGTGGGACGAACTCTACGTGCGCCAGAATACCGGCATCAATGCGGAAGCCGCCAGCGCGCACTAAACGGGTTTTGTTTGATCCTCCTTAGTCCCGGCTTCGGCCGGGGCTTTCTTTTGGGCGTCATTCGAATGGGCCGAGGAGTTCACATGGGGGCAGCCGTCCGAAATGTACCAGGAGCTGCCATTGACGGAGCGGCGATGACTGGGCCGCTGATCGCCTGATCTCCCAGCCCATAGGTCTTGGATGAGCTCAAAATCAGGCTTTTCCTGATTGACCTAAATCTCATACATGGTAGTTTCCAGGTCATATCAATCACTTATTTCTTAACCATATGATTGCTACCAGAATGCTATTTAGCAAAAATTCAATCATCGCCCTGTCCCCAGCCAAATTTATTTGGCTGAGTTTCATGTTTGCCGTTACTTTCTGGTTTGCAGGTAGTTGGATGGACACGCTTTTTTTTAGCCATGAACCCCTGTTGGAAAGTTTGCAGCCGACTGGAATGGGGCTTTATATGGGCTTGCTGGTTTTTCTTCAGATCATTAGCTTTGGTTATCTGGCTTCACGCCATGTGGAAATGAATGAACATCTTGATTTTGCACTGAGCCGGGATGAAGATCGCAAGCAAGCCGAAGATGCGTTAAAGGAGAGCGAATTCCGCTGGAAATTCGCCATCGAAGGTTCGGGCGACGGCGTATGGGATTGGAATATTCTGACCGATGAAAAAATATTTTCAAAACGCTGGAAAGAGATACTGGGCTATGCCGAATTAGCCCCACTGCCTACTGGCCAGGAATGGGAAAATCGTTTCCATCCCGACGATAAGTCGTATGTTGCAGAAACAATGCAAGCCTACCTGGATGGCAGGACGGCAACTTATGTCGTTGAGTCCCGCATGAGATGCAAGGACAAGAGCTATAAATGGATACTTGGTCGAGGCATGATTGTTAGTCGCAGCGAAGAAGGAAAACCCTTGCGCATGATTGGCACGAGTACCGACATCAGTTTCCGCAAAGAGGCCGAGGCCGAACTTCGCATCGCTGCCACGGCCTTTGAATCTCGGGAAGGCATGATGGTTACCGATGCAAATAGCGTGATCCTTCGGGTCAATCGGGCCTTCACGGAGATTACCGGTTACACAGCAGAGGAGGCTGTGGGGCAGACGCCGCGACTGCTCAAATCTGACCATCACGACGCCGATTTTTATCGCGAAATGTGGGAGGCCATCAATCGCACGGGTGGATGGCAGGGGGAAATCTGGGATCGTCGCAAAAACGGTGAGGTGTATCCAAAATGGACCACCATCACGGCGGTAAAGGACGCCAATGGCATCGTTACCCATTACATCGGTGCGCATTATGACATCACCGAACGCAAACAGATGGAAGAGCAAGTGCGTCAGCTGGCGTTCTATGACCCGTTGACCCAGTTGCCGAATCGTCATGTGCTCAACGATCGCTTGAGCCAGACCATGGCTGCCAGTAAGCGCAGTGTTCGCTATAGCGCATTGATGTTCCTTGATCTGGACAACTTCAAGCCACTTAATGACACGCATGGGCATGTGGTTGGCGATTTGCTGTTGATTGAGGCGGCGAATCGACTGAAAAATTGTGTGCGTGGGATGGATACTGTGGCGCGCTTTGGCGGTGATGAATTTGTGGTATTGCTAAGTGATTTAGATGCGGATAAAGCCGAATCTACTTTACAAGCCGAGATCGTTGCGGAAAAAATCCGTAACACGTTATCGGAACCCTACCTGCTGACTATCAAGCGCGAGGGGAAGGCGGATGGCGCCATCGAACATCACTGCACGGCGAGTATTGGCGTGGTGGTGTTTGTCAATCATGAAGCCAGCCAGGACGATGTCCTCAAGTGGGCTGATGCGGCAATGTATCAAGCCAAAGAGGCCGGGCGCAACTTGATTCGGTTTTATGATTCGAGAGCTGTCGCCAAATGATATAGATTTAAAGGAGCGGGCATCATGGCTTCACCCAATTCGCTGATCCATGCCACGACCGACCACCTGCGCCGCTTCGCCCCCTTCGACCGGATGGAGCGAGTGGACCTGGAGTGGCTGGCCGCGCGCCTGGAAATCGGCTACTACGCCCAAGGCGAAGTCGTACTCTCGCCCGAGCAGGGCGAAGCCCACACCTTCTTCATCATCAAACAAGGCGTGGTACAAGGCGAACAAGGCGTCGTCCAGGCCCAGGACGACAGCGCCTGGCTCGAACTGCACGAAGGCGAATGCTTCCCGCTCGGCGCCCTGCTCTCCAAACGCCCCGTCACCAGCACCTACCGCGCGCGCGACGACCTCTTCTGCTACCAGCTCAACAGCGCCGA
>JAUYFQ010000132.1 GCA_030690895.1 Sulfuricellaceae bacterium
GTCATTCCCGCGCAGGCGGGAATCCAGTTTCCTCCGTCTAATCAGGCCTTTAAAAAACTGATTTGATGAACGCACTGGATTCCCGCCTGCGCGGGAATGACGGTAATTCAATGGGTTATCGCCAGAACAAATTTGCCCTGCACTTCGGGCTGACCCATCAGGCGGGCCCGACCGGGCAGCGGTAGACTCGCGGGCTTCCCGCCCATCCCCGCCCACCATGACCGATCCCATCCGCCTTGCCAAACGTGTCGCCGAACTGCGTGCCTGCTCACGCCGCGAAGCCGAGCAGATCATTACCGGCGGCTGGGTGCGGGTGGACGGCGTCGTGATCGAAGAGCCGCAGTTCCGCGTCGCCAATCAGCACATCGAAATCGACCCCCAGGCCAACCCCAGCCAGACCGAACCCGTCACCCTGCTGCTGCACAAACCCCCCGGTTATTTCACCAACCAGGACAGCAGCGGCCAGCCCGCCACGCAACTGCTAGGCCCCGACACCCTGTGGGCGGAAGACGCCTCCGGCATCCGCCCGCTGAAAATGCATTTCGCCCAACTCACCGCCTGCGTGCCGCTGGACACCAGCGGCAGCGGCCTCGTCGTCTACACCCAGGACTGGCGTATCGCGCGCAAGCTGACCGAGGCCGCCGCGACCGTGGAACACGAAGTCGTCGTCGAAGTCGCGGGCGAACTGGCCGCCAACGGACTCAAGCGGCTGAACCAGGGCATCTCCTTCAACGGCCGCACCCCGCCCGCCATCAAGGTCAGTTGGCAAAACGAAACCCGCCTGCGGGTGGCGCTGAAAGGGGCCCAACCCGGCCAGATCACCCACCTGTGCGAGGCCGTCGGCCTGCGGGTGCTGTCACTGAAACGCATCCGCGTCGGCAGCGTCCCGCTGGGAAAGCTGCCACCCGGGCAGTGGCGTTATTTGCGAGGGGATGAACGCTTCTAGCGTGAAACAAGCCGCCCCTGTAGCGCAGGCGTCTCGCCTGCACCTTGGCGCTGGATGCAGGCGGGACGCCTGCGCTACAGAGGGCGCCTGGTTTCATCATTCGGGGCGGCCTGGCCGCCATGACCGCTAGGGGCGGCGTGATACGCGGCGTCGAAGAAGGCGAGACGCCGGCGTTACGAAAGCGGATTAACGGCCGCTTGCGCGGGTCTGCACGCTGCGCACGACGGCGGCGACCAGGGCCTCGATTTCGTTCCCGGACATGTCCGGGAAGGTGGCCTGCAATTGGGTCATGGCCCGGTAGAAGGCCGCGCCGTTGTGGCTTGCGGGATTGCCCAGGAGGGGCTTGAGCAGGGCCTGGGCGGTGTCGAAGTGCACGCGGAGCGTCGTGTTGCGGCGACGCTCCGCGTGCGGCGGCTTGGCTGCCGTCTGGTTGTGTAATTGCATGTTCGTCTCATCCATCTTGTAGTTGGCCACACGGGCTGCGGGCCTTGTTCAGGCAGCTTATCGCGGGGCTATGACGGTGCTGTTACTGGTAGCTTGTTACCAGCACTGTCAAAGTGCGGCGGAGTATGCCCCTGTTCGTAGTAGTGACTAAGGGAGTAGATGGATTATTTGACGTGGATCATGTGAATCGCGCCTGCGCCATTGCGGCGAAGCGCGGTAACAGGCTAGCGGCGATGGGGGTGTCGCACAGTTTGGCGCGGATGCGCTCGCAATCCTGGCCCGCCGAGCACAACTGCTGGGCGAGGTGGTGGACATAGGCATTCATGCGCTCCGGGTTGAATTCCGGGTGGAACTGGATGCCCCAGGCCTGGCCGCCGATGCGGAAGGCGTGATGCGGCTCGAACTCGTTGCCGGCCAGCAGGATTGCTCCCGGAGGTAGGCTGAGCACGCTCTGGGCGTGCATGGCAAGAGCGGGGAATTGCCGGGGCAGATCACGAAACAGGAGGTCGTTGGCGCTGGCGGGGTGGAGGTGCAGGTCGACGCAGCCGATTTCCCGCCCCTTCGGGTGGAAGTCCACGCGGCCGCCCATCGCCTCGGCGAGCATCTGATGGCCGAAGCAGATTCCCAGAAAGGGCACCTCGGCGGCCATCAGACGCGGCAGCCAGGCGAGGGCGCGGCGCATCCAGGGCAGGCGGTCGGTGAGCATCGCGTGGGCGCCGGTCATGATGACGCCGGCGCAGGCTTCGGGTTCCGGCAGCGGCTCGTCGCGCCAGATTTCCAGCACTTCGACCCGGTCGGCGGGCAGATTCAGGCCCGGCAGCAGCCAGGCGTCGAAATCGCCCAGGCGGGCGGCTACATCGGGAAAGGTACGGCCGGCTTTGAGGAGGATGAATTTGCGGGTTGTCATGGCTTGTCGTCGAGTCGGGCCACGGTGACCGCGACTTTCAAGGTATGCGTGCCGCCGGGTGGCGTCGCCAAAGTCGCGGCCCCAGGCTGGAAACGGGTCATTGCGGGTTCACCCTGCCGCAGCGTAGGGTATGACGCTGCGAATAAATTCGCACCTACAACCATGTCGACCAAGGAATACCGGTTCACGCTTGTGGCGACAGGCGGCTGGCTACCGGCATGCTTGCGGTAAAATTTACGTCGTTCCCTCTTTCCTGCTCCCCACCATGTCCGGCAACTCGATAGGCCTCGTTTTTTCCGTTACTTCCTTCGGTGAATCGCACGGCCCCGGTATCGGCTGCGTGGTGGATGGTTGCCCGCCCGGCCTGCGCCTGACCGAGTCCGACATCCAGATCGACCTGGACCGGCGCCGCCCCGGCACTTCGCGCCATGTCACGCAACGGCGCGAATCGGATACGGTGGAAATCCTCTCCGGCGTGTTCGAGGGCCGGACCACCGGCACTCCCATCGCCCTGCTGATCCGCAACGAGGACCAGCGCAGCAAGGATTACGGCAACATCGCCGAGACCTTCCGGCCCGGCCATGCCGATTACACCTACAACCAAAAATACGGCTTTCGCGACTATCGCGGCGGCGGCCGTTCCTCGGCGCGGGAGACCGCTGTGCGGGTGGCGGCGGGGGCCATCGCAAAAAAGTGGTTGTTCGAGAAATACGGCACCGTGATACGCGGTTATCTGGCGCAACTTGGTCCCATCGCCGTGCCGTTCAAGACCTGGGACAGCGTTCGCGAGAATCCCTTCTTCGCACCCGATCCGGAAGCCGTGGCGGGTCTGGAGGTGTACATGGACGAACTGCGCAAATCCGGCGATTCGGTGGGCGCGCGTATCAACGTGGTGGCGGAAAATGTGCCCGTGGGTCTGGGCGAACCGGTGTACGACCGCCTCGACGCCGATCTCGCCCATGCCCTGATGAGCATCAACGCGGTGAAGGGCGTGGAAATTGGTGACGGCTTCGCGGTGGTGGCGCAGAAGGGCACCGAGCACCGCGATGAACTGACCCCGCAAGGTTTCCTCTCCAACCATGCCGGCGGCATTCTCGGCGGCATTACCAGCGGCCAGGACATCACCGCCTCCATCGCCATCAAACCGACTTCTTCGCTACGCATTCCCGGCCGCTCCATCAATGTGAACGGCGAGCCGATCGAAGTGGTGACCGAGGGCCGCCATGATCCCTGTGTCGGCATCCGCGCTACCCCCATCGCCGAAGCCATGCTGGCTATCGTGTTGATGGACCACGCCCTGCGGCAACGGGCGCAGAACGCCGATGTGGTATGCACGACGCCGGCCATACCGGGCCATGTGGAGGAGTGAAATGGGAAATGCACTGGAAAAAACCGCTGAATTCACGCCCGAGGCTTATCTCGCCTGGGAATCGGAACAAAGCGAGCGCCATGAGTATGTGAATGGCGAGGTGTTCCTGATGACCGGGACGACGACGGCGCATAACGTGATTGGCCTTAATTTTGCGACTGCGCTGAGAAACGGCCTGCGCGGCAAGCCCTGCCGGGTCTACATGGAGGCGATCAAGCTGCGGGTGGAAACCGCCAACTGTTATTTCTATCCGGACCTGATGGTCACCTGTTCCGCCGGCGACCGACAGCAACCGCTGGTGCAATCCGAACCCACCGTGGTGGTCGAGGTGCTTTCGAATTCCACCGCCAGCTACGACCAGAGCGGGAAATTCGAGGCCTACCGGCAACTGCCCTCACTGCGTGAATACGTGCTGGTCGCCCAGGACAGCGCGCGGTTGCTGGTCTATCGCCGGGGCGAAGGCGTGGAGTGGATCGTGCATCCTTATGGCGCCGGGGAAATCGTGTCGCTCCCCAGTCTGGAACTGGCCATTCCGGTCGACTTGATCTACGAAGACGTCGATTTCGCGCTGCCGCGCTGACATGGCTGGTGTTTGTTACCGTCATTCCCGCCCTCGACTCCGATCGGGGGCGGGAATGATGCTTAAGCGCCGTAGGTTGGGCAAAGCGAAGCGTGCCCAACATCGCGGCGGTTCGTTGGGCACGCTTCGCTTTGCCCAACCTACGTCACTACCGGTAGTGGGCTTTGGAGACAACCGGATAAGCACGGTTCGTTCAGCAAACGGCAATCAGAATTTGACTCTGGATTCCCGCCTGCGCGGGAATGACGGTTAAGTGGCCGCCATCCCCTACTGG
Organism: Sulfuricellaceae bacterium; assembly: GCA_030690895.1. Classification (GTDB taxonomy): domain Bacteria; phylum Pseudomonadota; class Gammaproteobacteria; order Burkholderiales; family Sulfuricellaceae; genus Sulfurimicrobium. The sequence goes on from JAUYFQ010000132.1 coordinate 4,521, forward strand.
CGCCTGTCCGGCTTCTATTTCTTCTATTTCGCCTTTGTCGGCGCGATGGCGCCGTTCTGGGGGCTGTATCTGCATTCCCTGGAGTTCAACGCCTTCCAGATCGGCGTGCTGATGTCGCTGTTGCAGGTGATGCGCATCTTCGCGCCCAACATCTGGGGCCACATCGCCGACCGCACCGGGAAACGCGTCGCCATCGTCCAGTTGGCCGCCCTGGTCTGCCTGATCGCCTTCATCGGCGTGTTCTTCGCCAAGACCTTCTGGTGGCTGTTCGCGGTGATGTCGCTGATCAGCTTCTTCTGGAGCGCCTCGCTGCCCCTGGTGGAGGCCACCACACTTTCGCACCTGGGCGACCGCAGCGACCGCTACGGCCGCATCCGCCTGTGGGGGTCGGTGGGCTTCATCCTGGTGGTGGTGGGGCTGGGGGCGCTGCTCGATCATGCCTCGATCAGCCTGGTGCCCTGGGTGGTGATGGGCCTGCTGGTCGGCATCGTGCTGACTTCCCGGGTGATACCGGAGGCGGAAATCGCCCGCAGCGAACACGTCCACATCCCTATGCGCTCCGTACTGCGCCGACCCGAAGTGGTCGCCCTGTTCGCCGCCGCGCTGCTGATGGCCGCCGCGCATGGGCCGTACTACACCTTCTTCACCCTCCATCTGGTGCAGACCGGTTACAGCAAATCGCTGGCAGGCTGGCTCTGGGCGCTGGGGGTGGTGTGCGAAATCGGCATCTTCCTGGTGATGCCGCGCGTGTTCCGTTCGGTGCGCCCGGAAACCGTGCTGCTGGCCACGCTGCTCATCGCCGCCGTGCGTTTTCTGTTGATCGGCTGGCAGGCCGGCAACCTGCCGGTGCTGCTGCTGGCGCAACTGCTGCACGCCTTCACCTTCGGCGCCTATCACGCCTCCGCCCTCGCCCTGGTGCACCGCCATTTCACCGGCAAAAATCAGGCGCGCGGACAGGCCTTGTACAACAGCCTCGCCTTCGGCGTCGGCGGCACGATCGGCAGCCTCTATTCCGGCGCCGCCTGGGACGCGCTGGGCGCGGGGATGACCTACAGCATCGCCTCGGGATGCGCCCTGCTGGCGGCGCTGGCGTTCGTTTGGCATAGACGGCCCGCCGTAGCGTAGCCCGGATGCAGCGTCGCGGAATCCGGGGCCTTTGGCCTCAACCCGCGCGCCGGTTTCGGGCGGGGTGCCACGGTCCCCCCGGATTCCGCTATCGCTGCATCCGGGCTACGGGTGGGATAGGTGCGATGCGTAGCCCGGATGCAGCGTCGCGGAATCCGGAACCTTAGCGGTCGGCAGTCAACTACTACTGCTTCAGGTTTCGAATAAATGTCACCTCAAACGCCTTGCACTGCCGGTACTGCTGGAGCCGGTTGGCGAATTCGAAGGAGTCGTTCATCTCGTAGCGCTGGAATACATCAAGACCGCGATCCAGCAGGATTTTCCAGCCGTGGTCGGTGACGATATGGCGCGCGTGAATGGTGCCGCTGGTGTCGAACTCCCAGGTGAACCGGATGCCAATCGCGGCGCAGGTGTCGGTGATCCGTTGCAGTTGTTCTTTCTGCTGTACACCCTTGAAATCGTCCTCGCCGGTTATCAGGTGAACGGCCACCTCGTCTTCCTCGGGTTTGATCTTCGCCAACGTTTCCATCAGCTCCATCAAGTTGCGTAGCTGATGGAACATGCGGATGTAGGGGTCGGTGATCGTGATCTGCCGCGCGCCCTTCAGGTAAGGGCCGAAGAGATTGTCGAAGGTCAGGCCGCGCTGGTTTTCCTGCCAGGTCAGATGTTGCTCACGAAGCGCTGGCTCGGCGGCACCCTGGGGTTGAGGTGGTTGAACTGCATGCGCATCAACAGTCGCATCCACCGCCTCCGTGGTCGCCTCAGTAGCCACCTCAGGCACCACGACCCGGTTGTAGGCGCCGGGGTATTCGTCTTCTTCCAGAGCACTCACAACGCTCTGCTTGCCTGCCATGTCCTCGTAAGCGAAACGTACCTTGGCATAAGTCGTGTCGATGCGTAGCAACTGATCCTTGACCCGCTTGCGGCCTTCTATGGCGAATTTCAGCATCTCCTCGATCTCCGCAGACGTTGCCTCACCATGCGGGAAGAGAATTTTCATCAAGCCGGAAAAGGTCTTGTGGATGCCGTCGCGGTCGCGCGTGGATAGATCGGACGCCAACGTGAAATGCGCCTGATAGCGGTCATGGAAGTCGTGGCTGCGTAGCGAGCGGAGGATTTCGGCAAGGTAGTCCACCACGAAGCCGTAACCGTTGGAAAACATCTCGCCCCGGATGATGTCCACTTCCCAGCCGGGGATGTAGTAATGGATGCGGTCGAGAAACGCGGAGTCGTGGAATTTATCCGGTAGCGGATCGAACAGATCCGAATGCTTCAGCATGTACGGCACGGTGTGTTCGGTATTGCCGACGAACACCATGGATGCCTCGGCCCCCAGCGTTTCCACCCCGCGTGAAAACGACTTGTTGGCCATGTAGTTCTTCATGATGTCGACCAGCGCCTTATCCACGCGCTTCTGCTTGCCGGCGAACTCGTCGAATGCCACCACATCCCAATAGCCCACCAGACCCAACTTGCCGGACGAGTTGTTGACGAACAGCTTGGGCACGCTGACCTCGCCACCGGAAATCAACATTCCGTGCGGAGAAAACTCCGAATAGATGTGCGACTTGCCGGTGCCCTTCGGTCCCAGTTCGATCAAGTTGTAGTTGCGCTCACAGAACGGGATCAGCCGCACCAGTTGGCAGAGCTTGTTGCGGCGGCCGAATAGTTGCGGGTTGAAACCGATACTCTGAATCAGCAGATCAATCCACTCATCCGTCGTGAACTGCCTGCGCGCCGCCACATAGCCTTCAAAGTCGAACTGAGACAACTGAATGGGCTTCAACGAAGCCAAAAGCCAAGGTGAAGCGCCTTTGTCTTCGGTGAACTCATATTCGATGTCGGCAATGCACCACACGCCGCCAACCAAGAGCTTGGGGTGGGTCTTGATCGTGCTGGAGTCGATCAGCACCTGCTTGATGCCCAGATTGGCGAATTCGGCCTCATACACGTCGGCCTTGTCATTCAGCGACACGCCGATGCGGTCGATGACCTTGTGCCGGCCCTTCTCCTTGATGGTCGAGCGCACCAGCCCGGCCTCATTGCGATGCACATAGTGCAAACGCAGGATTTCCTTCACCGTCTCAATGCCGGTCTGAATGGTTGCCTCGTCATTGGTCGCGCAATACTGGCCCAGCAAGTACTCCAGCACATAGGTGGGCACGATGGCATTGCCCTTGACCACCTTGACCAGATCCTTGCGCACCACCAATCCGGCGAAGTGCTGGTTGATCTTGCCGTCCAGCCCACTCATGCCTGCATCCATGCTGCCCATCCTCAGAAATCAAAGTCGCTGGTGAACGACCGGCGAATTGTGTAGCGCAATGTTTTGTACTCACGGTGATGCGAGGTGCCTTCCATCGGCTCTTCCAGACGCAACACCACCTGCTGCCCGTTGGCCTCGTCCGCCTTGCGGCTCAACACAAAGCGCACCGGCATTTCGCGGTCGCGCGGATTGTCGGAAACGAGGTCGAACTTCAGTTCATGGCTATCCGAAACCAGTTCGCCAGCCAGCGTGTAAATGCCGGCGCGCAAGCTGCGGCCTTGCCGTTTTTCAGTTACCGCCTGGGTCTGGTACAGCACCACCGCCACTTGGCCGGAAGTGATGGTCTTGTTGCCGGTGCCGATGATTTCCACCTCAACCCGGGAAACATCGCTCTGGCGTTTCTTGTTGATGCGCAGCACCGGAATCACCACTTCCTGCAAGGTGGCGCCGCCATGCACAAAGCGGCTGCCCGAACCTTTCAGGCGCAACCGGCTGATGGATTTAGGAATCTGCACTTCCATCGTTCCCTCCAACCCCAATTGCGCCGGCATGAAGGACTTGAAGCTTGAACTGGACCTCAGTCCGGTGCCCAGTACAAAGCGGCGATCCCGGTAGAGGACATCCCCTTGCGGCTCGCTGGCCATGAAGTCGCTCTCTTCCAACACCCTGTTCTGATAAAGAAAGCCGTGGTCAGCGGTGACCAACACATTGTTGGCGTTGGCATTGGTCAGTTTCTTGATGATGCGGATCAGCTCCTGCAAGGTTTCCTCGGCGGCGGCGAAAACCCGTTCCTCGGTATCGCGGGTGTCACCGGTCTTGTCGATCAGGTTGTGATAGACGTAGATGACGTCATGGTCGCGCACCAGCGCGCGTGATTCATCGCGCCCCATCTGTATCAACTCTTCCGCCTGAATCGCCTTGGAAGCCGGCACGCTGGCCGCCAGAATCTTGCCCCGGTTGACCGTGCCCTGGGCGCTTTGCCCATCCACCAGCACCAGACCCGAGTCATTGTCCACCAGGGTCAATGTCGTGTTCGGCAGCAGCGCCGCCATGCCCAACTGGGTATAGCTCGGCAACATCGAGAGGGCCGGTGACAGTTCGGCTTCGAAGCGATCCTCCTGGCGAATCAGACTATGCAGTTCATCGCCAATTTCATAACGGAAAGCATCGGAAATCAGCACGCAAACCTTGGCCTTGCGCTCCAGAAAAGGTTGCACCCAATGACTGAAAAACCGGCGTTGCAGCACGATGGGCGCGGCATCCCAAATCGGAGCCGCATCCACAAAGATCTGCCAGTTGTTGTTCAGCTTGAGCAGATAGTTATTGCTGTAAAGGTTCTCCACCTGCGTATTCAAATCTGCCAGCAATGACGCTTGGCCGGACTTGCGCGCGTGACAGATGAACTTCCGATACAACTGATCCAGCCTGAACCAGCTACGCGCATAGTTCTGCACGCCCTCGGCCAGCGACGCCATTTCCAGCCGCGCCCCGGCCAGGGTATGGATGAAATCGGCCGCCACATCCACCGCGCTATAGAGATCGGCATACTTCCCATACCAATGCCCCTGGCGGCGTTGACGCACCCATTGCGCCACATCAGCGGCAGAAAGCGTGCGACTGGTAATGCCTTGCACCATATCGCTGAGAATTTTTAGGTCGATCAGCTCGAAGAAATCCACTTCAAGCAAGTCGCGGGCATCGCAGCGGTGCAGTTCCTGCTCCATGCCCAGCACATCCGCGCATTGCTCGGAAAGCGTTTCAAAGCTGGACTCATACTGGCGGCTGTCCTTCCAGCGCTTGAGGAACACCAGCGCCTCGGCGGATAACTTGCCATTTTTGTTAGCCACACTCCCATCGGTTGCCATGGCAAAACAGGACTTGAACAGCTCGATGACAAAGTCGCGCAGGCCCGGCGTCTTCGAGTCATAGCCATAGCTGCGCTGCATCTGCTGCCACAAGAAGGTATCCAGCCCACAGCGGGAAACCAGCTTGGTGCGTTCTTCTCTTTCCTCCGCCAGATCGGCCAACAGGGCTTCCAGAATCACATCCAGACGCGGCTCCGCACCGGCGCAGACGGCCAGCAACTTCAAACGCAAAGCACTCGCGGAATCGTCGCTCTTCAGGAGTTTCTTCAGCGCCTCCTTGCGTTTGCCGGCCTCGAAGAAAGCCGCATGCGCTTGCACCACCTCGGCAAACGCCGGCCCCAGGTCCAACTCGGCCAGCCACATTGCCACCTGTGTCGTGCGGAATTCTTCGTGCGCCAGTTGCACATCCAGCAGCCAGTTTTCCAGATCCGGCGGCTGCGGGCCATCGCGGTAAAGCAGGAATTTCTGTTCCGGCTGCTCACGCAGAATGCGGTGCTTGACGCCAAACTCGTTGTTGGTCAGCTCGACCTTCTCGATGCCGGGCAGTTCCAGCGCCTCATAGTCGGCGCGCAACTCGTGCAAGTTGTCGTACCAGAAGACGATGCGGTGTTTCTCGAAAAGGCGGGTCAGCGCTTGACCGATCTTGCCCTCGCTCATACCCCTTGCCCCCCTGCATTCTTCTCTGCCGGATTTTTCTCAGCCACATTGGGCAAGGCGTACCACGTTCCTTTGCCCTGGCCATGTTGTTCCAGCAAATGACTGTTGACCAATTCCGCCAACCTATTCTTGATCGTGGCGCGCTTGGCTTGGGTAGCCAGCATGATTTCGCCGGTGGTAATCCGTCCGCTTTCCTTGACCAACTCCAGGATGTCTGCCGCCAATTGCGGCATGGCTTGCAAGAAATACTGCTCACGCTCGACCTTTTTCAGCAGGTTATCTTTCTGTTTTTTCAGTGCGCGCAGAAAGAACAGCAGCCAGGGTTCCCACTCGGGCTCATCCATCTGCAAAGTCGTTTGCGTGCGGCGCAAGGCCAGGTAGTAGCCCTCCTTATTGGCCTCCACTACGCTCTCCATGGAGCTGTAGGGCACGTACACATAGCCAGTCTTCAGCAGAAGCAGCGTGGTCAATATGCGCGACAACCGGCCGTTGCCATCCTGGAATGGGTGGATAGCCAGAAAACGCACCACAAATACCGCCACCACCAACAGCGGATGCAAGAACTTATCCAGCAGCGCCTGGTTGGCCCATTCCACCAACTGCTGCATTTGCAGGGGCGTAGCAAAGGGCGTCGAGGTTTCGAAGATGATGCCGAGTTCCTTCCCGTTCTCATCGAAAACCGCCACGCTATTGGAAAGCGTCTTGTAAGCCCCCCGATGACGCTCATCCTTCTCGCTATGCCGCAACAGCAAGGCATGCAGCTGCTTGATGTGGTTCTCGGTCAGCGGAATCGTGCTGTAGGAATCAAACAGTAACTGCATCACCTCCGCGTACCCCGCCACCTCCTGTTCGTCACGAGTAGCAAATTGCTTCTGCTCCAGGTTCTGCAGCAGGCTTTCCACTTCCCGATCGGTCAGCTTTGCCCCTTCGATACGGGTGGAAGAAGCCACACTTTCCACGGTAGCCACCCGGCGCAGCGCTTCCAGCCGCTCTGGTGCCAGATTGCGGAAAGCTTTCCAGCCGCCTTTGAACTCATCGATCTCCGCGATCAGATTCAGGATTTCAGGTGTGATCTGTGGTTTGACTAGCGGCACAGCGAACACCCATAGCCATAAAAATAGCCGTATTTAGCCATATTTTGAAACACCACAGTGTGGGGGAACATGGCCTTTGCTTTCGCAATGAATCGTCATGCACCCATTACCGCTTTCAGCTCATCGACAAAGCGCCTTGCCCAAGGCGAGGCATCCGTCACCTTGGCCGGGTCTATCAAGGCCAGCAGTTTGAACGAATGCTCACCTTTGCCGTATTGCGCTTTTGTCTTGCAGTCACGGGTAGCCGCAGCCAAGGATTGGTAAATCTGTTGCTTGGCGACTGATTCGACCGAATTGGCTGTAGCAGGAAGTTGGTTGTCCTTGAAACCCTGGCCAAAGAAGGATTTGAGGGTGCCTCTGTCCGCAAGCAGCCAGCTTTCCATGCACTGCGTCATCAGGTGGCATTGCAAATCCTTGGCACCATCAGGTTTTTCCCACTCATCGCCCTTCCGCTGCCGCAAGTGCTGCCAGGGCAGCCATTTGTTCGGGTTATCACCGGGTTGGGAAGCCACAGCAACCGGGGCTTCGCTGTCGACAAGCAGTAGTGCCGGCTCACCATTTTTTAGCGCTGTGCAAAAAGAATCGAATGCATCCTCGCGGCCGCCACAGGCAACAATTCGCGGCATATGGCCTTTGAGCCCAGCCTTTTCCAGGAAACTTGAAAAACCCTCACGGCATGCCGTTTTCAAGGCGGCAGCATCGCCGCCGCCCTCCACATACAACTTCACCATCTTGTCCCCCCGATCTCGCCACGCGTCCAGAGCTGGCCCAGGCGATATTTCTCCAGCCAAGGCTTGAGCTTCTCGGCATCGAGTCGAGTCAGGGTCGTCCCATGTTCGTTTTTCTCCGCGACCAGAACGGCTTCCGGCTGATCGGTCATCGCATCCACCAGTACATCGGAATGCGTTGTGATGATGATCTGGGTCCGTTCAGCAGCTTCTTTCAATAACGCGGCCAGCGTCGGCAACACATCCGGGTGCAACCCCAACTCAGGTTCCTCGATGCAGATCAAGGGCGGCGGGTTGGGATGGCAAAGGATGGCAAGCAGGCACAGATAGCGCAGTGTTCCATCAGATAAACGTGTTGCCGGAACGGTGAAGCGGCCTTCGTGAAAAAACACCTGCACCGTTCCACCTTCAATCTGCACATCAAAGTCGTCGATGCCGCTATAGAGCGCTTGCAAGGCTTTCAATAACCGTTGTTTGACGAGTGGATCGCGGCGCAAGCGGTTGAGCACCAAGCCCAGATTGCTGGCATCCGGTTCCAGCATATCGTTGGGCAGATCCGTTTTTTGCGGCAGGCGTGGAATCGTGTAACGACCAAAACTCCACTCCCGATACAAGCGGATTTTTCCAAGTACTTGGCCGAGATAAGTGATTTCCGGGTACTGGTCGGGGTCGCGGCGTTGGGACAGGATGGATTTTTCCAGATCGACATCCTCTTGCTGAAGCGACCGGCTCTTACCTTTCACGTTCAGTGCTGGATGGCCGTTATTGAAGTGATAGTAAAAATAGGGCTGTTGATGTCTAGGGCCATCCGGCTTCTCGTTTTCAATCCGCTCATCAACGATTTCAAAGCGTTGTCCCACCTCGGTAAAGGCAAGTTGATAGCGCAGACTTTGCGGCCCCTTGGGGTTGTCAATCACTACATCCAAAGACGCGGTGGGTGTCCCTGAAGCACCTTTCCAGAGCCAATCACGTACACCCCCACCTTCACGAATGGGCTTGAGCAATTGCTCGGGCGTACTGCGAAGCAGCTCGATGGATTCAAGCAGATTGGATTTTCCGGAGCCATTAGGGCCAATAATTACATTCAATGGCCTCAGCGGGATTGTTTCGGATGACTCCCCGAAACTCAGAAAATTATTCAGTTTGATGGCATGGATCAGCATCGCATTTGTTCCTTGTCACAAATAATGTGGGAGCGTTGTAAGCAATCACGCATAACCGTTATTAATCCGTCATTCCCGAGTGGTTTTATCGGGAATCCAGATCCGCCATCTGACTGGCTTTTCACCCTTGGTTTGGTGAACGAACTGGATTCCCGATAAAAGCATTCGGGAATGACGACCCAAACCGGTTTCACGGTTCTACTTACCCACAATTGTGGAGGCACTGACTCCACAATCTTGATGAAGTTGTTCGGTGTTCGAGCATGGATTACTCCTCATCCTTCGCATCCAGCCCTGGAATCTTCTTCAGTGCCGCGCCGAGCTTGAGGTAGTTCACTTTCACGCCATCGTCCAGGTCGAGGGCGACTTGATGGGTGGCCAGCGGGTAGAGGGTGTCGCGTTCGTAGTCGTCCAGTTCGGACTGGGCCTTTTTCAGGGTTTCGATTTCCTTCAGCGCACGGGTTTTCTCGCCCTGGCTGGCGGAGGTGCTGATGCTGACTTGTTCCAGATGGGCGCGGTGAGCGGCGAGTTTGCTGCGAAAGTCGCGCAGGTATTGCAGGACGACGCTGACCGTATCCGGGCGGTAGCGGTGCAGGTAGATCAGGGCGTTGAAGCTGCCTTTCGGGCTACTGAACAGCCAGTAGATCGGGCGCTTTTTGTAGCGTTTGACGTGGTCGCTGTAGAACTCCTTGAGGAAGAAATCTCGGATCGGTAGCGGCTTGCCCTTCTTGCCCAGCGCGGTTTCGATGAAGCGCAGGTTTTCGTCGTAGTGCGCGTCGCCGAAGGTGATGCGCAGGAACTCGCGGAAGCGGCCGGTGATGTCGTCGGGGAACCAGTCGCCATCGAGCAGCGGAATCACGTTGTCGGCATCCGGGGTGAAGCGCGGCTGTGGCACCTGGCGCAGGTAGTCCTCCAGCGATTCGCCCTGATTGGCGAGGATCAAACCCGGCTTGTCGAGGCTGTAGCGGCCGAACATACAGCCGACGGCGTAGGAAACGAAGTCAGTTACTTGGGCAACTTCACTAGAGAAACCTATGGAAACCTCAGAAGCATCAACCTCAGGACTTGTAATGTCAGACAGACCGTATGCGCTTGCGGTGATTTGATTGTTTTTAAGCTCAAGGTCAAGAAACCTAGTGAGTCTGGTTTCCTTCACCACATTGAAATCACGAACAGCGTTAGAAAATACTGATGTAGCAGTTTTGTTGTGCAATAGCGGAAGCCCGCTGAAGTCCCATGATTCTTCACCTTCGTCCCAAGTGGTTCGACTTATACTGATCAACTCAGATGCTATTTCGTCTAATTGCCCAAGTTCACCAAGCTTAGGAACTGGCATGGTTTTTACTGTCCCACACTTAAAAGCCAACGTGGGCATCATTAGTGATGCGAGATAGACAAAGGTCTTTGAATTGAGTACAGAAATCATCCTGTTTAAGTGGCTTCCAACAAACACAGGGCCTTTGGCGTCAAAAAGGTAACCAGCGGGATAATGTTTGACCGCAAACTTTCCGGAACTCACATCCGGCCAAGTTGCTCCCTCCTTGAAATAAAAACCCTGACTTGGACGGACATGTCCACTAAGCTTTGCCATTGATTGACGTGATTCATCATCAAATGAAATGACCCATTCGTTACCCCCATACCAACGAATAGGAGCCCCGCCTTTATTGTATGGAATCCACTTCTTTCGATTGTTGGCTATCGATTCGTAGCTATCCTCTTTGATAGAAAACTTATCTCTACTGATCTCCCACCAATATCGGAGGTAACTGTCATTCTGGCCGGTATGAATTCCTTCTCGAAATTCCCCGTATTCGCCGGCAGCAGGCAATTCTTCAAACACCTTAACAATCAAATCACCAGTCCAGTAGACCATCACATTCCCAGGGATTTTCAAGAACTCTGACTGTTTGAATTGGTATCTATGGTCTTTATTCAGAAGATCTAAGTTCTTTTTCTTGCCATCGCCCTCAACTAGGCGAATGAATGTAGTAGATGCGCTTTGTGGCTTAGTGTTCTGCAAAACGAAGGCGCAGGTTTGAACAATTTCCCCACTGATTTCCTCAAACGCCTTGGTTCCAAGCTGGGCAAGCGTATTGATATGGCAAGACTCTACAATCAAGGAGCGGATGTGTTCATACGATTTCGTGAACATCCACCCTTGCATTGTTACCATCGCGAGATAGCTTCTTGGCGCCAAGAGCCTAAGTGATCTTTCAACAAAGATTGCATACAAATCACTTCGGGTAACTTTGTAATCCTGCTCAAGGAACGCCCGTAGATCAGGGTTAAAGTTGGCGCTTCCCATATAGGGCGGATTCGCCACCACCACCTGATAGCGCTGGCTCAGATACTCTGCCTGCTCCAGCACTCGCAGCACATCCCGATGCACATGCTCCAGCAGCAACTGGTTGCCGATGCCTTTCTCGGCCAGCACGCGGCGAATCTCGGCATAGTCCATCGCCACCGGGCGAATCAGCGAACCGAAGTTGTCGGCTTCCTCGAACTGGGTCAGCAGGGTGCGCAGGTTGGCGGTGAAGAGATCGCGCCCTACGGCAGCCATGTAGGCATCCAGATCGTGCGGCGCGATCTTCACGGGGCGGAGCACGCAAATATTCGGATGACACGGCGATTGATTCTGTTGAGGCGTAGGGTGGATAAGCGAAGCGCATCCACCATTGAGCGCACAAACATCATTCTTGGTGGATGCGCTATCGCTTATCCACCCTACATTGGAAACATTGGCGCGGCGGCGGAAAAAGCGCTTGTCGTATTGCAACGCCTTCATGGTCAACGCAAAAGCGGCCAGTTCGGCGGCACGTTCGTCGATTTCGATGCCATACAGGTTGTGCGTGAGGATCTTCTCGGAAATCTCGGCCGGATCGGCGCCTTCTTCCTCATAGATGGCGTAGAGCAGATCGAAGGCGTAGGTCAGCATGTGGCCGGAGCCGCAGGCCGGGTCGCACAGCTTGATGTCTTCGGGCTTGGCGATGCGCAGGAAATCGGTCACTGGTTCCTGTGGCGCGATGAAGTAGTCCATCTGCCCAGCCAGCCGCGAATTGGGGCGGTTGAGCAGCCACAAACGCCCAAGCGAGTTTTCCACCAGATAACGCACGATCCAGTGCGGCGTGAACAACTGGGTGGCGGCGGGGATGTTTTCCGGGGTGATTTTCTTGTTCTTCTTCAGCCCCTCGAATACCGCGTCCTTTTTCTCCGAGATATAGAACTGGTAAAGCCAGCCGATGACCTCCACGTCCTGGCAGGCATCCGGCGTCATCGCCTCGCGGGTATAGGACAGGATGGAATTGCCGGAGAGCAGATCGTCCGGCATCAGCAGTTCGGTGTAGTCGGCAATGCGCTCGAACAGGAAAGGCATGGCCGGCTGCCAATGGTTGCAGGCGGCCACCACCAGCAGACGATAGGCTTCCTGCTGCGGGTCCGGGCTGGGCGCGGTGCCATCCAGCAGCGCCCGCACCTTGGCCTGAATGGCGGCCGGCACCCTCTCCTCGTCGATATGGCCCATCTTGGCTTCGGCGAGGATCTCCGGCTGAAACTGCCCGTCCAGCGGCGAGACGACGCTGATACGGTTGACCCGGTTCACGTCCATGTAGCGCAACGCGCAGAAGCGGTTGAACCAGGTGTAAGCCACCCGGTCGATGACCTGCTCGCGGCTGCTCGCTTGGATTTGCGCTTCCAGTTGCTTCACCGCCGTCAGGTTTTCCCGCCGTGCGGCGCTGTCGGCTTGCAAGACAAGTTGCAGCCGCGCCTCGATCAGCTCCAGCAGGGTGCGGCGGGCGTATTGAGCGAAACGGCGGAGTTTGGTGGTTTCCATTGTTGTTATGCTCCGGCGGGAATAACCGGTGAAATTCCGACCGCAAGGCGCGTTACCGGCCATTTCGGGAAGTTGGCATTCCATTTATCCAGATTCAATACATGGCAGCTTCTGGCGATGTCCTGTTTCCAACGTTTTGATGGTTTGCCGACAGGCAACTCCTGGTTGAGCGCCTTCTGCATTCTGCTGTTTAGCGCATTGTCAAATGTAAGCAGGCAAATATAGTGAATTGGTTTGTCGGTTTTTTGCTCGGCATGACGGTACAAATAAGAATCCCGATATTTGTACTTGAGATAGTTTTTTAGCCACCGGAAGCTATCTTGTCGCGCCTTCTTCTCGTCTTCTGTCACCGCCTTGATTACGTTATAAATCGAGAAATCATCGTAATCCTTCAACTCCACATAGACATAGGCATCCGCAAACTCGGCAACAATGTCGACGCCTTTCATCGGCAGGCCATGAAAAGTCGCTTTCGTCTTGTCCGTTTCGTCGAAAACAAACGCATCAATCGCATCGGCAAAAACGAAAGAAAAGCCATCGGTTTCGACTTGCATCATTTCCCGAGACTCCCCATGTCCTTCTCGATTTCAAGATCCACCAGGTCGCCAAAAGCCTCGTCAATGGCATTCGGAGCCACGCTGAGATATTGGTCTGTCGATGACACCTTCACTTCGCCGGTTATTTTGTCCGTGTACAAACTATGGAATCGGATTTGATCTGTTTGATTGCGCAATAAATCAAACCACTTGAGCAGCACGTAATCATGAGTGGCGATGATGATTTGCTGATCCATGCGCGACATCTCCAGCAGAATCTCCACCAACAAACGCAACAGCTTGGGGTTCAGGTTGGTTTCCGGCTCATCCCAGAATAGAGGGCCAGAAATGCCAGGCTGAATAGCGGTTGTTTCCAGCAGGCGCAGCAGCATGCCGGCCTTGCGGAAACCTTCCGCCATGTCATTGGCTGAATATTCGTCGTCACCGGCTTTGAAAGTGACTCGACCGCCGCCGTGAAAGATGAACTTGCCGCCGATAGTTTTCTCGATTTCCTCCATTGCCCAGCGTGTCCTGCCGATGATTTGTTCAGGGCGTGCCGGTGGCAATTCCAGCCAGGCAAAAATGTCCGCGTAGGTTTGATCGAAGGACAGTGCGAATTTTTTGTACAGGCTGGGCAGTCCTTCCATGATGGACAGCACTTCCTTGGTCGGGATGTAGACCGAAGCGGGTAGTGCCTGCGCGTAGGCGGTCCGGTCTTGCATAACCACGGATTTGGAGTTGGTGTGAAAACTCAGACGTAGTTTTTTTCCCGAAGCGAAGTCAGCCTGCATCTGGGCATTTCCCGCGTTGCCCGCGCCATGCCGTCGGAGATTCCCCAACTTGTTTTCAAGCGGCATGAATACTTTAAGAAGCTTGGCTGTTACCGCGTTGCTGAGGTCGTCGTCGTCAATTTCCGCATCGTTTTTGAAGCTGCTTCGCCCCGTACAAAGCGAGTAAGCAACTTTAAGCAGATGCGTTTTGCCAGTGCTGTTCTCACCGATGATGACGTTGATTCGCGGAGAAAAATCTATGGTTAGTTCGCTGAACTTGGTGAAGTTGGTCAGTTGTAACCGGGTGATAGCGTTGTTCATTTCAATGCCTCATGTCTCTCTAGCCGAGACCATTTTTGTGACGTCACGAAAATGGTCTGCTTCCATGTTTACTGGTTGCGGTCTCAGATTTGCACGCGCTTGCCAGCGCTGATTTCTTTCAGCCAGGCTTGGCGCAAAGCATCCAGATAGCGGTTCAGGTCGGCTTCGTCGGCCAGCCAGGCTTTGTCGAATGACACCGTGATTGAACGCGCGGCGACGATCTGCGGTTGGGTTGGCGGGATGTTCGGGGGCGGAGTTGTGGTCGCCGTTGTATCAGCGCCTTGCTTCGGCGGGGTAGATACGGCTGGTTTCGACCAGTCGTCCAAATGGGACAGTAGCTGCGGATAGTCCTGATCCTCAAAGCGGCGGCGCTGGTCGCGGATCATGGCGATGCGCTTTTGTCCGCTGATGCCGAGCACCGCTTTCTCGAATGGCTCGATGAGTTGCACCTGCTTGTCAGCGGGCAGCGCGGCGAACTCGGTCATGCCGCGCAAGCGAATTTCCATCGCGTCGATGGCGTTTCGTGCCGCATCGATTTCCCGATTGCGTTGGTCGATGATCTTCTGTTGCAGGGCGTCGAGCTGGCCCTTGGCCTGTTGCAGGCGATTACCTTTGAAGCCGTTGGGGTCGGTCAGCACGGCCTTGATTTGCACGGCTTCGTCACCTTGCACATAGGCGAAGTTGTCTTCCTGCTCCTGAACAAAGCGGCTGGCGTCTTCGTAGATGGCTTTTTGCGGGCCGTTCATGAACTTGCGCAACGGGTCGATGAGCTGTTCTTTCAGGTCGTGCAGTGCATTTTCCTGTCGAGGCAGTTCGGTGAGGAACCAATGGGGATTCTTGGCGGCAGTTTCCTTGAGCGTGGCCAGCACCGGGGCCAGCATATTCATGAAAGGGAACTGGGCGGCCTGGGCATGAAGCTCGGCAAGCTCTTGCTGCAAGGTTTTGAAGGCTGCCACCGTTTCCTGGGCGAGGGCCTTGGCTTCGCTGGACTTGGCCGGGCCGTCGAAAAACTCGGAATAGAAGTCCTTGAGGGCGCGTACTTGCGAGGCTGTGAACTCTACCTGCGGCTCCAGCACTACGCTGCCGTAGCCATGGGTGTTGCGCAGGGCGCGTTCCAGCGCGTCGTCTTCCAGCACATTGCTGTCGCTACGGACTTCGACCTTGCCCCGTGCGCAAAGCAGCGCCAGGTTGCACAGGATGGCGGCGTAATACCAGCCGTTGGGTTTGCGCTCGAAGCGCTCCAGCAAGCCTTTGAGGGTGGTGCGCACGCCTCCCCGTGCGTTGCTCTGAATATGGGCAAGAAGCTCCAGTTCGGACTCGGAGAGATTGGTAGCGTCGTTGCCCAGCAAACCTTCCTGGGAATGCCGGAGGTAGTTGCCGATGTCGTTTTCGCTGTAGGCCACGCCGCGCAGCATGCGCAGGTTGGGATAGCTGTATTCGATGAGCCGGTGAAAGCCTTGCAGGATGCGTGACTGGCTGTCTTCGGTGGCGATGTCGAGATCGCCGGCATTGATGATGAGCCGGGCTTTGCCCATCAATTGTTTGAGGCGATCTTCAATCTCGGCCAGGCGTTCGCGGTTCTGGAAACCTTTGTCGTTGAGGATGCGTTTGACGATTTCCTGCTGGGTGACGGAGACGTTTTGTTTGATGTATTTCTCGGTGCGCTTGTACATCAGCAGGTCACGCACCAGACGTTCGTCCTCCGGCAGCACAACGCGCAGTTCGTCGCGCCCCATGCTTTGCATGCGCTGGGTGGTTTCGTTGCCGGCGGTTTCGTTGAACGGGGTAATGACGTGGATTGCCAGTTCCGATTCGCGGCCTTGCAGGCGGTCGTCCATCTTGCGTGAGAACGGGTAGTCGTTGTCGGCATAGCGGATTTTGCGTTGCTTGATGATGTGGTCGAACACTAGTTTTTCCAGTTCGGCAGCCACATCGGCGGTTTCGACCTCGGTGTTCTTGATCTCTTCTTCGATGTCCTTTTCTTCGTCACTCAGGTACTCGTAAACCTCGCCATTGCGCTGGATGTAGGTTTGCTGTTCCAGCAGGTTCAGGGCAGCTTCGATCTTCTTGCGCAGCGTAGGAATGTCCTGATCGAAGCGGTCGAGCATCAAGACGCTGAGGTTGCGCAGCGTGGCCTTGAAGCCTTTGACGTATTTGACCAGGAACAATGCCTTGAGCAGGCGGACAGAAAAGTCATCGCCAAGGCCCCGCTCTGCTTGTTGAATTGCGCTCTGAATGGCGGCTTTGAGCGAAGTGCGTATGCCCTCGAACATGAGATCGAACGTGGCCAGTTGGCCAACCGGCTGCCCGGCGATGGAAATGGCGACTTCACGAAACACGCCCAACATCGAGCGTTCACCCACCGAGCTGTGCTTGCCCTCGAAACCATTGTGTTGCGAGATGCCCTGGATGGCGGTCTGAAACAGGTCGAACTGGTAGGGAATGAACGGGTAAGCGCTGACGAAATGGTCGGCATCCCTGAAATTGCGATAGGTCTGGGCGCCATCGGCAAAGTCGAACAGTGTTTTGAAGTTGTTCGACTGCTGGCCAAAGACCGTGGTGAGTTGCTGCACGCCCTGGGCGTTTTTTTCCAGCAGCCGCTTCTGGATGACTTCGGCCACGTCTGCGCTGGTGAGCTTCATGCGGCTGGCGAAGCGGGCTTGAATCTTGGTGAAGTCGTTGCTTTGTTGTTTGCTCATTTCGCCGATGACGGCGTTCATGTCTTCCTGCGCGGTGACGATGACCCAGGCGCGGCCATTGCACTTGGTGGCCAGGCTTTCCGCCACGGTTTGCAGGTTGGTCATGAGCTTGGTGTTTTCGGCAACGTACTGCCCCACTTCGTCGACAAAGAAGTTCAGGCGGAAGTTGGCGGGCTGTTTACTGAGCCATTCCTGTACATGGTTGGCGAAGTCTTCGATGGAGAGCCGGTAGTCATGGCGTGACTTGTCGAGGACATCGGCCACTTTCTGACCCGTTACCGTACTGAAAGCCTGGTCAATGAAGGAGGAGACCCGGGCGGGTCGTGCCCGACCCCAGTCCCAATCATGGCTTGATGCTTGTTTGAATTGCGCTTTGAAGGCGTCGAACAGTCCGTCATGGTCCAGCTCGCGTTCAAATTGGGCGATGTAGGGTTGCTTGCCGTAATAGCCGCAGGCTTCGTCAAACACCTTCACGAACACGGCCAGCAGGGCATCGCTCTGGGTCTTGCTGATGACGTCGGCTTTTTGGTCGATGTTGAACAGAATGCTTTTCGACGGAATGGCGACGGCTTTTTCCAGGGCGGCGGCAAGCAGCTTGTCACCTTGTACTTTGGGCCGGAACAGCTCCAGGGCATTGGCTCCCTCGACCTGCCGGTTTTCCAGAACCAGGGCGAGCATCTTGAGCAAGTGGGATTTACCGGAACCGAAAAAACCAGAAACCCAGACGCCATTGGCGCCGTGATAGTTGTTGTAGGCATCCAGGAACAAGTCGAGCCGCTTGGCGACTTCATTGGTGAGGACGTATTCCTCCAGCTCGCTTTTCAGGCTGGCCTCGTCATCCGCTTTGATGACGCCTTCAATTGGCCGGCTGACATCCCGTTCAAATATCGTTTTGAGTTCCATTTTTCCCTTGCCCTGCGCTTAGACCTGATAGTCGTAGATATTGAATGCCCGGTAGTACTTGTCGTCGCGCAAGCGGCCAAACAAATCGAGTGAAGCCCCCGCTGCGATTGAATGGAAATAATCGCCAGGAAAGAACAGCACCGTCGGCCGGAGCTTGGCTACTTTTTGCAGGTTGTTAAGCACGTTGTGGGAACGGATGTAGGGGAAGACCTCGCCCACGCCGGATATGAACAGGACGTCAAATGGCCCCTCGGCCATACGATTGACCATGGCGGGAACTAGCACATGCTCTACATCCAGCATGGACTGAATGTTTTCCAGAAGATTTTCCTTGGTCATGCCAGCTTCTTCCGCGAGATACCAATCCCAATCACCCTCCGCCTTCATGAGTTCGATGGACAAGTCATAGAGGTTGATTTCCAGAATCCGCAGCCCTTGCTGGTTCAGCCGATTCGCCAATTGCCTCTGCAATCGGTTCATTTCCACGGCTTCTGCCGGGTTGTAGTCGCAGATGAAAAACGGCACCTCGTTGCCCAGACCTTCCATCTTCAGGAAACGCGGGTTGGCGACCACTTTCAGCAAGTGCTCAAAGCGTGTGGCGATGGATTCGTGTCGGATGTTGCGGGTCATGGTTTATGACTCATGCAGCCACTTGTTGATGTCGGTATCTGACAGCGGATAGATCAAAAAAGCATCGCGCCCTTGCTTGGCCAGCAGACTGGCAATGCGAGGTGTCAGCATGGCCGGCTGAATGATGTGCTGTGCCGAAATCAGATCCGCCTCCCGCAGCATCCGAAAAAGGTTCTGGCGCAGCTTGTTTTGAGTGGAGGGCGCTGTGTTGTCCAGCTCCTCATGCCACAGCGCTTTGCCATTGAAAAATGCGTCGAAGTCCTTGAGGTGCAGTTCTTGCCGCAACGAAACGAAATACTCGCGCAAGACCTCGACGGCAAACTCGCGAACGAGCGCATAGCGGCGGCAGGTCGCACTCCAGAGCAGAGTGCCGCGTTCGCGGATGCTACCGTCAACGATGCACTCCAGTTCCGGATTTGTGAGCAACTCCAGGCGAACCACCACTTCCTGGCTGATCCGAAGCGCGGCGGAAGCCGTCCGTACCTGAAGGAGGTTCTCAGATCGAACCTGCTCGCGGGTCAAAAGCCAGTCCCGCTTCCGAAGGAAAAGCGCTGCGACCATGGCCGACTCCTGGGAAAACAGGCCGCCGGTGGTAAAGGAAAGTCGGTATCGCGTAGCGCCCATCACCTACCTTCACTATCCTCAGACGCTCCGCTGGCCCCGCCGGCTTTGATCCAGGCGTCAATCTCGACCTTCTGGAATTTCCAGAGACGCCCGACGCGATGAGCAGGCATGTGCTTCTTGGCGATCCAGGCGTAGATCGTGTCCTTGCTCACACCCAGGTGTGCGGCAATTTCTTCAACGGAAAGCCAACGGTCTGACATGGGTGTCTGTGAAATTTCCTTGCGAGGCCTGGCATGGTCGCACAGGCTGAGCCTGCATAGGCATGACCAAGTTGGATTAAGCAGGATTAAACCTGGCAACCCTGCAATGGAAAGTGGTGTTGCCCGACTTCGGCTTTACCTACTGCCCGGAGATGTGCCCCAGCGAATTGCTCCAGTTCCAGCACCGATCTCCCGGTTACCCCCGGACTGGTGAACATTGAGGCCCCATTCACGCCTTGATGGACCCTGCCGCGCAATCGGCCCATGAAATGCCGCCCGCTCCCGGCCATAAAGCAAAAAGCCCTGATTTATCAGGGCTTTTTGCTGGTCGTCAGCCTACTTTCGCCATCTGTTGCCTGACCTGGCTCACTCCCACTCGATCGTTCCCGGTGGCTTGCCGGTGATGTCGTAGGCGACGCGGTTTATGCCGCGAATTTCATTGATGATGCGGTTGGATACCTTGGCCAGCAGGGCATAGGGCAGTTCCGCCCAGTGCGCGGTCATGAAGTCCTGGGTCTGCACGGCGCGCAGGGCAACCACGTAGTCGTAGGTGCGGCCATCGCCCATCACGCCCACCGCCTTGACCGGCAGAAACACGGCAAAAGCCTGGGATGTCTTGTCGTACCAACCGCTGGCGCGTAGCTCTTCGATGAAGATGTAGTCGGCGCGGCGCAGCAGGTCAGCGTATTCCTGCTTTACTTCGCCGAGGATGCGCACGCCCAGGCCGGGGCCGGGGAAGGGGTGGCGATAGACCATGTCGTGCGGCAGACCGAGGGCGACGCCGAGTTCGCGTACTTCATCCTTGAACAGTTCACGCAGCGGTTCCAGCAGTTTCAAGTGCATGTCATCGGGCAGGCCGCCGACGTTGTGGTGGCTCTTGATGGCGTGCGCTTTCTTGGTCTTGGCGCCGGCGGATTCGATCACGTCCGGGTAGATGGTGCCCTGGGCCAGCCATTTGGCGTTTTCCAGCTTGGCGGATTCGCTCTGGAACACGGCAACGAATTCGCCGCCGATGATTTTCCGTTTGCGCTCCGGGTCGGCGACGCCGGCCAGCTTGCCCATGAATTGCTCGCTGGCATCGACATGGATGACTTTGACTCCGAGGTTTTGCGCGAAAGTTTCCATCACCTGATCGGCCTCGTTCAGGCGCAACAGGCCGGTATCGACGAACACGCAGGTGAGCTGGTCGCCGATGGCCTTATGGATCAGCGCGGCCGCCACGGAGGAATCGACGCCGCCGGACAGGCCCAGGATGACTTCGTCGGTGCCGACTGTGGCCTGGATCTTGGCCACGGCTTCGGAAACGTAGTCCGGCATGTTCCAGTCCTGGCCGCAGCCACACAGTTCATGCACGAAGCGGCCGAGGAGGGCCTTGCCTTGCAAGGTGTGGGTGACTTCCGGGTGGAACTGGACGCCATAGAAACGGCGTTCGTCGTCGGCCATGCCGGCCACCGGGGTAGCCGCGTTGTCGCAGATCACTTTGAAGCCGGGTGGCAGATCGACCACACGGTCGCCGTGACTCATCCAGACATCCATCCAGGCTTTGCCATCGGGATCAACCCGGTCCTGCACGTCAACCAACAAGCGGGAATGCCCACGCGCGCGCAATTCCGCATAGCCGTATTCGTGATGGCTGGCGGTTTCCACCTTGCCGCCCAGTTGCGCGGCCATGGCCTGCATGCCGTAACAAATGCCCAGCACCGGCACACCCAGATCGAATACCACCTGCGGCGCGCGCGGCGTGTCGTCCTCAGTCACCGACGACGGCCCACCGGAAAGAATCACCCCGGCCGGGTTGAATTGGCGGATGAACTGCTCGGAAACATCATAGGGATGCAGCTCACAGTAGACGTTGTGCTCACGCACGCGGCGGGCGATGAGCTGGGTGTACTGGGAACCGAAATCGAGAATGAGAATTTTGGAGTGCATGTTTTTTGCGGGTGGAGCGGCTCAAATAAAAAAGGAGGCCGGGGTATGTAAACCCGCCCTCCTTTCCGGGGCAACGATCAAACGTGGTAGTTCGGCGCTTCTTTGGTGATTTGCACGTCGTGGACGTGGGATTCCTTGATGCCGGCATTGGTGATTTCCACGAACTGCGCAACTTCATGGAAACGCTGAATGCTGTCGGCACCCATATAACCCATCGAGGAACGCAGGCCGCCCATCAATTGATGCAGCACGTTGAGCACACTGCCCTTGTAGGGAACACGGCCTTCGATGCCTTCCGGTACCAGTTTGTCGGCGTTGGCTTCGTTGTCCTGGAAGTAGCGGTCCTTGGAGCCTTTCTGCATCGCGCCCAGAGAACCCATGCCACGATAGGACTTGTAGGAGCGGCCCTGGAACAGCTCGATTTCGCCCGGCGCTTCCTCGGTGCCGGCGAACAGGCCGCCCAGCATCACGCAATGGCCGCCGGCGGCGATGGCTTTGGCGATGTCACCGGAATAACGGATGCCACCATCAGCGATCAGCGGCACGCCATGCTTGGCGAGCGCGTCGGCGATGTTGGCGACGGCGGTAATCTGCGGCACACCGACGCCGGCGACGATGCGGGTGGTGCAGATGGAGCCGGGGCCGATACCGACCTTGACGCAATCGGCACCATGATCGACCAGCGCCAGCGCGGCATCGGCGGTGGCGATGTTGCCGCCAATCACCTGCACATTGGGGTAATGCACTTTCACCCACTTCACCCGGTCAAGCACCCCCTGGGAATGGCCGTGCGCGGTATCCACCACGAGCACGTCCACGCCGGCCTCGACCAGGGCAGCAATGCGCTCGTCGTTCTCGGGACCGACGCCCACTGCCGCGCCTACCAGCAAACGGCCCTGGCCGTCCTTGTTGGCGAGGGGATGTTCGCTGGACTTGCTGATGTCCTTGACGGTGATGAGGCCCTTCAATTCGAAGTCGTCATTGATCACTACCAGGCGTTCCAGGCGATGCTTATGCAGCAAAGCCACGATTTCTTCCTTGCTGGCGCCTTCCTTCACGGTCACCAACTTCTTGCGCGGGGTCATGATGTCGCGCACCAGATGCTCAAGATTGGTTTCGAAGCGCAGATCGCGGTTGGTGACGATGCCCAGCACCTTGCCCGCCTTGTCCACCACCGGCAGGCCGGAAATACGGTAGCGGCGGGTGATCTCCAGCACGTCGCTCACGCGCATGCCAGGGCTGATGGTGATGGGATCTTTCACAACCCCGGACTCATAGCGCTTGACCTTGGCGACTTCGGCGGCCTGTTGTTCGGCCGTGAAATTTTTGTGGATGATGCCGATGCCACCTTCCTGCGCCATCGCGATGGCCATGGGCGCTTCGGTAACGGTATCCATCGCTGCGGAGACAACCGGGAGATTCAGGGCGATTTCCCGTGTGAGTCGGGTTTTCAGGCTGACATCGCGCGGCAGGACGGAGGAGTAAGCGGGGACGAGCAGAACGTCGTCGAAGGTGAGCGCTTTCTGGAGAATACGCATTTTATTGGAAGCCTCTACGCGCAAAACCGCATTATACAGACGCCGATGCCGCGCTAGAAGCCGAAAATCTGGATGTGTGTATCTGCTTGACCACCGGGAATGGCCTGCTAGGCTGGAATCGTTGTACCGCGCTTCACATGGCTACAACACAACCTTCAGAACGAAAGTTGGCTGTTTTTCCCCCGGTAGTCTGATTTTCACAGGAGGATAGAGATGTCCATCACATGGATCATGGTCGCCAACGCCAGTCAGGCCAAGTTGTTCGCCAATCACGGCCCGAAGAAGGGACTCCAGTTCATCAAGGAACTGGTGCATCCGGAGAGCCGCGAGAAAACGTCCAATCTGGTCAGTGATCGCTCTGGTTCCCACACCGGGACCGGGCACGGCGCCTTCGTACAGGCTACTGATCCAAAGCACCACGAAGCAGAGCGTTTCGCCCAGGAAGTCACTCGGGAACTGGACGAAGGCCGTATCAACAAAGCTTACGACCGCCTCATCCTCGTGGCCTCAGCCCCCTTTGTGGGTCTGGTGAACAGCCGGTTGCCCGAACTGGTAAGGAGCAAGCTATCGGAGATCATCGACAAGGATTACACCCGTCTTCCGGTCAAGGAGCTGGCGGGTCACCTCGAGAGTTATGTGTACCTATAGCAGGGGCCAGCGGCCCAGCTGCTCATAAAGCGCTCCCCCGGAACGCAAGCTGGAACTAACCAGCACGAAATCCCGCGCAGGCCAGCGTATCGGCTCCAGCGCGGGATTTGCTATTTGTACGGAGCAATCGGCTTTCCGCAACAGGGTGATATGCGGGACATAAGGGCGCCGGTCGAAGGGGATGTTGCTGGCGGCCAGTCGAGATTCGAGTTGTTTCACCAGTTCCAGCAAGGCAGGTGGTGTTTGGCTGGCACCCAGATGGGCGATTTGGTTATGCCGCCAGCAGTCAGTTCGGTCGAACAGCGCTTCGAATCCTGGCACCGCGATGTCCTCAGCGGCGGCGAGCAGTTCCGGCAACCGGTTCGCGTCAATCCCACCGATGAAAACCAGAGTGAGATGCAGGGTATCCGGGCGCGTGCGACGGCCG
This sequence comes from Sulfuricellaceae bacterium, assembly GCA_030690895.1. Taxonomy (GTDB): domain Bacteria; phylum Pseudomonadota; class Gammaproteobacteria; order Burkholderiales; family Sulfuricellaceae; genus Sulfurimicrobium. Next base: position 28,476 of record JAUYFQ010000132.1, read on the forward strand.
TCGCGAAGTTCGTGCAGTTTCCCGGCAGCGGCATCGAGGGCGGTTCTGACAGGCGCATCCGGCCAGAGCGCGAAAAACACCCGCATACGTTCCACATTCATCCGCGAGCGATCAGGCAAACCGCCTCTGCGGCGATCCCTTCGCCGCGACCAGTAAAGCCCAACATTTCAGTGGTCGTCGCCTTCACGTTCACCTGATCCAGATTTACGTTCAGATCCTCGGCGATGTGCTCGCGCATGGCCGGGATATGAGGTGCCATGCGCGGCGCCTGGGCAATGAGGGTGGCGTCGATGTTGCCGGCATGCCAGCCATGCTGCTTCAATAACTCGCCCACATGACGCAGCAACTTGCGACTGTCTATGCCCTTGTATTGCGGGTCGCTGTCGGGAAAGTGCTTGCCGATGTCACCCAGGCCGGCGGCACCCAGCAGGGCATCGCAGAGGGCATGCAGCAGCACATCCGCGTCCGAATGGCCGAGCAGGCCACGTTCATGAGGAATATCGACGCCGCCGATAATCAGGCGGCGCCCGGCGGCGAAAGCGTGTACGTCAAAACCGTGGCCGATACGGATATTCATCAGTTGTCCTTGAAAGTGAATGTCATGGCGAGGTGCGGAATGCCCGCGTCCTGATATATCTCGCCCTCGGGCTGAAAGCCGTAGCGCGCATAGAACGGCAAGGCATGGGTTTGCGCGGACAGGCGCACGCTGCTGTGGCCTTGCCGGCGCGCCGCATCCAGGGCCGATGCGAGCAATGCCGCTCCCACACCCTGGCGGCGCCAGGCTGTCAGCACCGCCATGCGACCGATACGCGCATCCGGCGTCAGGCGAACGATGCCGACAATTTCCCCATCCGAGGCACAAGCGACGAACCAGGCGCATTCCGGGTCCAGCGCCTCCCACTCCAACCCTTCCGGCACGGCTTGTTCTTCGATGAATACCACCCGGCGCACATGGGCAATAGCGGCTTCGTCTGTGCTCCAGTTGGCGGGGCGAACCATGTGGCAAGGAGTCTCGGGCATCGGCGGAGGCGGGTAGAATGGCGCGTCTTTTTTTAGCGAGTTTGCCATGAAACTTTACGGCATCCCCAATTGCAGCACCGTCAGACGCGCCCGCGCCTGGATGGAAGCGCGCGACATTCCCTATGAATTCCACGATTTCAAGAAACAGGGTGTGCCGGAAGCGCTGATGCACGAGTTGTGCGAGTTGCTGGGCTGGGAATCCCTGGTCAATCGCAGCGGCCAGACCTGGCGCAAGTTCCCGGAAGAACGCCGGGCGAAGGTCAATGATGCGGCTTCCGCCGTGGCGCTGATGCTGGAAAATGCCAGCGTCATCAAGCGCCCTATCCTCGACCGCGACGGCCAGTATCAAGTCGGTTTCAGCGAAGAGAACTACGGCGCGTTTTTTGGCGAATGAGTGGAGTATGAATTTGAGCAAGCATCTCCTGGCCGTTGCCCTGTTCGCCTTTTCCTTCTCGGCACTCGCAGCCAACCCCGCCGTCTACGAGAAATCCGCCAAACTGCCCCTGGTGAAGGCCGTCAAGCTGGTCAGCCAGAAACTGGACGACGCCGGCTACGCCGTGGTGAATGAACTGGCCATCTCGGAAAACCTCAAGCGCATGGCGAAGAAGTGGGGCGAGAACTACAACCGCAACCAGTTGGAAGGCATCACCTCGCTGGTGTTCTGCAGCGGCTGGTATGTGAATCAGGTCAGCAATCTGGACCCGACCCTGCTTGGCCTCTGCCCCCTGCATGTCACCCTCACCCACAAGGCCGGCGTCACCACCGTGCTGTTCAATCGCCCCACCGCCATCGCCTCTGGCAGCCCCGCCGAGAAGGTGTTGCACGAGGTGGAAGGCGAAGTCACCCAGGCCATCGAGGCTGCGCTGAATGCCAAGTAAGGTTCTAGACCATGCGCGCGAACTGATCGCGCGCCGCTCCGTGACGCCCGACGATGCCGGCTGCCAGGACTGGCTGATAGCCCGTCTGCAAGCCATTGGCTTCAGCGTGGAAACGGTGAACCAGGGCGGCGTGAACAATTTTTGGGCGCGCCGGGGCACTAACGCGCCGCTGGTCTGCTTCGCCGGCCACACCGATGTGGTGCCCACCGGCCCACTGGAGCAATGGAGCAGCGACCCCTTCCTACCAGTGGAACGCGATGGCCAGCTCTATGGTCGCGGCGCGGCGGACATGAAAGGCTCCATCGCCGCTTTCCTTGCCGCTGTCGAAGACTTTCTCGCGGAACATCCCGAGCACCCTGGCTCCATCGCCTGGCTGATTACCTCGGACGAGGAAGGCCCGGCCATCGACGGCACGGTGCGCGTGGTGGAAATGCTCGCCGCGCGCCATGAACGCATCGACGCCTGCATCGTCGGTGAGCCCACCTGCAACACCACCTTCGGCGACATGATGAAGAACGGGCGGCGCGGTTCCCTGCACGGACGCCTGCGGGTGAAGGGCATCCAGGCGCACATCGCCTACCCGCATCTGGGCAAGAACCCGGTGCATCTGGCCGCCCCCGCCATCGCCGAACTCGCCGCCACGGTATGGGACGATGGGAATGAATACTTCCCGCCCACCACCTGGCAGATATCCAACATGCACAGCGGCACGGGGGCGGCGAATGTAATTCCCGGCCATGCCGACATCGCCTTCAACTTCCGCTTCGGCACCGCCAGCTCCGTCGCTTGCCTACAAGCGCGCGTCACCGTCCTGCTCGACCGGCACGCACTTGAATACGACCTGGAATGGGAAATCGGCGCCCGCCCCTTCCTTACCCCGCGCGGCTCGCTGGTGGAGGCGCTCTCCGCAGCCATCCAGGAAGTCGCCGGCATCGTTCCCGAGCTATCCACCACCGGGGGCACCTCGGACGGCCGCTTCATCGCCGACATCGCCGATCAGGTCGTGGAATTCGGCCCGATCAACGCCAGCATCCACAAGATCGACGAGCACGTCGGCGTGGACGAACTGGTGCAACTCGCGCGCATCTACCGCCGTACCCTGGAGAAATTGCTGCATGTTTGAGCACGCCAAATCAGAACTTGTGACCCTGCGCGACTGGCTGCGTTTCGCCGTCTCGAGCTTTCAGGAAGCCGGCCTGTTCTTCGGCCACGGCAGCGCGGAAGCGTATGACGAAGCAGCCTATCTCTGCCTGCACAGCCTGCACCTGCCACCGGACCGCCTCGACCCGTTTCTGGATGCCCGCCTGCTGCCGCCGGAACGGGAAAAGCTGGCCCACATTATCGAGCGGCGCATCCGCGAGCGTATTCCCGCGCCCTATCTGACCCACGAAGCCTGGCTGCAGGGCTACCGTTTCTATGTCGATCAGCGGGTGATCGTGCCGCGCTCCTTCCTGGCACCGTTGATTCTGGAACAGCTGCAACCCTGGCTGGCCGAACCGGAAGGGGTGTTGCGCGCGCTGGACCTGTGCACCGGTTCCGGCTGTCTGGCCATTCTCCTGGCCGAAGCCTTTCCGGATGCCGAGGTGGATGCCGTGGACCTGTCAGCCGATGCGCTGGATGTCGCGCTCCGCAACGTGACGGAATACCACCACAGCGACCGCCTGCACTTGCACGAAGGCGACCTCTTCAAGCCGCTGGGCGACACCACCTACGACCTGATCGTCTCCAACCCACCCTATGTGAATGCCGAATCGGTCGCCGCCCTGCCCCCGGAATACCGGCACGAGCCGACGCTGGCACTCGGCTCCGGCGAGGATGGCCTGGATGCCACCCGCATCATCCTGCGCGATGCCGCCCAGCATCTGAATCCCGGCGGCCTGCTGGTGGTCGAAATCGGCCACAACCGCGAAGCCCTGGAAATCGCCTTCCCACACCTGGATTTCGCCTGGCCACAAATCGAAGGCGGCGAGGACACGGTATTCCTCCTCACCCGTGAACAATTGGTAACTAACTAGCGCTATAAACAGCCTCAAATTCGGCCCGCAAGCGGGCCTCCTACAGGTATCCAACCACATGGAGTACGCCATGCAAGAACTCGACATCTTCGTCGCCTCACTCACCTCGTTCTGGACGGAACTGGCGAGCTTCGTTCCGCAACTACTGGGCGCCATCATCGCCCTGGTCCTCGGCTGGATGCTGGCCAAACTGGCGCGTAGCGGCGTGATGCGCCTGCTCGTCCTGCTCAAATTCGACAAGGCCACGGAGAAATCCGGCCTGGAGGCTTTCATGAAGCATGCCGAACTGGAGCTTTCAGTCGGTACCGTGATCGGCAACCTGGTCTACTGGCTGATCATCCTGGTGATGATCGTGACCGTCGCCAACTCGCTCGGCCTGTCGATGGTGGCCGACCTGTTCAACAAGGTGGTGCTGTACATCCCCAATGTGATCGTCGCCATTCTGGTGCTGGTATTCGGCACCATCCTGGCACGCTTCATCAACCGCCTGGTGTTTGCCTGGTTGAACAATATGGAGTTCCAGGGCGCGCTCACCGTATCCACCTTCTCCGAATACGCCATGCTGGTGTTCGTGTTCTTCATGGCCATGGAGCAATTGCAGATCGCCAACGAACTACTCACGGCCGCGTTCATCATCAGCTTCGGCGCCATCGGCCTGGCCTTCGCCATCGCCTTCGGCCTGGGCGCCAAGGACTGGGCCAGCCGGGTGATTGAAAAGGTCGTGGAGCACAAGCGGAACGGGTGATTACCGGGAATCACCGCGCATAGGCCAGGGGCTGCGGCTTTATCCCAGATTGTCCATTAGCCGAAGGCCCACATGTAGCGCAGGCGTCCCGCCGGGTTCGTCCTTCCGCTCAGGCCGACGTAGCCGGCGGGTCGCCGGCGCGACAGGCCGACGTTGGCGAATGGACCATCCGGCTTTTTTGTAGGGTG
>JAUYFQ010000136.1 GCA_030690895.1 Sulfuricellaceae bacterium
AAAGCGGAGTTGTTCTGGGGTAGAATTGGCATCAGGGCGAGTACAAGTAGTCATTTTTTACGAATATGTTTTTTGATAACTCGTATTATATCAAATGCTTACTTTGTTATTCGCCCTGTTTGTGCAAAATTCGGGCTAAGATGCGTTCTTTATATGAAAACATCATGAGGAACGCATGGAGCGTAAATCAGGAGCCGAGCTGGCGATAGGTGTTTTGTTGCTGTTGTCGCTGGCAGCAGCTGCACTGTCGATATACGCGGTCAACCGCAAATCTGAACACTGGGGGCCGCGCGTGATCGAGCGCGCCAGTTCTGGCGAAGTGTGGCTAATCGTCGATCAGGATTTGTATATTGCCGATCCAGAAGGCAAGTTGCGTTACCACATCCCACTCGATCACTTGCCGGGCCCGGTCAACGCCATAGCTCCTTTGCCGATTCGAGACGGGCAACACAGAATGCTGCTTGGCGTAATCGGGCAGCAGGAGTGGCTGGTCATGGATGAAGCCGGACGCGAGGTCAATCGCGTCATCCCCAGCGGTATCGATATGCCCTTCAACGAAACTTACCATCTGGCAACTTCGCCGGATGGGCGCATTGCGGTGGGCAGTGGCGGCGATCATCGTGTACTGCTATTCAGTGAGGAGGGAAAATTCCTTGCCCAGAGCGCACCCGACCTGTTCCGTTACGCCAATGGACTGTGGTTTGAAGATGAGCGGTGGTGGGTGGTCGATACCAATCATCATCAAATTCGCCAGCTTGCCGGAGATACGCTGAACCCGGTGGCAACCGTTCCCGCGATCGGAGATGGCGTGGCTGTCTGGCCGACATTGGCGCGACGTAGCCCGGTTGGACAGAATACGATTACCGTCAGCGTGATGAGACACGGGATGCAAGTGGGCATGGTGCAGGAGTTGGATGCTGAAGGCGAACTCCTGCATGCGTACCCGCTGCGTGCCAAGCTCCCTGAACCGACGGATTTTCTGTGGCTGGGTCATCGCCTGCTGATTGCTGACCGGGTAGATTTTTCCTTGCAACAGTTTGACCATAGCGGCCAGCATCTTGGGTCTTGGGGTGATGAGGAAATTACTAAAATCCTCAAGGATGCTTATGCGGATCGTCAATTGTGGTCAGACGTCTTGCAGTTTGCGCAAATTGCCGCTGTGCTGCTGGGCGCAGTGGCTCTGCTTGGTTATGCCATTAGGAAGCGTCGGGACGCAACAGTGCCTGCGTCTGAGTCGGATGATGGCAAGGGTATTATTGGCGCAAACTTGCCGTTGTTGTCAGCGAAGCAGCAATTGTTGGGGGTAATCAAGCTCAACTGGCCGATTTTTACTTTATCCCTACTCTATTTCGCCATGCTTCTCGGGTTTGGCGTTCCATTGGCAATAATTGTAGTGGCTCTGATTCATGGACTTGGAACGATCTTTTTTGTGATTTTGGGAGTATTTTCTGGAATTGCCTTAGTGGTTGCGCTCATTGGGCCAACATACCCCTTCGCTAGGTTCGCACAAAAACGTATGCAAAACCCCCGTTATGAAGACGTCCTGATTATGCCTTGGACAAAATGGCTCAGGCAGTCCAGTGCTGTCAGGAGTTGCCTGAATCCGGGCGAACAGGTTCGCGAGGTTTTGCCGGTTCTGGCATCGCGATTTTTTCCCTTGTTCAACCGCAATGTTTGGGTGTTGACCAAGCAGCGGCTGCTGATTTTTGAAGTGGGTTCGGGAGGGCGGGAAAAATTGCTGGCAGATTTGCCACGTAGCCGGGTTTCTGCCAGCTATGCCCCTCCGCCTGGATTTGGCATGCCAGCCGAGGCATCAGGAACGATTACGTTGAAAGATGAAGCGGGTGCTGTTTGGCGTGCTTATCCTGCTTCCCCAGTCACGGCGCAGCGACTGCTGGGGCTGCTGGGTTTGAAATGCAGTCATGCCAATGTCGCGCCACATATTGCATCTGGGCTGCCAGGCAAGGTGCGCGGCGTAAAATTGCTTATTCAGCGCCCGCTGGCCGCATTCCTGATTTCCTTGTTATTGCCGGGCGTGGCGCAAATGTTGCAGAGCCGGTTTGCGCTCGGACTGATGTTCTTCACTTTTGCACTATCGATATGGGCTTTTATGGTGACGCCTGTTCTGCTGAGCTGGGTGGGTCATTTTTACGATATTTCGACATTAACAGCGACAAACAGCATGATCTACGCAGCCATTCCGGCGTTGCTGGCGTCCTGGGAGGCCAGCAACTACGCACGCAGGATGTGCTCCAGATGAGCTTCAGCAACTACAGTGTCATGTATGCTGCCTATCAGGCAGCCAACAGGTGGCAACGGGGGATGCGCGAGAGCGCGTCTCCCATGGTTTCGCGCGCGATGGCTCCTTCAGTGATAGTCCACAATTTCGACATTCATTGGGCCTTCATCCTAAAAAACTCAGTTGACCACGAAACACACGAAACGGGGTAAGCAGGCATTTCGCCACCAGGCGAAAGCTCGCAAAAATTCAGATACCCAAAGGGCACAAGTGGATACAAGGTTTTTCACCTCACCTAACGGGTGAGTGAGCAGGCTCTATCCGTATCAAACTCATTGTTATATTTCGTGTGTTTCGTGGTTGAAATGAGGTTTTAAGCATCACGCCCCCCTTCGTACAAAATCCCCAAGCCTGAACCCCAGCAGCGCCAAGGTAGCGAAGTAAGTGCCCGCCCCCAACAAAATCACCCACGTTAGCCGCCAGGCGCGGGCGAGGATGTGGCCGGTCAGCCAGACGGATTCCTCTCCCATGGCGAACCACAATGCGCCGCCCATGGTGGCCAGCGCCAGGATTACTTTCAGCAGGAACAGCGCCCAGCCGGGTTGCGGGGTGTAGATGTCGTGGCGTCTGAGCTGGTAATAGAGCAGGCCAGCATTGATGCAGGCGCCCAGGCCGATGGCCAGCGCCAGTCCGGCGTGCTTGAGGTGCCAGACGAAGGCGAGGTTCATGAGCTGGGTGGCGAAGAGGGTGAAGAGGGCGATTTTGACCGGGGTTTTGATGTTCTGGCGGGCGTAGAAGCCGGGCGCCAGAATCTTGACCATGATCAGGCCGAGTAGACCCGCGCTATAGGCCATCAGCGCTTCGCGCGTCATCCACAGGTCGTGCAGGCTGAATTTTCCATAGAAGAACAGGGTGGAGATCAGCGGCACGGCCAGCATGGCCAGGCCCAGCGCAGCGGGCAGAGCGAGGATCAAAGTCAGGCGCAAGCCCCAGTCGAGCAGGCTGGAGAACTGTTGGGGATCATCGTCGGCGTAGTGCTTGGCCAGCGAGGGCAGCAGGATGGTGCCCAGCGCCACGCCCAGCAAGGCAGTGGGAAACTCCATCAGGCGATCGGCGTAATACAGCCAGGAGACGCTGCCGGTGTCGAGGAAGGAGGCAAAAATGGTGTTGATCAGCAGGCTGATCTGGGCGACCGATACGCCCAGCACGGCGGGCCCCATCAGTTTCAGGATGCGCCAGACACCCTCATCCTTCAGATTCAGACGCCAGCGAGGCAACAGGCCGATCTTCGCCAGGAAAGGCAGTTGCAGACCGAGTTGCAGGATGCCGCCCAAAAGCACGGCCACGGCCAGCGCCAGCACCGGCGGGTTCATATAGGGAGTGAGCCACAGGGCGCAACCGATGAATGAGAGGTTGAGCAACGCCGGCGTGAAGGCAGGCACTGCAAAGCGGCTATAGGTATTGAGTACGCCGGAGGCCAGTGACACCAGCGAAATGAAGAATATGTAAGGGAAGATATAGCGCAGCAGTTGCACTGTCAGGTCAAACTTGGCAGATTCATCGGCGAATCCAGGTGCGCTGAGGTAGACCACCACGGGTGCGGCAAGAATACCGATAACGCTGACGACAAACAGGATCAGCGCCAGCAAAGTGGCGACATGATCAACCAGATCGCGGGTGGCCTCATGCCCTTGTTTATTCTTGTATTCCGCCAGTATCGGCACGAAGGCCTGTGAGAAGGCGCCCTCGGCAAACAGGCGGCGCAGCAGGTTGGGGAGCTTGAAGGCGACGAAAAAAGCATCGGTCGCGATGCCCGCGCCAAATGCCCGAGCGATGATGGTGTCGCGTACAAATCCCAACACTCTGGAAAGCAAGGTCATGCTGCCGACGGTGGCAAGGGCTTTGAGGAGATTCATCTAAAAACCTTGTTTAACCACTGGGAACACGGGGCGCACGGGGAAGATCATGTCGTTACAATAATCCCTTTCACCCCGTGCCCCCCGTGTTCCCCGTGGTTTAATGGCTGTTTTCATGTTCATATGGCAGTATTCATCATGGAGCAGCAAGTGGGCGACAGGCTGGTTTTTCGGCCAAGTTGGGCTGCCAGTTCCGTTATGCCTTCCGATGGGTGGGCGAGACCATCCAGTCCGGCCAGCACCGCGTAGCTTTCAATTTCCAATTTGACCCTGCCCGCCGGACGAGCGCAGCCCAGTGACAGGGAGGTATCCGGTAGCGCTTTTCGCGCATCGAGAAAAAATCGACCGACTGCGCGGCTGTCCGGGGTGGCGAAGGGGCGGCCGGGCGGTGCGTAAAAGGGCATGGCGACGACCAGCACAACGGCCTCGCAAGGGTGGCGTTGCAGGATCTCCAACGCGTACCACTCGCCCAGCAGTTTGCCATAATGCAGGCCGATGACGATGTGGGGAACGACGCGCATCCGGGTGTCAGCCAGGCAGGCCAGGCTGTGTTCGAAGTCGGCGACCGGGCGTTTGAGGTGGTAGACCTGGGAAATTGTGTCCTGTGCGCCGATGATGTCCAGCATGGCGGTGTCGATGCCAGCATCTGCCATGCGTTGTGCGGTTTCGCGGTTGACCAGCGCGGTGTGTGCGGCAATGGCGAATTGTGGAAATGCGGTTTTGATGCGTCTCAGCGTCGGAAAAAAAGCACTGTAATCGACCTCGTTGCGGTGGCTAGAGCCGCCAGTGAGCAGCATGCCTTTTGCCCCGCCAGCCATGGCGCCGTTGACGATACGCCACAAGTCGTCCGGCGTGCGGGCGGCTTGCATGGGTTCGAGTATTTTTGCCTTGCAGTGGTCGCATTGCAGCTTGCAGTCCGCACCGGTGATCGAAATGGCGGGCCACTGCTTGTTGCCGCAGCTTGTGGCGCAGGTCTTGAAACCGGGGCTGTGAAAGTTGAGTGCATGGGCAGGATGTGTGCCTTGCTGCTGCACACATTGCTCGACCAGGTCGGCATCCAGCCGAATGTCTTCCAGCGCTTCAGGTAGAACCAAGCGACCTTCACCATTGCCCCCTTTCCCGTCTCGCCGGATTAAGCGGCTTGCAGCCAATCCCGGCGGGGACACTCCTTGCGGGTGCATGGGGGAGGGTTCACCCTGTCGGGTATAAAGGGGAGGGGGGTAACTGTGCGGCATCAAATTCAGCAACCGGCAAAACCTTCCATATCCATTTTTTCTTCAAAGGCTGCTGCAACTGCACTGCCTGTGATCAATAAGGTGACGTCGGATTCCCAGTTTGATGGCTTCAGTCGGACTATCCACCCAGCGCCGTAAGGGTCGGTGTTCATTGTTCCTGGATGGGCATCCAGCACTTCGTTGACGGCAAGGATTTCACCGCCGGCCGGTGCCTTGACAGGGCCGACCCACTTGCCGGATTCGACTGTGGCGACAGACTTGCTCAGATCGATCTCCTTGCCCGGTTTTTTGGGCAGGCAGGAGACGATTTCACCCGCCAGCGCGCAACCGTAAGCGGTCATGCCGACAGTTAACGTGCCATCCGCCTCCAGGCGCGCCCAGACATTATTTTCGACGTTGTAGTAAAGATCGTCGGGGAAGTCACAGGCTCGGACAAGTGGCATTTCTCGGGCACCTCAATCTTGTATTTCAGGATGGAAGAGCTATTTTACCTTAATGGGTGCACTTATTCGGCAGGCGCAATTTTTTCCAACAGAGGCAACAGGAGACTGGTTTCGGCTTCCAGGCTGCTGAGCAGTTCAGGGATGGTGGAGAAATCATCCTAAAAACCGCATTTCGACCACGAAACACACGAAATACACGAAATAAACCAAAAGTAGGCGCCTCTAGGCGACAATTGGTTGAACAGGATTGTCCACTCACCCATCAGGTGATGCGCAGTCATCTTGTATCTTTATGAATTTTTTGCGAGCTTTCGCCTTCCGGTGAAATGCCTGCTTACCCCGTTTCGTGTTTTTCGTGTATTTCGTGGTTCAACTAAGTTTTTAAGGTTGATCGAAGTGAATGGCGCTTAGCACTGCCATATGGTCACTGATACCCTGATTGGTGATTTCGCTCGCAGTCGAGCATCCTAAAACCCTTGCTTTGGGGAAAGAAAGCATCAAGGCATCGGAAAATTCAGGCTGGGAAAAAACTCGACACCAAATACCAGAATAAGCTGGGGATCGGCCGCTGCCAATGCGCTGAAGTCGGGTTCCTGAATTGAAGAAAACTGGCTTTGCACGACTTTCATGGCGCGGCTCCTTTGAATTAGGCGGGAAAAACTCCAGTGGACAAGTATCTGTCGCCACGGTCGCAGACAATGGAGACGATGACTGCGTGATTGATCTGTTCAGAAATTCGCAAGGCCGCAACCAGCGCGCCGCCGGAAGAAATGCCGGCAAAAACACCTTCTTCGCTTGCCAGGCGGCGCGTCATGTCTTCCGCATCGTTCTGGTTGACTTCCAGAATTTGGTCAACCCGGCTGAAATCACATATTTTTGGAAGGTAGGCTTGCGGCCATTTGCGGATGCCTGGAATTTGAGAGCCTTCCTCAGGCTGTGCGCCGATCACCTGAATCTGCGGGTTCTGCTCCTTGAGGTAGCGAGAGCAGCCCATGATCGTTCCAGTGGTGCCCATGCTGCTGACGAAGTGGGTGATTTTTCCATCGCTATCGCGCCAGATCTCCGGGCCCGTCCCTTCGTAATGGGCCAGAGGATTATCCGGGTTGGAAAACTGGTCGAGAATGATGCCTTTGCCCTCAAGCTTGAGGCGGTTGGCGGTGTCAATGGCGGCTTCCATGCTGCCTGCTTTCGGGGTGAGGACGATTTCCGCACCGAAAGCCCTCATGATTTGGCGCCGTTCCACGCTCATGTGCTCCGGCATGACCAGCACCATTTTGTAGCCGCGCATGGCGGCAGCCATGGCCAGCGCAATGCCGGTATTGCCGCTGGTGGCTTCGATCAGGGTGTCCCCCGGACGAATGTCGCCACGGGCTTCGGCGCGCACGATCATGGATAGGGCTGGCCTGTCCTTGACCGACCCGGCCGGGTTGTTGCCTTCCAGCTTGAGCAA
>JAUYFQ010000147.1 GCA_030690895.1 Sulfuricellaceae bacterium
CTTGCGCATATAAAACTCGCGCGCCGTGCCGGCCGTCGGCAACCAGGCCGACACAAAATAATGCTGCACCATCGCCAGCCAGCCGTTGTCGGCTTTCTGTGCAAACTTCGCCTTGTTCTTGAGGATATCGGCGAACTCCACTTTCTGGAACTTTTCGGCGTCGGTAAAAACCGCCGGTCCGGTGAAAGTCACCACCCCCATCATCATCGAATTGCTCTGGCCCCCAGCCGGCTTGCCATCGCGGGTAATCTGGTAATAGGCATGGGCGCCCGGTGCCACACCTTCGTGACGCACCTCGATCTGATAGCTTCCGCGATGAAACACATAGGTCTTCAGCACCTTGCCGCCACTGGCGGTGCTTGCCTCCAGGCGAACTTCAAGCTGCTGCGCGCCATCCTTGAGCACATGCTCGCCGGCCGCCAGCTTCCACTCCGTCTTGTGATTCGGCAAGCCCTCGCCGATCACCCCGGATTGAGCCAGATAGACGTGCTTGACGCCATTGTCGAACAGCACAAAATGCTTCGACTTATCTTCGGTGTCGGGATGGCGAACCAGTTCAAGGCGCGCGATGTCGCCGCCCTGTGACGAAATATCCGCTACATACAGATCGGTCCTGATTTTTGCGGTCGCTGCTCCGGGTGCAACTGCAACAGCAGTCGTCGGAACGGCGGCCGGTACCACCCCGGCGCCGGCAGTCGGCAAAGTCGGCGTTGGCACCACGCCGGTCGGCGCACCCGCCGCAGGTGCCGCTGTCGTCGTCGCGGTCGCCAACTTGGGCTGACTCTGTTTTTGCCAGGCGTCCCAAAGCATGATCAGCGAGAAACTGAACACCAAAAGCAGGATCAATCGTCGGTTATCCATTGCTGTCTCGGCAGTGATTCAGGTCAGAAATACAGAAAAATCAGGGAATCGGATCATACCCGCCCGGATGCCAGGGGTGGCAACGCCCGATTCGTCGCACAGCCAGCCACAGGCCCCTGAGTAAACCGTGGCAACGCAGCGCCTCCATGGAGTACTCCGAGCAACTCGGGTGAAAACGGCAGCGACTGCCTAGCATGGGGCTGATCGCTAGCTGGTAGGCACGGATCAGAAATAACAGCGGCTGAACGAGCAAAGACCTCATTGCGATTGCGACGGAAGACGTCTCAGGAGGATTTCGATTTCCGTCCGCCAGACTTTTCGCTGCGCGCTGTCTCCGGCCTTTGCGCCTACGAATGGCCGCTTCAGGCGCAAAACCAAATCGCGCGGCCGCATTTCAATCGCCATCAAGCGGAACGCCTCGCGTCCCTGCCGTTTGATCGCATTGCGCAATGAGGCAGCACGCGCCAGCCGCTTCGGTACGATTAAACCGAGGCGCGCCTTGCGATCCCCGACGGCCTGGCTATAGTGCAGATCAAAACACTCGCCCCGCACCACCCGTCGCGTCGCCATGACCGATGAATATTCCTCCGGCCGATGCAGGCGCTGCTCAAAGCAGAACGAAGCCTTGTGTTCAGACGCCGAGACGATGACGGCCCTTGGCACGACGCGCCCGTATAACAGCACGGCCACCGCGGGTGCGCATGCGCACTAGGAAGCCGTGGGTGCGCTTACGGCGCACAACCGAAGGCTGGTAGGTGCGTTTCATGGCAATATCCCCTGAATTAAGAAAAACGGCGGATTACAGCCTTTCGCGGCCGATTTGTCAAGGGCAACAACTTGCCAAGGCTGTGGATAACTATTGATGAAACAGCTAGAATGCGTCGGCAGCCAACGCAAACGGGCGGCACTACAAGAACATTACAATCACACGATTCCATCCCGCCGTTTCTCGTCCCGAGCCTATCCGATCACAATGAAAGAATTCTGGTCCACCTGTCTGAACCGCTTCGAGCAGGAGCTTCCTGCACAGCAGTTCAACACATGGATAAAGGGCCTGCGTCTGGAAACCGATGAAGCCGGCCCAAGGCATTTCCGCTTGATTGCCCCTAACCGTTTTGTCATGCAATGGGTGCGGGAGCGATATCTGACGCAGATCGAAGCCCTGGGACTTGAGTTCTATTCCACTCCGATCAACATCAATCTCGCCGTAGCCGGCGTTGTTGCAGATATCCCTCCTGCCATAGTGAGTGTCGAACCGGCGCCTGCGACCGCACCGGTTGCTGTGGCTGCGAAAAGCGGTGACCCCGCCTACGAAAAGACCCGACTCAACGCCGAGTTGACTTTCGATACGCTGGTCACGGGCCGCGCCAATGATCTGGCCCGTGCTGCCGCCCAACAAGTAGCGATGAATCCAGGGGTTTCCTATAACCCCTTGTTTATCTACGGTGGTGTTGGTTTGGGCAAGACTCACCTGATTCACGCAATTGGCAATTCGATCTATGTCGCCAATCCAACAATGGAAGTTCGTTACGTCCATGCCGAAGACTATTTCTCCGACGTGGTGCGAGCCTTCCAGCAGAATTCGCGCGAAGCGTTCAAACGCTACTACCGTTCGCTCGACTTGCTGCTGATCGACGATATCCAGTTTTTCAACCGAAAGGATCGGACGCAGGAGGAATTTTTCTACGCGTTCAATGCTCTCGTCGAGGCAAAAAAGCAAATCATCATTACCTGCGACACCTACCCGAAAGATGTCCAGGGACTCGAAGAACGTCTGGTTTCGCGTTTCGACTGGGGCCTCACCGTAGCCATCGAACCTCCTGAACTCGAAATGCGCATTGCGATCCTCAAGAAAAAAGCCGAGGCGGAACATATAAGCATTTCGGACGAGGTTTCCTTCCTGATCGCAAAAAATCTTCGATCCAATGTGAGAGAGCTTGAAGGCGCTCTCAATCGCGTAGTCGCCTACGCCCGTTTTCATGGTCGCGATATAAACCTGGAAGTAGCCAAGGAAGCTCTACGCGACATCATCGGCGCCACCAACCGCCAGATATCACTCGAACTGGTCCAAAAAACCGTCTCCGACTTCTATAAAATCAAAGTCGCCGACATGTACTCCCAAAAACGCACCCGAGCCATTGCCAGGCCCCGCCAGGTAGCCATGTGGCTAACCCGCGAATTGACCTCACACAGCCTCCCCGAAATAGGTGAAGCTTTTGGCGGACGTGATCACACCACGGTAATGCACGCCTGTCGAACCATCTTGGACTTGCGTGGCAAGGACACCAGACTCAATAACGACCTGCATGTCCTGATGCAGACCATCAAGGGTTGACCTGTGGGTAAGCTCACCGAACAAGATCATGAAACATTGTGGATAAACCCTACTACAAAGGGGTGCAACACTATTGATCCACAATCATGCACAATCGGATCGAGTAGTTATCAACAGGCTTATCCACGTTATAATTATTTGTATTAATTGAAAAATATTCATTTATTCACAGCGCAGAGCCTCCCTTATTAATCATAAGAGATCTATATATGCTCCTATTTAAAGGTCCACGCGATCAACTCCTTTTCCCTCTGCAGTCGGTATGCGGCATCGTCGAAAAGCGCCATACCCTGCCAATACTTTCCAATGTTCTGATGGAGAAGGATGGGGAAAAGCTTACCTTGCTGGCTACAGATATTGAAATTCAGATCACGACCAAGACCTCGACCCTGGGATCTGACAAGGCAGGCATCACTGTGGGTGCGCGAAAGTTGCAGGATATCTTGCGCTCCCTGCCCGAAACTGCTGAAGTCAGCCTGGCACTCGATGAGAAAAGATTGCAGTTGAAAGCCGGCAAGAGCCGTTTCAACCTGCAGACGCTTCCCGCTGAAGACTTTCCGCGCATGACCACGGCCGAGGGCCAGGCTTCACGCCTGTCGATTACCCAAAAGCAGATGAAACGTTTGCTGGCTCTGGTTCAGTACTCCATGGCGCAACAGGATATCCGCTACTACCTGAACGGTCTGTTGCTGGTGGCGAAAGGGAAGGAATTGCGCATGGTGGCTACCGATGGCCATCGACTCGCCTACGCTGCCGAAACACTTGCCGACGCGCCGGCACCCATCGAAGTTATTCTTCCGCGCAAGACAATACTCGAGTTGTCGCGCCAGTTGGCCGACAACGACGATCCACTCGAAGTCACCCTGACCTCAACCCAGGCCCGTTTCAGTTTTGGCAATATCGAACTGGTTTCCAAGCTGATCGATGGCAAGTTTCCGGACTATGAACGCGTTATTCCGCAACATCACAGCAAGCTGATCAAACTTTCTCGGGATGCACTATTGCATTCGCTGCTGCGGGCAGCCATCCTGACCAACGAAAAGTTTCGCGGTGTGCGTCTGGTTCTCGCAGAGGGCAGCCTTAAGATCATCTCCAGCAATGCGGAACAGGAAGAAGCGCAGGAAGAAATTGAAATTGACTACAACGGCGACGCTCTGGATGTAGGTTTTAACGTCACCTACCTGCTCGATGTATTGAACAACGTCAATAACGAAACTATCGAATTGCATCTTGCCGATGCGAACTCCAGCGCACTTTTTGTGCTGCCCGGCAACGAGACATTCAAGTACGTTGTGATGCCAATGCGCATCTGACATCAAAACAAGAAAAGAACTCCATGACACCAAGCAACACCTCACTCGCCTACGACGAATCGAGCATCCAGCAGCTTGAAGGCCTCGAGGCTGTTCGCAAACGCCCGGGCATGTATATTGGCGACACCTCCGATGGCACCGGCCTGCATCACATGGTGTTCGAAGTTGTCGATAACGCGATCGATGAAGCGCTGGCGGGACACTGCGACGATATCGTAGTCACCATTCACACCGATAGCTCGATCTCGGTCACCGACAATGGACGCGGCATTCCGACGGGAATCAAATTTGACGACAAGCATGAACCCAAGCGTTCGGCGGCCGAGATTGTGATGTGCGTCCTCCATGCCGGAGGCAAGTTCAATCAAAATTCCTACAAGGTTTCCGGCGGCTTGCATGGTGTTGGCGTTTCCTGCGTCAACGCTCTGTCCGTATGGCTGCGCCTGATCATCCGTCGCGATGGCAAGAAGTACCTGATGGAATTCAATCGCGGCCACGCCGTTGATCGCCTGCTTGAAATCCAGAATGGGGTCGAGGTGTCGCCCCTGAGGGTTCTCGGTGACACCGAAAAACGCGGCACTGAAGTACATTTCATGGCCGACGGGGAAATCTTCGACAACGTCGAATTCCACTACGACATTCTGGCCAAGCGCTTGCGCGAACTCTCCTTTCTCAATAACGGCGTCAAGATCAAGCTGATCGACCAGCGCAACGTCAAGGAGGAAGACTTCGCCTTCTCGGGAGGCGTCAAGGGATTCGTCGAGTACATCAATCGCACCAAGACCGTATTGCATCCCTCTGTATTCCACTCGTCAGGAGTCTCGGTACAGAATGGGGTCAATATCGATGTCGAAGTCGCCATGCAATGGAACGACTCCTACGCTGAACAAGTGCTGTGTTTCACCAATAATATTCCGCAATCCGATGGTGGTACTCACCTTACCGGCCTGCGCGCGGCAATGACTCGCGTCATCAACAAGTACATCGAAGAAAATGAAATCGCCAGGAAGGCCAAGGTCGAGATTACCGGCGACGACATGCGCGAAGGCTTGGCCTGTGTACTTTCTGTAAAGATGCCGGATCCCAAGTTTGCCTCGCAAACCAAGATGAAGCTGGTCTCCTCAGAAGCGCGACCGGCGATCGAAGAAGTTGTCGCACAGAAGCTTGCAGATTATCTTCTGGAACGTCCGATCGATGCCAAGATCATTACCGGGAAGATTGTCGAGGCTGCCCGTGCCCGCGAAGCCGCGCGCAAGGCGCGCGATATGACGCGGCGCAAAGGGGTGCTCGATGGTCTTGGACTGCCCGGCAAACTGGCCGACTGCCAGGAAAAGGATCCCGCCTTGTGCGAGATCTATATCGTCGAAGGCGATTCCGCCGGCGGTTCGGCCAAACAGGGTCGTGATCGAAAGTTCCAGGCTATCCTGCCGCTGCGCGGCAAGGTGCTCAACGTCGAAAAGGCCCGCTACGACAAGGTGATTTCAAGCGAGCAGATCGTGACTCTGGTGACCGCACTCGGCTGCGGCATTGGCGCCGAGGATTTCGACATCGCAAAGCTGCGCTACCACCGCATCATCATCATGACCGACGCCGACGTTGATGGCGCCCACATTCGCACCCTGCTGCTGACCTTCCTCTATCGGCAAATGCCGGAACTGGTTGAGCGTGGTCACATCTATATTGCCCAGCCGCCGCTGTACAAGATCAAGCACGGCAAGAGCGAGACCTATATCAAGGACGACCACGAACTCAACCAGCATTTGCTGCGGCTTGCGCTGGAGGGTACGCAACTGACTCCGCGCACCGGCGCCGCCTCGGTCGAAGGCGAGGCGTTGGGTAGTTTGGCCCGCGCCTATCTGCTTTCTGAAGCCGTGATCCGCCGCGTCACGGATTTCATCGACGGCCAAGTCCTGCACGCCCTGCTTGCTCACGACATCGAGGTGGACACGTCGAGCGAGGCCGCCACGCGCGCCAGTGCGGAACGCATCAGCGCCCATCTCTCCAGCGAGGTTCGCATCGAATCGCGTTTCGATGACAAGCACGAGCGCTGGATGCTGGCGGTGATTCGCATGCGCCACGGCAACTTGCGTGTCGGACGCATAGACGAGGATTTTCTGCTCTCGGGCGACTATCTGCAGATTCGACGGACCGCTCAAATGATTGCCGGTCTCATGGGCGAGGGAGCGGTCATTCGTCGCGGCGAGAAATCGCTGGCGGTAACCAGTTTTGCCGACGCCATGAAGTGGATGCTGAACGAAGTCGAGCGCGGTCTGGCCAAGCAGCGCTACAAAGGCCTGGGCGAAATGAATCCCGGGCAGCTGTGGGAAACGACCATGGATCCGACCGTGCGTCGCCTGCTGCGAGTACAGATTGACGACGCCATTGCCGCGGATGAAATCTTCACCACACTGATGGGTGATGATGTCGAACCGCGTAGAGCCTTCATTGAATCGAACGCGCTGTACGCTCGCAATATCGACGTTTAGAGGGCTACGCCTACTCACGGACGATGAGGAGTTATAAGATCGCTCTACTCCTCCTCTGATCCGCAAGGATTGGATTCACCCGATACAAGATATCGGGTTTTTTTTGTCCGCAGGATTCCCGCTATTGTCTGTTGCAAACCCGGTTTCGGGGAAACGGGCGAGCGACAGGTATCGCGGTCAGTCTTCGCAAGGTCGTGATACGTCGGTAATTCGAACCATCCACGCGTCACTCTTTGCAAGATCGTCACCCGTGACCGGGCTGAGCCGGTAAATCCCTGAGGGCACGCCAGTTTCCGGCACCCACGCGTCACTCTTTGCAAGCACAGGCGTGACGCGTCGCCGCGCGTCCCGTTCTCGTTGCCGCTCGCGGTTTCGTTTCACGTAATCCGGGTTACGCTGCCGGTGATCCGACCAGTACGACGGGTTCGCTCCGGCCCACTTGGCCTGGGCCAGCGCCTGGTTCTCCCGGTAGTCCAGGTCGGTTTGGCGTTTCGCCGCTTGCCAGCGCCGGCGCCTTTCTTTCTGGCAGATCGATTCGCTACAGAATCGTTGCTTCGGACTCTGTGCGCGCGGATGAAAGTGCTTTTTGCACCCCGCGCATGGCCGGCTTTCTTTCATGAGCTCTCACTGGGTTGTTT
>JAUYFQ010000160.1 GCA_030690895.1 Sulfuricellaceae bacterium
CCGGGGTGGGCGAGGATTGAAACCTTTTTGATGGGAGCCTAAACCATGACCACGCAAAGTAGCGCCCGCCCTCCGGGGTGGGCGAGGATTGAAACCGAAGCATGAAGAAGCTGCGCTGTATTGCCTCGGTAGCGCCCGCCCTCCGGGGTGGGCGAGGATTGAAACCAGATAGCAATCGGCACGCCTTCGCTGACTGCAAAGGTAGCGCCCGCCCTCCGGGGTGGGCGAGGATTGAAACGGCGAGGGTATAGCCCCTGCGTAAAAGCATCCTCGTAGCGCCCGCCCTCCGGGGTGGGCGAGGATTGAAACTTGACATGGGTTTGGAAGCGTACTAGGCCCCCGCATGTAGCGCCCGCCCTCCGGGGTGGGCGAGGATTGAAACATGTCTATCTCCTCAATGTTATGCGCACCCTGAAAGTAGCGCCCGCCCTCCGGGGTGGGCGAGGATTGAAACTGTGAGGCCCTAAGGGCCTCATGGGCCATTATGGGTAGCGCCCGCCCTCCGGGGTGGGCGAGGATTGAAACACTCTAACATCCTAACATCCGCCATAATCTTGACAGTAGCGCCCGCCCTCCGGGGTGGGCGAGGATTGAAACTTTAGTCGCTGAAATGTAAACAGGCCTGACTGTTGTAGCGCCCGCCCTCCGGGGTGGGCGAGGATTGAAACACGCAACTTATCTACCAAAGGATCATATTTACCAAACGTAGCGCCCGCCCTCCGGGGTGGGCGAGGATTGAAACCTAGATGGTTTACAATATCAAGAATATCGATACGGTAGCGCCCGCCCTCCGGGGTGGGCGAGGATTGAAGCCTGTGGGTGATGCGTTTCGGTTCCCGTCAAGATTCAATCGAGTCCTGTTTCCACTGTTTATGAAGATGGGGAAACTCGCGCTCCAGCAGATCTGGATCGCCGAGATTGAGTTCGATCAGCCTGCGCAGTCTGGTCACGCTGTCGAGATTGATGAGATAGCATTCGATGCCGATTCGCCTGCCATGAGCGTAGGCGACTTTTCCTTCCATCACGATCTTTTCTTCGCCACCCGTTCCCAGCGGCAGGGTCAGACGGCAGATTTCGCCATGCTGTGCCTCTAGCGGTGCGGGTGTTTCGACCAGCGCGCCCTTGAGCGCAATATCGAGCAAATGACCTGAATATTCACCCCGTCTGAAATCGAGCTGTACCGGGGCGCGGAAGTCAACGCGCGCAAAGCGGCGCAGATCGATGCTATCTGACTGGCTCATGGGGACCCTCCTGTGGACAGGTGGAATCATACCAAGTCCGGCGCGAAGCAAGGGCAATAGTTACGCGGTCCGGTGCGAAGCAAGGGGCAATTTTACGTGCTAACATTCATGTCGGATATGACCTTAAGGTTCCGCCATGAAACGATCCTGGACCGAACTCAGTGCGCTGGATATTTTTCTGGCAATCCATGCTGGCTTTTCCATTCTGATGGTGGCGAGTATCAGTATCGGTATTCTTCGCGATACGCAGGATGAGGTCGAACGGTCGCAACACGATGCGACTTTCAGCGTCAAGGCGGCAGTCCAGATTCTGTCTGTGGAAATCCGTTCGTACCGGCAGATGGCGGCTTTGCTGGTACAGGAGAAAAGGGATTTTCTGGGCAGCGTGCTGAGCGCCCCCGACCCCGACGCGCACCTCTTTGATCTGGCGCAGATATTGGAGACCTGGTTTCCCAAAACGCTGGCCTTTACCCTTGCCGATGCCAAGGGCGTGCCGGTGGTTTCCGATTTCAAGGGCAGTATCGGCCCGGTCTGCCTCGAAGACATGCGTCAGAGTATCAGCCAGCATCGCCAGATGGTGCCGCTGCATGGCATGAGCTCAATTCCTCATTATGATATTACTGCGCCGATAAATGACCGTGGCGTCCTGCTGCTCTCCTTTACAACACAGAGCCTCCAGTCTTTTCTGGATCAGAATCGCGACACCCGATATGAGCTGGGTTATGCCAAATCGGATGCCGGGATGGATGAGCTGCTGAGCAAGGCGCCCGGCCAGCATGTGACGGGTGAAACGATAGAGGGCAGCGATATTCATATTTATGCGCGCTTGATCCCGGATTATCTGGCCTCCGTGCAGCGCCAGAAGTGGCAGCGGCTGTTTGGCTATAGCGGGGGGGTTCTGCTGTTTTCCATTCTGGTTGGCGGCGTGTTGTGGGGACAGCGATCCCGTATCGTGCGCCATACCTCGAATATCCAGTCGCTCAACCTCGAACTCCAGCGTCTGAGCCAGCTTGACCCCTTGACGGGGTTGGCCAACCGCAGGGGGCTGGACGAGTACTTCGGACGCATCCTGGCGCAGGCGCGGCGCGAGAACAAGTCTTTTTGCCTGGCGATGTTCGATATCGATTATTTCAAACGGATCAATGACGAACTGGGACATCAGCAGGGCGACGTCTGTTTGAATCGGATAGGCAGTTTGCTCGCCGAACAGGCAAAGCGCCCCATGGATATTGCTGTTCGCTATGGTGGCGAGGAATTTCTGATGTGCTGGTACGACGTCGATCTGGAACAGGCCGTCCAGCTTGCCGAGGCGATCCGGCAGCAGGTGCGCTTTGCCTTCTGCCAGGCAGATGGCTCGCCGCTGACCTTGAGCGTGGGTTTGTGCCAGTGGCCTGACCCGTCTTCTGAAACACAGAGCTGGGATGAATTGGTGCGCCGGGCGGACGAGGCGCTTTATCGAGCCAAGCAAAATGGGCGGGACCGGCTGGAAATTGGCTGAGATCAGCCAATCAGGGCTACAGATTTGACCTGAGCCCAAATGGCGCTGCCTGGCGCAAGATTCAGCGCCGCGACTGAGCGCCGCGTGAGGCGCGCTATTAGCGCCGACTCGCCCACTCGCACCCGAACCAGGGCGAGCGCCGGGTGACTGTCGTCCCCTATCTCCTCCACCCTGCCGGGCAGCAGATTCTGGATGCTGGTTCGCTCCACCTGTTCCAGCGCCAGGCTGACATCGCGCGCCAGGATGCGCACTCGTACTCGATGCCCGAGCGGCACGCCGTGTTCGCGCACCCACAGGCTGCCGCCGGGAAAATCGACACGCGCCAGTTGCCAGGTTTCATCCCTTTGCGACAGCACGCCGTCCAGTACCACGCCAGCGTCCTCCCCCAGATTCAACGGTAAGTCCAGACGTGCCAGGGTTTCGACCAGCGGCCCCTCCGCTACCGCACGCCCTGCATCCATGAGTACGATGTGGTCGGCCAGACGCGCGACTTCGTCCGGTGCGTGGCTGACGTAGATGACCGGCATTTTCAGCTCGTCGTGCAGGTGTTCCAGGTAGGGCAGGATTTCCTGCTTGCGGGCCAGGTCGAGCGCCGCCAGCGGTTCATCCATCAGCAGCAGGCGCGGGCTGGTGAACAGGGCGCGGGCGATGGCGACACGCTGTTTTTCCCCGCCGGACAATGTATCTGGCCTGCGTTTTAGCAGGTGAGCGATACCCAACAGTTCGACGAGATGGGCGCGGTCCACCTGCCGGTTGGCGGCTGGAGTGCGCTTCAGGCCGAAATTCAGATTGTCTTCGACCGATAAATGGGGAAACAGGCTGGCTTCCTGGAACACATAACCCAAGGCTCTTTCATGGGTGGGGAGAAGGTGTCCGGCCTCATCGTCCTGCCACACTTCACCATTGACGGAAAGAAAGCCCTTGGCGCGGTTGAGACCGGCGATGCAGCGCAGCAGGGTGGTCTTGCCCGAGCCGGAGGGGCCGAACAGGGCGGTGACGCCCTGGCCCGGCAGGCTCAGGTCCACCTCCAGGGTGAAGCCGGTATGATCCAGCCGGTAGCGCACCACGATACTCATGGATGCGCTGCCATATGGCGCCGATTGAGGGCGTGAAGTGCTATCAGCATCAGGAAGGACGCTACCAGCAGTCCACCGGCCAGCACATGGGCAGCGCTGTAGTTCATGGCCTCGGCATGATCGTAGATGGCGATGGACAGCACCCGCGTCTCGCCCGGAATGTTGCCGCCCACCATCAGCACCACGCCGAATTCGCCCACAGTGTGCGCGAAGCTCAGCGTAATGGCAGTGAGGAACCCGCGCCGCGACAAGGGCACCACCACGCTGAAGAAACAGTCCAGCGGTCTGGCGCGCAGCGTGGCGGCGGCCTCGGTCATGCGTGTTCCCACGGCGGCGAAGGCATCTCGCAGCGGCTGCACCATGAAGGGCAGGGAATACAAGGTCGATGCCAGCACCAGCCCGGTGAAGGTGAAGGCCAGATGATGCAGGCCGAGGGATTCCAGTGTTCCACCCACCGGCCCGTGTGGCCCGAGCAGGACCAGCATGTAAAAGCCCAGTACCGTGGGTGGCAAAACCAGCGGCAGCGCCACCACCGCCTCGATCACTACCGCCAGACGCGAGCGGGTGCGCGCCAGCCACCAGGCCAGCGGGGTGCCAAGCACGAGCAACACCAGGGTGGTGAGCGCGGCGAGCGCCAGAGTGGTGCGCAGGGCCAGCAGATCGTCGGTAGACAGAATCATTGCTTGTCCTCGTCCGGCTGGGTGAAGCCGTAACGGTGCAGCACGGCGCGGGCGGGCGGACTGTCCAGATATCGGGCGAAGTCGCTTGCCAGCGGATTGCCGGCGGCGCGCCGGGTGATGGCGTAGCCCTGCTGCAATGGCGCATGCCACTCGGCGGGGATCAGGCTCCAGGCGCCCCGGTCCTTCATGCCTGGGCTCAATACCAGGGCGAGCGCAACGATGCCGACATCGGCCGCGCCGCTGTCAATGAACTGGGCGGTATGGGAGATGTTTTCACCCATGACCAGCTTCGGCTGCAATGCATCCCATACGCCTTGGTGTTGCAGTGCTTCACGTGCGCGCAGGCCGTAGGGTGCGTGCTGGGGGTTGGCGATGGCGAATTTGCGGATGGTGCTGGCCGACAGTTGTTTCAGACTCAGCCTGGCCAGCTCCGGCCTCAGGCTCCACAGCACGATGCGACCGACTGCATAGGGCCGGACCGGGCCGGCGGTCAGCCCCTTTTGTTCCAGTTCGCGCGGGTAGGCGATGTCCGCCGAGAAGTACAGATCGAAGGGGGCGCCATTGACGATCTGGGTGAGAAATTTTCCGGACGAGCCGTAAATGACCTCGATGTTGTCACCGGGCCGACTGATGCGGAAATTCGCCACCACCTCCGCCATGGCAAACTTGAGATCAGATGCGGCAGCAATTCGCAGGTCGCCGGCTTCGGCGTGAAGGGCGATGCTGGCGAGCAGTGCAGAAATGAGGGCGCGGAATGATTTCATGAGCGTTTCCATTATAAGCGTGATGTTTGAATCATCTCACAGGTGTGTGCCCAGGCTGCCAGCGAGGGGCATTTCAGCAACTACAAGGTATTGGAAAGGTCGAAAAATAGACTTAGCCGACCGCCTGCTTGCCAGCCAGCAGCAGCCACATGGCCTTGGGTTATTTCAGTGAAATAAGCCTCCAAAAATGTTATTGTGAGGCGTTTGGCGCCAAGGTAGCACCGATCGAGCCTGTGGTCAGGCCAAAGACCAGAATCACGTTGAGCGCCTCTTCTGAATCGAATTTGTTGATTTTTTTCAACGGACTGCCAAGGCAGAGATCCAATGATAGACCGGCCCAAATTATCAGATTCATCAATATCCCAACAATCATTAAAATGGCGCCTTGCCATGGGGGTCGTTTTAGTCAATCTTTTTGTGGTCTCCATTGCGATATCGTCATTGCGCCAGAGTTGGATCCAACTTCAAGACCGTGCAGAAATCACCACTAATAACCTTTCCCTGGTTCTTGAGGAAGAGCTTCATGGCGACATTGATAAAATCGATGCGGCACTCCTCACAGCGAGCGAAGAAGTAACGCGCCAGGTAAGCGCCGGGGGCATCAACGAGAAGGTGTTAAACGATTTCCTGCTGCGTCAGCAGTCGCGCCTGCCGGAAGTTATCAGCCTGCGTGTGACCGATGCGCACGGAATGGTCGCCTACGGAGTCGGCGTGACGCCAGGCGCAATGAGCGTGGCTGACCGGAAATATTTCGCCAGTCAGCGCGACAACCCCGACGCAGCGTTGGTAATCGACCACCCCGTGCTGGCACGCATCAGCAATCAATGGTCCATTCCGTTATCAAGACGCATCAACCATCCAGATGGCGCCTTTGTCGGAGTGGTGTACGTCAATATGTCGATTGAGCACGTGATAAAGACATTTTCAAAGCTTGATCTTGGACGTAATGGCATCGCCAATCTCAGCGATATCGATCTGAACATCATGGTGCGATATCCCGAACAGCAGGGAACGGGCAGCACGACCGGCAGGTCCACGATATCGCCCCCCCTCAAACAGCTTATCGCAGCGGGCCAAACCGCCGGCTCGTACAGGGTTCATGCCTTGCTGGACAATATTGAGCGAACCTATTCCTATCGGAAAATTGGCGATTACCCCTTTTATGTCACAGTAGGTTTTGCAAGTGACGATTATCTGACCGACTGGAAGCTGAGCATTGTCAAATTGACGTTATGGGAAATTTTATTTCTCATCGCTACGCTGATGGCTTCACGGCTGGTTTATCGCGCCCTGATGCGCCAGCGGATTGCCTACGACTTTCTATTTAACAGCGAGGAACGGTTTCGTTATACGCTCGAAAATTCGCCGATAGGGATGGCCATCGTTTCGCTGGATGGAATGTTCATCCAGGTCAATCAGGCGCTCTGCCAGATTGTCGGGTACGAAAAGCAGGAACTGAAAAAACTGAGCTTTCAGGCAATAACCTATCCGGATGATCTGGATGCCGA
Source organism: Sulfuricellaceae bacterium (assembly GCA_030690895.1). Classification (GTDB taxonomy): domain Bacteria; phylum Pseudomonadota; class Gammaproteobacteria; order Burkholderiales; family Sulfuricellaceae; genus Sulfurimicrobium. The sequence continues at coordinate 6,768 of JAUYFQ010000160.1, forward strand.
CCAAGCCAATGTCAGGCAACTGCTGGACGGCAAGATTGCTTCCTTCCAGGCGGAAAAGCGCTATGTCCGCAAGGATGGGCAGCTTGTATGGGTTCAGCTTACGGATTCGATTGTCAGGGATGCCAAAGGCGCCCCGCTGCATTTTCTTGCTCAGGTGGAAAATATCACTGAACGCAGGCGAGCGGCTGAACAACTCAGCCTGTCCGCAAAGGTCTTCGAAGACAGTCGCGAGTGCATCCTCATTACCGATAATGAGGAGCGGATCATTTCCGTCAACAAGGCCTTTTCTGAAGTGACCGGATATGGCGCCGCAGAGGTGCTTGGAAAGACGCCGCGCATTTTGGGATCCGGTCGGCAGGATACCGATTTTTACCGGGAAATGTGGCACTCCTTAAACGACGTCGGCTATTGGTGTGGCGAGATTTGGGATCAACGCAAAAACGGTGAGATCTACCCGAATTGGCTCAGCATTTCGGCGGTAAAAGACCCGCAAAACCAGGTCAGTCATTACATCAGTATCTTTTCCGATATCACCGAACGTAAAAAAACGGAAGCCCAAATCGAGTTTCTCGCTTATCGCGACGCGCTGACCAAACTGCCGAATCGCTTGCTGGCGATGGACCACCTGGGCATAGCCATCGCCTACGCGGAACGTGCGGGCACCAAGACTGCGGTCCTGTTCCTTGATATCGACAACTTCAAGACTATCAACGACTCCTTCGGCCATGCTACCGGCGATGCCCTGCTGATCGCGGTTTCGAAACGCCTGCGTGATTGTACCCGTGAGACGGATACGATCAGCCGCCAGGGTGGCGATGAGTTTTTGATCGTGCTCGCGGACGTACCTGATACCGACTCCATCAGCTATGTCGCCGAAAAAATTCTGGGGCAGCTCGAAGAAACCTTCCACATCAGCGGCAAGGAAATATCGACTTCCTTGTCTATTGGTGTCGCTGTCTACCCTGACGACAGCAAGGATATCGACACCTTGCTCAAGTTTGCGGACACGGCCATGTATCACGCCAAGGAAGCCGGGCGCAACGCCTCGCGTTTCTACACCGAGCAGATGAATGTCGATGCCGTCGAACATCAGCACATACGCGTCGGCTTGAAGCGGGCGCTGGAACGCGGCGAGTTTGCCCTCTACTACCAGCCCCAGATCAACCTCTCCAGTGGCGCACTGGTTGGTGCAGAGGCGCTGATCCGCTGGAACCATCCCGAGCGCGGGCTGTTGTTGCCGGGCAGTTTCCTGGCTATCGCCGAAGAAAGCGGGTTGGTCGTGCCCATAGGGGATTGGGTACTGCATGAAGCTTGTCGGCAAGCTTCGGCATGGCGCAAGGCTGGTTTGCCCGAATTTGTGGTGGCAGTCAATGTCTCGGCGATGCAATTCCAGCGTGGCGACCTGGAACAGAGCCTCATGCGCGCCCTTGCCGAATCAGGCCTTCCTCCTTCGCTCCTGGAGCTCGAATTGACTGAATCGATCCTGATTCAGGACACGGAAAAAGTGCTGGAAACGGTCCAGCGGCTTAAATCGTATGGCCTGATGCTATCAATTGATGATTTTGGAACGGGTTATTCCAGCCTTTCCTACTTGAAGCGTTTCAACGTCGATAAACTGAAAATAGATCGTTCCTTCATCTGCGACATGATTCACAATCCCAACGATGCGAGCATCGTCCGGGCCATTATCCAGATGGCCAGCAACCTCAATCTCAAGACGATAGCGGAAGGCATCGAGGACGAGTTCCTGTTGTCCTTCTTGCGGCTGCAGTATTGCGACGAGGGGCAGGGATTCCATTTCTCGCAACCTCTGCCGGCAGATGAATTTGCCCTCTACGTCGCAAAATACGCACATGAACAATCGGGGACTCACTAGGTTCTGTTGACATTTTGCCGGTGCGGTAAAATTTGCCGCTTTGGTGTAAAGATGAGCCAAGGCGACGAACCTGACAAGACAAGAGTAACGGAATCGGAATGGACAGGCATCCATGCCAAGTAAGAACGATGCGAGG
>JAUYFQ010000161.1 GCA_030690895.1 Sulfuricellaceae bacterium
GCCGCCGTGATTCGGTTCAACTCTGGCTTCCTCATTTCCCACTCCTGGATGTCTCGGCGCAACTGCGCCATGACAACCAGTATTGGCTATGCGTGGCTCACTACGTGAGCTACCAACACGATTTGCGAAAAGAGCCTTCATATAAGCAACGATTCAGTTCACTGCATCTACTTGCGCCCTTTGGGCTTTTGATTTTTTCGTGTGTTTCGTGTGTTTCGTGGTTAATAGCGGGTTATACATTACACAGCCAAACCCCGCGCCAGATCGTGCTTGATATCCTCTATCGACTCTAGTCCTACTGCTACCCGCAGCAAGCCATCGCCAATGCCTGCGGCGGCGCGCGCTTCCGCTGTCACCCGGCTATGCGTGGTGCTGGATGGGTGCGTCAGGGTGGTCTTGGTGTCACCCAGGTTTGCGGTAATCGACACCATCTGCGTCGCATCCACCAAGCGCCAGGCTGCATCCTTGCCGCCTTTCACGTCGAACGCAACAATGCCGCCGCCGGTTTTCTGCTGTTTCATCGCCAGCTCATGCTGGGGATGAGAGGGCAAACCGGGATAGTACACGCACTCCACCCAGGGCTGGGTTTCCAGCCACGATGCCAGTTCCAGCGCGTTATGCGAATGAGCGTCCATACGGATCTTCAGGGTTTCCAGACCCTTTAGAATCACCCAGGCATTAAAGGCAGAGAGCGTCGGCCCGGCGGTGCGCAAAAAACCGTACACCCCTTCCATCAAAGCCTTGCTGCCCAGCACCGCGCCACCCAGCACGCGGCCCTGGCCATCGAGATACTTGGTGGCGGAATGGATCACGATATCAGCGCCCATGTCCAGCGGACGTTGCAGCATCGGGGTGCAGAAGCAGTTGTCCACCGCCAGCCAGATGCCCGTCTTGTGTGCTATATCCGCTAGTGCAGCAATGTCGCAGACCTCGGTAAGCGGGTTGGATGGGGTCTCGACAAAGAATAACTTGGTATTGGGCTGGACTGCCTGCTGCCAGGCATCGAGTTCGGCCAATGGCACGAAGGTGGTTTCCACCCCGAAGCGCTTGAAGATATTGCCGAACAACTGTACCGTGGTGCCGAAAATACTGCGCGAAGCGACGATATGGTCGCCAGCGGAAAGCAGGCCCATCACGCAGGCCAGGATGGCCGACATGCCGCTTGAAGTGGCGACGCAGAATTCCGCTCCCTCCAGCGCTGCCAGCCTATCCTGAAACATGGCAACGGTGGGGTTGGTGAAACGTGAGTAGATATTGCCCGGCTCCTGGCCGCCAAAGCGGGCGGCAGCCTGCGCTGCGTTCTCGAACACGAAGCTGGAAGTGAGATACATCGCCTCGGAATGCTCGTTGAACTGGCTGCGCGTTGTCCCGGCGCGAATGGCCAGGGTTTCGAGATCGTAATTTTCATTCATAGCGTGTTCTCAATATCAATATCTTCAAAAATTTGTTCCATGGTCAGAGTCAGTCCCACCGCATCCAGGCGGCAGGACGCCTCGCCGGAATAGTCGTGCAGCCGCCACTCCTCGCCGGGCTGGCGGCGAAATACTTCGACATGGCGGGTTTCGATATCGACCAGCACATATTCTTCCAGCGCGGCGATCTGGCGGTAGGCAGCAAATTTTGCGCCCCGATCGTAGGCTGCTTTAACTTGAAACTCGCGATCCCCTGAAGGGCACAAGAGCGAGCCGGCGTCCCTCTCGCCCTCTGGGAGAGAGCAAGGAGAGAGGGAACTGTCATAGAGACATGACAGTTGGAGTCGGAAAGAATTTCGATAATCAGCTTGGGATGTTCGACAAACAGGTCGGCACGCCGATCGCTGGCATCGCAGGTGACCATCACGCCGGGATGAAAAAATGCATCGGCGTTTGCGACCCGCAGCTTCATGTCGGCGATAAAAGCCAGGCAAGGCGAGCCGCGCAGGTGCTGGCGCAAGTGGGTAAACAGGTTGCCTGCAACGATGGCATGTACGCGCCGCACGCCCACCATGGCGAATACTTCACCGGCAACATATTCCGACCTGTCCGGCTGTTCTGCCTCCCAGGCCAGATAGGCAGCAGCATCAAAAATTGGTCGACTTTGCGGTAATCCCATTAAAATCTCCGTTGGCGGTAGCGCCCTACATCATGCCATTGCTCAGGCTTTGTCTCAAGCGCGATCAGCGCCTGAGACTAATCACCATCACCCCTGCCAGTACCAGCAGGGAGCCCACAATTTGTGCCGGGGTGACCATCTCCCCAAGAAAAACATATGCCATGAAAATAGTTGAAACCGGGCCGATGGCGCCCACCATCGAGGCATGAGACGCGCCGATCCGGCGTATCCCGGCTGAGAGCAGAAATACCGGCAGCACGGTGGAAAAAACTGCCATCGCGATGCTCAACGTGTAAACCCTCTGTGTTTGCTGCAAATCGGCCAGCGGACGCGTCAGTGCAAACTGGATCAGCACCGCCACACAAGCCACGGTCATGGCATAAGCCGTGAAACGCATCGCCCCGATACGCGCAATCGCCTGCCCCGCACCAATCAGATAAATGGCATAGGTGCAGGTGCTGGCGAACACCAGCAACACTCCCCAAGCCAGCCCATCCTGTGTCGTGCTGACATCCTGCATCACCACCAGCGCGATACCGGCGTAACTCAACGCCAGCGCAATCAGCACATTACGGCCGATTGCCTGCCGGAACAGCAGGGACGAAAACACGACGACCAGGGTCGGAAACAGAAACAGGATCAAGCGCTCCAGCCCGGCTGAGATCCATTGTAGGCCGGAAAAATCCAGCAGGCTGGAAATGTAATACCCGATCAGCCCCAGTCCGAGCACAGCCAGCCAGTCACGCCGGTGCAAAGCCGCCTCGCGCGTTCTGCACTGGCTCCAGACTACGACGGCCAGAAAGAAGGGGATGGAAAACACCATGCGCAGCGCCAACAGTGTCACCGTATCCACGGCATCAAGGTAGGCCAGCTTGACCAGGATAGCCTTGGCCGAAAAACCAATTGCTGCGAGCGCGGCGAAGCTCATGCCAATTACAAAGTTACGCCTGGTATTGCCTGTGGTCTGGTCTGTCATGATGATCCCTGAAGTGAGCGGGTCATCGGCAAAGGACAAACAATCGCGGTCAGACCCGCGTTGCTTGATTGAATTCAGTTCGAAAAAGCGCTGCGGAATTGGAAGTTAACCAATAGCCACAGTCGCATGGAGGCCAGCGAAATTTCGGAAAGAGAAATGTGCGTTTGCATGGAAACACTATAGGGGAGAAAGAAAGGCGCTGTCAACGTGACGCACCCTGTCTGTCGTCCCCGCCAGCCGCTATAATCCCGGCTCCTGATTACCTCGAAGAAGAAATCATGTCCACCTTTCCCGCCTGCCCTCAATGCACACTGGAAAACACCTACCCGGATGGTGCAAACACCATTTGCGCTGACTGCGGCTATGAGTGGTCAACGGCAGAAACGGCTTCCACCGATGACGACACAGGCTCAGTCGTAAAAGATGCCAATGGCGCCATTCTGAACAATGGCGACTCGGTGGTGCTCATCAAGGATCTGAAAGTCAAGGGATCATCCATCGCGCTCAAAGTGGGCACCAAGGTCAAGAGCATCCGCTTGGCGGGCGGCGACCATGAAGTGGACTGCAAGATGGACGCGGGGAATTTCATGCTGAAAGCCTGCTTTCTGAGAAAGGCATAAGCCCATCATGCCGGAAGCACGATTTCTCCGCTAAAAAACAGCTTTGCCTGCCCGGCAATCTCGACCCGATCACCCTGTAGTACGCAGTCGAGCACGCCACCGCGACGAGAAAGCTGGTGCGCCCGCATGCGGGTTTTTTTCAATTGCAGAGCCCAGTATGGAGTCAGAACGCTGTGTGCGGAGCCAGTCACGGGGTCTTCCCTCACGCCGACCTTGGGAGCAAAGACTCGCGAGATGAAATCCGCTTCTCCCGTTCCAGGTGCAGTGACAATGACGGCCATCAAGTCCAGTTGCATGAGAAGTTCCATATCGGGCGTCAAGGCCCGTACCGCTGACTCGGATTCATAACGAGCCAGATAATACTGTGGGGCGCGAAATGTCGCGACAGGAGAACTTCCCAAGCCGCGCAACAGCGCATCAGGCGTGGCGCAAGCTTCAGGCGGCCAGGCCGGAAAGTCCATGCGCAACCAGTCGCCCTCACGGCATACCCGCAATACTCCGCTACGGGTGGCAAAAGCCACTTCATTCGACTCCGGACGCAAAAAATGGAACACCACGAACGCTGCCGCCAGCGTGGCGTGACCGCACAAATCCACTTCCGCGAGCGGCGTGAACCAGCGCAAAGCATAGCCCTCGCCAGAGGGAACCAGAAAAGCGGTCTCGGAAAGATTGTTTTCGGCGGCGATAGCCTGGAGCAGGTCGTCGCCCAGCCACTGTTCCAGAACGCATACCGCCGCCGGATTGCCGACAAACAAGCGGTCGGCAAAGGCATCGATCTGATACATGGGGATGCGCATTGTCACTTCAGATATCCAGCCCAAGCTGGATGAAAAGTGGTTCCAGAATCAGGGCAATTTCCGGAAAAATATTGAACACTGACCAGATTACCCAAACCGTCATAGAAATAGCCAATACCCCATAGAGCAACAACTCGACTCCCTTACGATGCGCCAGTGATCCGTGGATAACGGGAGTTATGGAAGTAATCAAGTAGCCACGCGGAGGGAAAGACTGAAACCGAAAAATTCGGAACGACATCAACCAAAAATATGACGTAATTGCAAAGGCAGGAACGACCATGCCCCCGAATAGGGATGCCAGCAGAATTGCGTGGCGCAGCGGAGCGCCTGCGGGACTGATCTTATCCTGCTCGGAAAGCCAGGCCATAACAGCAGGCCAAACATATTTATCAGCAAGCCAACCCAGTACCAAACCAACAATCGGCAGCGCAAGGACTAATGCCTTTCCCCATTTCGTGGGGTAACGCACTGAGCTTGCTTCAGTATTGCTGGAATTGCTCACAACACCCCACTGTTACCTACAGACTATCTTCACAACTCAGGAACAGCACTCAATCATCCTCATTCAAATTCAGATCAAGCTGGCGGCTGTCCAGTCCGGTTCCTGGCGCTTTGGGGTTACTGCGCGCATTTTCTATTTCGGCGAGGTATTCCGGCGTGATGTCGCCGGTGATGTATTTACCGTCGAAACAGGAAGTGTCGAAGCACTCGATGCTGGAGCGACTTTCACGCACAGCGCTCACCAACGCGTCGAGATCCTGATAGATCACGGCATCGGCGCCGATTTCTCTGGCAATGCCTTCATCGGAGCGGCCGGTTGCCAGCAGTTCGGCCCGGGTCGGCATATCGATGCCGTAGACGTTGGGGAAGCGCACCGGTGGCGCGGCGGAGGCGAAATAAACCTTGCGCGCACCAGCCTCGCGCGCCATTTGCACGATCTGTTTGCTGGTGGTGCCGCGCACGATGGAATCATCGACCAGCAGCACATTCTTGCCCTGGAATTCGATGCCGATGGCGTTGAGTTTTTGGCGTACCGATTTCTTGCGCAATGCCTGGCCGGGCATGATGAAAGTGCGGCCAATATAGCGATTTTTGATGAAGCCTTCGCGGTAGGGTACACCGAGTTGATTGGCTAGTTGCAGGGCGCTGGGGCGGCTGGTGTCGGGGATGGGGATAACGACGTCGATGTCCATTTTGTCGAGCTGGCGACGAATTTTTTCGGCCAGGCTGACTCCCATCCATAGGCGGGTTTCATATACCGAAATACCGTCGATCACCGAATCCGGCCTGGCGAGATAGACGAATTCGAAAATGCAGGGATTGAGCGAGGTTTTGCTGGCGCATTGCTGGCTGTGAAACTGGCCATTTTCGTCGATCAGGATGGCCTCGCCGGGTTCGATGTCGCGCATCAGTTTGTAGCCCAGCACATCCAGCGCGACGCTTTCGGAGGCGACCAGGTATTCGGTGCCTTCCGCTGTCTCGTTCTTGCCCACTACCAGCGGACGGATGCCGTGCGGGTCGCGAAAGGCCAGCAAGCCGTAGCCGGAAATCATCGCCACCACGGCATAAGCCCCGCGACAGCGCCGGTGTACGCCTGCGACGGCCTTGAAAATAGTTTCTGGATCGATCTGGTGATTGCTGGTGCCGGAGGCCAGTTCATGCGCCAGCACATTGAGCAGGACTTCAGAATCGGATGAGGTGTTGATGTGCCGCAAATCCTGCCGAAACAGATCTTGCCGCAACTGGTCGGCATTGGTGAGATTGCCGTTGTGCCCCAGCACGATACCGAACGGTGAATTGACATAAAAAGGCTGGGCTTCTGCGGCAGAAAATGCATTGCCTGCCGTCGGGTAACGCACATGGCCGATACCGATATTGCCGTACAGATTACGCATATTACGGGTGCGAAAAACATCGGCCACCAGGCCATTTCCCTTGTGCATATGGAATACCCCACCATCGCTGGTGACGATGCCTGCAGCATCCTGCCCCCGGTGCTGCAACACCAGCAGTCCGTCATAAAGCAACTGGTTAACGGGGCTTTTAGCGACTACACCCAGAATTCCGCACATGGTTTCTCACCTCAATCGTAACTCAGTCGTTTGGAAAAATCGTCCGGCAACCAGGGCTTGATTTCCCCCGTCAGTGCCTCCAGCAGCGGGCTGAACATCGCATCGCGCCAGACGGCTTCGCGCGGCAAGGTCGTCAGCCCACCCAGCAAAACCAGCACCATCACGATCAACAGGCCGCGCGCCATTCCAAACAGCGCGCCCAACCCGCGATCCAGGCTGCCCAGGCCAATTTTTTTCAATAGTTCGGATATGGCAATGGCAAACAGCGTCATCACCAGGAGCACCGCTAAAAACAGGATCAGAAAAGCAGCCAGCAATTTCAATTGCTCGCTCGGCACTGATGGTGGCAATTGCTTCGCCAGCCACACCGAGTAGCTGTTGGCTACCAGAAAGGCCACCACCCATGAGGCCAGCGCCAGAATTTCCCTTACAGCCCCGCGCAACACGCTGAGTAGAACAGAAAACCCTATTATCAGCAGTACGGCGTAATCAAATGCCGTCATATGGGCCCCATAAGCCGCGCTTATTTTTTCTCAGCGACCATGCCATCCTGAATACCGGCCGATTTCAGCTTGGCCAGCATACGCTCGGCTTCTTCCCGACTTGCGTAAGGACCGGCCCGAACGGCGATTTTTTCGCCTGCAGGCGACTGAATTTTCTCGATATAGAATTTCACGCCAAGCTCCTTGAGTCTGGCCTGGCGCTGGCTGGCGTTCGATTCACCGAGAAAGGCGCCCAGCAGTACGATATAACCGCCGCTGGCCTGCTTGCGCTCGACCGGTTTATCTGTAGCGGGTTTACTAATTGGCGGATCAGCAGATTTAGCGGGAGGACGAATTTCTTCGTCCTGTTTTTCCGTAATTTTTGCAGCAGGCTCCTTGCCCACCACGACAGACTTGATAGTCGTCTCTACCTTGGGCGGCGCAGCCTCGGTTTTAGGGACCGCTGCAACAGGCTTGGTGTCAGCCGCTTTTTCTGTTGGCGCGACCGACAAAACAGGCGGCTCGGCAAGCTTGGGGGTCTCGACGTTCTTTGGTGTCGTGAACGGTTCGGCATTTTTGGATGAGGGGATATCGATCTCGACATCCGGGCCAATCGGTTTGGGGTCGTTGTCCAGCACCATGGGCAGAATCGCGACCATCAGCGCTACCAGCGTGATCGCACCGATCAGACGGCGGCGGGCGCGTTTTCTGAGCTGTAGTTCTTCGACAGTAGGGGAAATGCTATTGGCCATTTGACCCGTTTTCCTGTTGCATGACTTCAGCCACCGTGTGGAACGATCCGAAAGCCGCGATTCTATCACCATCACCAGCGATTTGGCAGGCTCGCGCCCAGGCTGACTTGATGTCCGGGAAGACCTGAACCTCCATTACGCCAGCGTGCCGCAGACAGTCCCGCAACAGGGCGGCATCCGCACCCCGTGGCTGCATGATGGGCGCAACCAGCCAAAGGTCGACTTCGGCACGCATGGCTTCGATCACGCCTGAAATATCCTTGTCGGCCAGCATGGCGAAAACCGCGATCTTTTTGCCTGCCGTGGCCATCTGGTGAAGATTTGAGGCCAATGCCCTCGCTGCATGCGGATTGTGCGCCACATCAAGAATGGCGAGGGGACGCCCGGCAACTTGATTGGTGAGCACCTGAAACCGGCCAGGAACATGGGCAGCCAGCAGGCCTGAACGAATATTGTCCGGGGAGACAGGCAAGCGCGTCTTGAGTGACTCCAGCGCTGCGATGCAGCCGCTGGCATTATCGAGCTGATAGTCTCCTCGCAGCCTGGGGATGGGCAGACTGAAGCGCCAACCGTTCCGGCTCCAGTAACGCCATTGCCTGCCATCTTCTTTCTCGACGCCAAAATCCTGTCCGATGCGCAAGAGATAGGCTTGTTTCTCTTCCGCCTGCTCGAGCAGGCGGTGCGGAGGCGAGCGGTCAACACAGATGGCGGCTTTGCCTGATCTGAATATCCCGGCCTTCTCGAAACCGATCGATTCCCTGTCGTCCCCCAGATAATCCATGTGGTCGAGATCGACACTGGTGACAATCGCACAATCAGCGTCGAGTATATTCACCGCATCCAGGCGTCCACCCAGTCCAACCTCAAGGATCATGGCTTCGACGCCCTCCTGCCTGAACAACCAGAGTGCGGCCAGGGTACCAAACTCGAAATAACTGAGCGAAATTTCACCGCGCGCGCTTTCCACCGCAGCAAAGGCAAGACAAAGCGCATCGTCCGGGACGGCCTGCGAGGCAATGCGAACCCGTTCGTTGTAGTGCAACAGATGAGGTGAAGTATAGAGGCCAACTTTGTAGCCAGCCGAGGTCAGGATGGCTTCCAGCATCGCGCAGCTTGAACCTTTGCCATTGGTTCCCCCCACGGTGATGACAGGAATGGAGAATTCGAGGCTCAAGCGAGACTTGACCGCATTGACGCGGTCGAGGCCCAACTCGATGGTTTTTGGATGTAACTGTTCCAGGTGTGCCAACCAGCCAGCCAGCGTATTGGCGCCTAGCAATGAATCACCTCGATCAAGCTGCAGCGGGCATCCGCGACATGATCGTAATCAGGTTGCACAGCCGGTCACGCATCTGGCGACGATCGACAATGATATCGACAGCACCGTGGTCAACCAGGAACTCGGCGCGCTGAAACCCATCCGGCAAAGTTTCGCGCACAGTCTGTTCGATCACGCGAGGCCCAGCGAAGCCGATCAGAGCATTGGGTTCAGCCACGATGACGTCACCCAACATGGCAAAACTGGCGGAAACGCCGCCCATGGTCGGGTCTGTCAAGACGGAGATGAATGGTAAACCTGCCTGGGAAAGCTTGCTCAGGGCAGCACTGGTCTTGGCCATCTGCATCAGGGAAAGCAAGCCTTCCTGCATTCTGGCGCCACCACTGGCAGAGAAGCACACAAAAGGAATTTTCTTCTCCAGGCAGACGTTGATGCCGCGCACGAAGCGCTCGCCCACGACCGAGCCCATCGAACCGCCCATGAATTTGAACTCAAACGCAGCAGCAACCAGCGGCACACCTTTGACGGCTCCCTGCATGACAACCAGTGCATCGGTTTCGCCAGTTGCCTTCGCCGCTTCGACCAAACGTTCCGGGTAGCGTTTGCTATCCTTGAACTTGAGGCTATCCACGGGCGTCACTGTAGCGCCAATTTCCTCACGCCCTTCTGCATCCAGAAAGAAATGCAGGCGGGTGCGCGCCGAAATGCGAAGGTGGTGGCTGCACTTGGGGCACACCTCAAGATTCTGTTCAAGCTCAGCGCGGTAGAGCACCGACTCACAAGTCGGGCATTTGCTCCACAAGCCCTCTGGAACCGACTTCTTGTTTTCGCTATCGATCTTGCGTTTGATTTTGGGGGGCAATAATTTCTGAAACCAGCTCATGGGAAATCCTTTTTGAGTTATCAGCTATCAGCTCTCAGCCATCAGTGCTTTTGTCCGGCGACTTGCGCCGTGCTTTTACTGATAGCTGACCACTGATAGCTACTTACCATCCATCGCAGTGCGAAAACCTTTTACCAGATCAAAGACTCTATCCAACACGGCATCAGATGGAGAATCCTCGATTTCCTGCACGATACGGCTGCCAATCACCACCGCGTCAGACACTTTAGCCACGGCAGCAGCCGTTGCGCCATCGCGGATGCCAAAACCCACCCCAACCGGCAAACCGGCGGCGGCTTGAATCAAGGGGATTTTCTGGCTGACTTCCTGCATATCCAGGTTTGCCGAGCCGGTCACGCCCTTGAGGGAAACGTAGTAAATGAACCCGCGCGCCAACTTCGCTACTTGCTGGAAGCGTAGTTCCGGCGTAGTAGGAGAAAGCAGGAAAATCATGTCAAGGCCATGCTGTTGCAATTGCGCTGCCAGGCCTGCGCATTCCTCGGGGGGATAATCCACTGTTAATACGCCATCCACCCCCGCGCTCGAAGCCTCAACGGAAAACGCCTCAAAACCCATGGCTTCGATCGGGTTGGCATAACCCATCAATACCACCGGCGTAGTCTGGTTGGTCTTGCGGAATTCAGCCGTCATCGCAATCACATCCCGCAGGCTGACGCCATGCTTGAGCGCCCGCTCGCTGGCTCGCTGGATGGTGGGACCATCCGCCATCGGGTCGGAGAACGGCACGCCAAGTTCAATGATATTGGCACCCGCCTCCACCAATTTATGCATCAACGGCACAGTGGTCTCGCGGTCAGGATCACCTGCCGTGATGAAGGGGATCAGGGCTTTTTTGTTTTGCGCTTTGAGCGCGGTAAAAGTTTGGGCTATGCGGCTCATGGTTCAGTCTTCTTCAAAATAATCGCTATCCAGCCGCTTCACCGTATAAACCTCCCTGGTGGAAACGCCCAGATCGTAGTCCATCATCAGTTCTGCCAGCATGGGGCCATCGATCAAAATGACTCTATGATTCACCTGTGACGCGTAAGTTTTGGCTTCTTTTGTGAAACCGGAACTGGTGATAAAAACCCCTTTATTTGCCTTATTTCCGGCGAGTGCACCTACAAATTTCTGGATTTCTGGGCGGCCAACATCTGCCTCCCAACGCTTGGCCTGAATGTAGAGGACATCCAACCCAAGCCGGTCTTCGTTGATGATGCCATCAATGCCGCCATCTCCACTTTTTCCAACCACTTGTCCGGCATCTTCCTGTGTGCCGCCGTAGCCCATTTTCAGCAATAGTTCGACGACTAATTCCTCAAAGCGCGAGGGGCCAACTGTCTTTATTCGACCAAGCAATTCAACTGCAAGCGCCTCACGTAATTGTTTGTAGCCGCCAGCGATAAGCTCGTCCGGGGTCTCTGAATTCGCCGATAGTGATTCAACAAACTTGCTCTCGTCCTTCGGTTTGCCCGCATTAAAAGCCACAAACTCCGGAAACCGCTTCAAATATTTAATATTCAGTGACTGAGGATTCTCACTCAAAACCTGCGTGCCGCGTGCCGTGATTTTGAAAACGCCTCGCCTCAAATTGTCGAGTAGCCCCGCCTGTTTGAGATAACTTTTTGCCCAACCAACACGGTTATCAAACATGCCTTGCTTGCCACTGGCGAGTTTGACTTCAAGCTCGGAGTCAGTCAGTCCGAACTGCTTTGCGAGCCAAGGTAGCAATTCCTGTTTGGTGTGTTCCTTACCATCAGCACAAACTTTCAGCAGAGGCAGGAAAAGGCTTTGGAAGTCAGGGATAGCCATATCGTTATGCGTACATCAGTCGCCCGCGCGGTTCAGGAATCGGATCACCAAACTCACGCGCTGTATCCAACCACAGGTGCATGGCATCTTTTATGTTTGCCAGCGCGGATTCCTGCGTATCTCCATGTGCCATGCACCCTGGAAGCTCCGGTATCTCGGCAATGAACACTGCGTCCTCTGCGCTCCAATACATAATGATTTCGTAGCGTTCCATTATTCCTCCTTTGCCAACTCGTGTAAGCCGTAGGGCGCAATAAGCGAAGCGCATTGCGCCGTATGTTCGCGGTTCCGGTGCAATGCGCTTCGCTTATTGCACCCTACATGAGCTTTTCGTATTTCCCCATTGCTAGAACTTGATTCCCGACAACTCCGCCACCGTATTCATATCCTTGTCGCCGCGCCCCGACAGATTGACCAGCAGCACCTTGTCTCTGGGCAACGTGGGGGCGAGTTTGGCGGCGTAGGCCAGGGCGTGGCTGGACTCCAGGGCGGGAATGATGCCTTCGTGGCGGCACAGGTCGTGGAACGCCTGCAAAGCCTCGGCATCGGTGATGGCGACATATTCGGCGCGACCGATGTCCTTGAGCCAGCAATGTTCCGGGCCGACGCCGGGGTAGTCGAGACCGGCGGAGATGGAGTGGGTTTCGATGATCTGGCCGTTCTCGTCCTGCATCAGATAGACCCGGTTGCCATGCAATATGCCCGGCTTGCCCGCGTTCAGGGGCGCCGCATGCTTGCCGGTTTCGAGTCCGAGACCGGCGGCTTCCACGCCGATCAGCTTGACACTTTCATCCATGATGTAGGGGTGGAACAGGCCAATGGCGTTGGAGCCGCCGCCGACGCAGGCGATCACCGCGTCCGGCTGACGCCCGATCAGTTCCGGCATCTGCACCTTGGCCTCATTACCGATTACGCACTGGAAGTCACGCACCATCATCGGATACGGATGAGGCCCGGCAGCAGTACCGAAGACGTAAAAGGTATTCTCGACATTGGTGACCCAGTCGCGGATGGCTTCGTTACAGGCATCCTTGAGGGTCTTGGAGCCACTTTCGACCGGGATGACCATAGCACCGAGCAATTTCATGCGGTAAACATTGGGCGCCTGCCGCTTGACGTCCTCTGCGCCCATGTAGACCACGCATTCCAGTCCGTAGCGCGCCGCTACAGTGGCGGTCGCGACACCATGCATGCCGGCGCCGGTTTCGGCGATCACCCGCTTCTTGCCCATGCGCCGGGCCAGCAGCGCCTGGCCGATGGCATTATTGATCTTGTGCGCGCCGGTATGGTTGAGGTCTTCGCGCTTGAGATATATCTGCGCCCCACCCAGACGCTCGGTCCAGTTCTTGGCGTGGTAGATCGGGCTGGGACGACCAACATAGTGCTTCATTTCATGGGCAAATTCGGCCTTGAACTCTGGATCATCGCGGAAATGCTCGTACTGCTGACGCAGTTCATCTACCGCCGTAATCAGCGTTTCCGCCATGAAGATGCCGCCGTAGGGACCAAAGTGACCGTGTTGGTCGGGTAGATCATACATTTGCACTTAATTACACTCCTTGGGGTTGCTCCCCTTACGTACTCCTTGCATGAATGCGGCGATTTTCGCTGCATCCTTAATGCCTTTATTGGCTTCAACACCGCTGGAAACATCTACCGCCCAGGGTTTGACCTGTTCGATGGCGGCTTGCACGTTAGCTGGATCGAGTCCACCGGAAAGAATGACTGGCATGGGCAAATCTGCGGGAATCAATCCCCAGTCGAACGACTGGCCGGTTCCGCCTGCTGTGCCGGCCACAAAGGCATCCAACAGCAAACCACTGGCTTCCCGGAAATCCTGCGCGTATTGTACCAAATCCACCCCGGGTTTGACGCGCACTGCCTTGAGCCATGGCACGCCGAAACTGGCACAGAATGCCGGCGTTTCCTCACCGTGAAATTGCAACATGTCCAGGCGCAGCCCACGCAGCACCGCTTCGACCTCGTTGGCATGCGGATTCACGAACAGGCCAACGGTCGTTACAAAAGGGGGTATGGCCGTCGCAATGGAGATAGCTGTAGCAAGGGTGACATGCCGGGGACTAGGGGGGTAGAACACTAACCCGATAGCATCCGCGCCATTCCTGGCCGCCGCCAATCCATCGTCAATTTGAGTAATTCCACAAATTTTTGCGCGCGTCATGGCAATAATATTTCTCTTCCAGTTTCGGGAATTTTCCAGCGCTCATCATACCTGACACCGGAAAAGTACAGACCGTCCGCAGAAAATGTAGGCGCCGCCAGCTTGCGATCCCTGCTCGCCAGCAAAGTGCCTATCCAGTCGGGCGGGTGTTTGCCTTTGCCTACATAGACAAGGCTCCCCACAATGTTGCGTACCATGTGATGCAAAAACCCGTTGGCGGCAAGGTCGAAAACAATCATTCCGGATTCTCTGGCAACCTGGATGGTGCGCAAATTTCGGATTGGAGAGTGTGCCTGGCATTCCGCCGCCCTGAATGCAGAAAAATCATGTTCACCTTGCAACAAACGGGCGCCTTCCTGCATGCGTGCCACGTCGAGTGGCGCATGAAACCAGCTTACCCGCCCTGCGTTCAGGCCCGGCCTGACAGAATGATTCAGCAGCAGATAACGATATTGTCGTTCCAGCGCCGAGAAACGTGCATGAAAATCGTCTTCGATTTCATTTGCCCAGAGCACGCTGACATGCTCATTCAAATGTGCGTTTGTGCCCCGTATCCATGCCTGCGTGGGCCGACAAGCACGGGTGTCGAAATGTACAATTTGCGCAAACGCGTGGACACCGGCATCCGTCCTGCCAGCCGCATGAACGCGGATCGGTTCGCCAGCCACTATGGACAGTGCGGCCTCCAGCGCATCCTGAACACCGCATCGGTCAGACTGGCTTTGCCAACCGCAAAAATGAGCACCGTTATATTCCAGTTGTAAAACGATCCTCACCACAGACTCCAGCACATCAATGAAAACGTCGCCAACAAAACACCCCAGTCAATTGTGCCCAGACGGTTTGCTTCGATTTCTATTTCCTGTGGCACCGCTGAAACGTCCATCGAAGCGTCAGCCAGCCTTTGAGAAAGGGTATCAAAAATATTTTTTGAAATCTTGAAAGGGGGCATGTTTTCAGCATAGTAAAACGTTAGCCAGATGCGTACTGCGATTCGCTC
This sequence comes from Sulfuricellaceae bacterium, assembly GCA_030690895.1. Lineage (GTDB taxonomy): Bacteria > Pseudomonadota > Gammaproteobacteria > Burkholderiales > Sulfuricellaceae > Sulfurimicrobium. Next base: position 14,950 of record JAUYFQ010000161.1, read on the forward strand.
TGGATCAATGCCAAATAATGACAGAGGTTTGATTAGATGAAAAATTCCACTCAGTAAAGCCTCACGCGAGCAACTCGCCAGCATGATGGCCAGACTCGCCAGCATGATGGCCAGGCGCCATGCCTGAACGGCCCCGTTTTGAATACCATTCAAGCTCGGGCCGAATCGTCCGGCCGACAACCACACGGAATCGCCTGGGGTAGTAAAAGCATAGATCAGAAACATGGCCAACAATAATATGCGCGCCCTGAATAACCCTCTCCAGACGGCCCGCGCACTACCTGTCACGAGCACCAGTCCAGCGATACCACATGACAGAAGGGCCAAACCAACCAGTTGCATGCCATAGAGACTGATTGCAAGCATAATCCAGATGGCAATCCTGGTGCTGGGCTGGAGACTCGCAGTGCTTGCCATCAAAAAAACACCCCCCACGGAAAACCGTGGAGGGTGCGTGATATGACTAAGCAGTTAGAAGGATGCGAGCAGTTGATTGGCATCCGCCTGTTGCTGGGCATTACCTTCCTTGAGCACCTCTTCAAGTATTTCCTTGGCGCCATCTTTGTCGCCCATTTCTACGTAAGCACGTGCCAGATCGAGCTTGGTCGCTGTTTGCGCTTCGTCACCCTCGTATGCAGCCAGTTCGGGTAACGCGGGGGAATCGAGCGAGGAAGCTTCAGGTGACGCTTCAGAAGCTTCGTTAAGCTCAAGATCAATTCCTGAGAGATCGAGCGCCGGCATACTGACCGTATCTTCAGCGGGTTCAGCAAAGGATACTTCGGAAGCGGGAACCTCAAGGGTGTCCACTTCAAAGTTGAAGTCAAGACCCTCTGCCTCTGCTTCGGCGCTGCCGCCGAAATCAAGCTCAACCGATGGAATTTCAGTATCGGTAGCAGGAGCAACCGCCCCTTCAGGCGCTGCTTGACTCATCTCCGGGAAATCCAGAGAAAATTCCATATCCTGATCTACGACAGTCTGATCCGATCCAATCTCGTCAGGGGCCATAACAGCTTGGGGTTCGATCAGTGTATCCAGGTCGAATTCCATGCTGCCGACGTCATCAATTGACTCATCAACTGAAACCGCTGCCACTGCTTCTGCAGCAGGAATCGGCTCAACAGCAGGCATCAGGCTACCCATATCAAACTCAAGCGCCTCGCCTTCTTCCTCAGCCACATGTTCCGTAACTGCCGCTTCGGTCTCAGCCTCAGTTGAGGGCGCCGAAGTCAGCGCACCCATGTCAAATTCCAGCGTCTCGTTTTCACTTTCGGTCTCGACAGGCGCCGGATGTGCTTCTTCTTCCAATGACTCCACATCGAAATCAAGGTCGGATTCTGCATCGTCCGATCCAAAATCTTCTGCTTCCTCTGGGACAGCCTCTTCGAACCCCTGGGTAGGAGCCGTCATATCCGTGCCAGAATCTGGCAGGCCGAAAGCGTCGTCTTCAGCGGATGAGGAAACAGCTCCCTCTCTCGCTGCGTACAGAGGATTCATGGGATCAAGCGAACGGCCCATTTCTGCAGCCTTATCCCACAAAACACCTTGGCCACCGACTGATGCGTACAACTCTCCGGCCAAAGTCTCAAAGGCGATCAGATTTTTTCTGGCAGCATAAATTTCCAGCAGCTTGAGGTGAATTTCATGGCGGCTCGGATCCTTGGCCTGAGCTTCCTTGAGAATCTCTTCTGCCTGGGCATCACGCCCATAAGCCATGTATACCTCGGCTTCGGCAATGGGATCCACGTCATTAGTGTCAATGGAACCCAGGCCAGCCTGGCTGAAGTCCGTCAGAAAAGAAGTATCGCCCGTATCGACCACGCCGCCAGCAGTCTCGCCAAAGACAGTATTCGCCTTGAGATCCCCTCCCGTCAGAATGCTATCTTCAAAGCTGGAAAGACTCTTCCTGCGGCGTCGACTGATTGCAACCAGCGCCCCGCCCGCAAGCAATAACGCACCTGCACCACCGGCCAGATAAAGCGGTTCATTGAGGATGCCTTCGATGAAATCCGGCTCAGCCACTGGCTCTGGAGCTGGGGCAGCAATGGGCTTCTTCTTGACCACCGGTTTCACTTCGACGGGCGCAACTGTTTCTGGCTTGGCCTCGACTGGCTTTTCAGCCACAGGCTCGGCTGCCTTGACTGGCGCAGCTACAGGTTTGACCGGCTCTGGAGGAGGCACAGGCTTGGCCGCTTCTGGCTTGGCAGGCGCCGGTTTTACTGGCTCTGGTTTGGCAGGTTTAGCTGGCTCAACCTTGGCCGCCGCCTGCTTTTGCAGATCAGCCAGATTCTTGTTTTTCAGCTCCACGAGCTGCTGCATTTCCTTGACGCTTTTTTCCAGGGTGGAAATGCGATCATTCGCCTCCTTGATCGTCTTTTCACGCGCGGTCGCGTCTTCCTGCATGGATTGCAGTCGACCCTGCAATGCCTGGACATCCTTCCCTGGCGCAGGCGCCTCGCCTTTGGTTACCTTGAGTACATCTTTGCTGGGCTCTGGCGCTGGAGCGGCCTTGTCTTGCACTGCCGTCGTGATCTTGCCGCTTGCCGCCTGCTTGGCTGATTCTTCCTTGGGTTTTGGCGCTTCGGCAACCGTAGTCGCCAACTTATTCCGGTATGCGTTCCAGTCCGTCGTTTGCGCTTTGATCTCGCGTGTAGCATCGGCCTGGCTTACCGCCGCGATCTCGCCCTCTTTCGGTATCCGCAGAATTTTCCCCGTACTCAAACGGTTCATGTTGCCGCCGGAGAAAGCATCTTTGTTGGACTGGTACAGGGCCACCAGCATTTGCTCGAGGCTATAACCTTCCGGTTTGGTATTTCGTGCGATCGAACTCAGGGTATCGCCACTTTTTACGCCATAGGATTCACCACCGGAAACCGCCTGAATCACTGGCTCCGCAGGCTTGACAGTTTTTTTTACGGCTTTTGGCTCAGGCTCGGAAGCGGGCACAGGGGTCGCATCCTGTGGGACCTCAGACGGGACTGGCTTGACCGTGGATTTGGAGGCGGCGAGCGATTTCTGGACCGGAACTTCAACAGGGTGCACCGCCTGGGGTTCAGCGAAGCCGACTGGATCCATCAGTGCAGTGTATTCGCGCAACAAACGACCAGAAGACCAGTTAAGCTCGATCAATACATCCAGAAAAGGATCGTTGACCGCCTGAACCGTCGACATTTTGAGAACCTGGGAGCCATCTTTTTTCTGCTCGACGCTGAAGCGGATGTCCGACATCACACTGCTTCGTTCGACGCCAGCACTCCTGAATGCCTCCACCGATGCCACTTTGGCCACAATGGAATCCAGTTCGTTTGCCTGCACCGAATGCAACTCGATTTCAGCACGCAGGGGTTGCCCCAGCGCTGATAACACGGTCAACTTGCCCAGACCTGCCGAGTTCGCAACCGCTGGCGACAACGCCAGCAAGCCTGCAATTACCCATGGTTTTAATTTGAATGTACCCACCATGCCACCCTTTTGTTTATTTGGCTTAGGGTATTTAACTTAACATCATATAGTTAGTGATGCAAGCTAAACTTATATATCAGGTACACCTGATATATCACCTAAAAACAATGTGTTGTATTCTTTTTATAATCTGCTTTATATGACAAAGTCCACAAAATGTAGCATGGGCCACGCCAAGTTTATCTACATCTAGTCGATCTAACTCTCGATCAGGATACGCAACATGCGCCGCAATGGCTCGGCAGCTCCCCACAACAACTGATCCCCCACCGTGAAGGCCGAGAGGTATTCTGGCCCCATATTAAGCTTGCGCATCCGTCCAACAGGTACCGTCAATGTCCCGGTCACTGCTGCAGGTGTCAATTCTTTCATAGTGATTTCCCGGTCATTCGGAACTACTTTTACCCAGTCGTTGTGCGCGGCGATGATGCCGTGAATATCGTCCAGCGGTACATTTTTCGTCATTTTGATGGTCAATGCCTGACTATGGCAACGCATTGCGCCCACGCGGACGCACAAGCCATCAATCGGAATCTGGTTGCCGCTGCGCCCGAGTATCTTGTTGCACTCGACCTGCGCCTTCCATTCCTCCTTGCTCTGGCCGGATTCGAGTTGCACATCGATCCACGGGATCAATGAACCGGCCAGCGGAACTGGCCAGGCGTCAAGCGGGTAGCTGTCCGAGCGAATGTAATCGGCCACTTTCCGGTCGATTTCCAGAATGGCGGAGGCAGGATCATTCAGCAGACCGCTAACTTCGCTGTTGATCGCACCCATCTGCTGAATCAACTCGCGCATATTACGCGAGCCGGCTCCTGACGCTGCCTGGTAGGTCATTGGGCTGATCCATTCGATCAGGCCATTTTCAAACAGGCCGCCAATGGCCATCAGCATCAGGCTGACGGTACAGTTGCCGCCAACGTAAGTCTTTACTCCCTTGGCCAATCCTTCCTTGATGACGTTCTTGTTGACCGGGTCGAGAATGATGATGGCATCATCCTTCATGCGCAGAGACGAAGCCGCATCAATCCAGTAGCCTTGCCAGCCCGCCGCACGCAAATCGCTATAGACTTCCTTGGTGTAATCACCACCCTGACAGGAAATGATCACGTCCATGGCTTTCAGTTCTGCAATATTTTTTGCGTCCTTGAGCGGAGGAACATCCTTGCCTATATCCGGCCCCTTGCCGCCCGGATTGGATGTCGTGAAAAACACCGGATCAATGTGATCAAAATCCCGTTCTTCGCGCATACGCTGCATTAACACGGAACCGACCATGCCACGCCAACCGACCAGACCTACTTGCATCATTTTGTTAACCTCGAAATTCCAAATTATTGCTAACAGGTAGTACGTGAAACTGCTTCACCACACCCTCACCCCTCACAGATTCTTTACAACCGCATCGCCCATGGCGCTGCATGAAACCTTTTGCGTGCCTTCGGTAAAAATATCCACGGTACGATACCCTTGTGCCAGAACTTTCCTGACCGCGTTTTCAATTCTGGCAGCACCCGCCTCATCGCCAAAGGTATAACGCAACATCATGGCAACCGAGAGGATGGTTGCCAGCGGATTGGCAATATCCTGACCAGCGATATCCGGTGCGGAACCATGGCTGGGTTCGTACAGACCCTTATTGTTGGCGTCCAGCGATGCAGATGGCAGCATGCCGATCGAGCCGGTCAGCATTGAAGCTTCGTCGGACAAAATGTCGCCAAAGATATTGCCCGTGATCATCACGTCAAACTGCTTGGGGTTGCGGATCAACTGCATGGCGGCATTGTCAACATACATGTGCGACAACTCGACTTGCGGATAGTCCTTGTTCATTTCGGTGACGATCTGGCGCCAGAATTCGGTGGTTTCCAGCACATTGGCCTTATCCACCGAGCACATTTTCTTGTTGCGCTTCATGGCGATCTCGTAGCCGACTTTGGCGATACGCCGGATCTCGGATTCGGCATAGCGCATGGTATTGAACCCTTCACGCTCCCCATTTTCATTGGTATGCACGCCGCGTGGCTGGCCGAAATAGATATCGCCGGTCAACTCGCGCACGATCATGATGTCCAACCCGGACACCACTTCCGGCTTGAGCGTCGAAGCACTCGCCAGTTCCGGATAAAGAAGCGCAGGGCGCAGGTTGGCAAACACACCCAACCCCTTGCGGATACGCAACAGGCCTTGTTCCGGGCGCATCGGGCGCGGCAAACTGTCATACTGCCAACCGCCGACCGCGCCGAGCAGAATCGCATCCGCATCCAGCGCCAACTTCATGGTCGCCTCTGGCAGTGGATCACCCGCCGCATCGTAACCCGCACCGCCGATTACTGCTTCCTCGAGTTCCACTTTCATGCCATCGGATGCCAGTATCTTGAGCACCTTGACGGCCTGAGCCACGATTTCCGGCCCGATTCCGTCACCAGGCAATACTGCTATTTTCATTTTTTAACTTTCGGTTTTCAGTTTTCAGCCGTCAGTCAGATATAGCCACTTTAACTGATGGCTGAACACTGATAGCTAAAAACCAGTTACACAAACAACCACGGCGCTTCGACCTTGCGCCTCGCTTCGTATGCATGGATCTTGTCGGCGTGTTGCAGCGTCAGTCCAATATCATCAAACCCATTGATCAGGCAGTACTTGCGGAAAGCATCTACTTCGAACGAGACAACATGGCCGCCCGGCGTAGACACCGTTTGCGATTCCAGATCGACCAGCAGGCGGTACCCCACCTGTTTCTCCGCCTCGACAAACAGTCGATCCACCTCGGCCGCATCGAGCACGATCGGCAATATCCCGTTCTTGAAACAGTTATTGAAGAAGATATCCGCAAAACTGGGGGCGATAATGGATCGGAAGCCATAGTCCAGCAAGGCCCATGGCGCGTGTTCGCGGCTTGACCCGCAGCCAAAATTATCCCTCGCCAGCAGAATTTCAGCACCTCGGTAACGCGCCTGATTCAGCACGAAGTCCGGATTGAGCGGGCGGACGGAGTTATCCATTCCCGGTTCGCCATGATCCAGATAACGCCACTCGTCAAAAGCATTGGGCCCGAAACCACTACGATGGATGGATTTCAGGAACTGTTTGGGGATGATCGCATCAGTGTCGACATTGGCGCGATCCAGTGGCGCGATCAACCCGTCCAGCTTATGGAAAGCCTGCATTTATTTGTTAGCCGCCTTCTGCACAGCTTCGCCGCCTTTTTCAATATCCTTGCCCACGCCGCTCATGGTATTGCAACCACCGAGGCCAATCGCAAACAGCACCAGAAGTAAAGAAGCCATTTTTTTCATTTTCCAACTCTCCATTATTGATTAACACCACGTACATCCACAAAATGTCCTGCAATCGCAGCCGCAGCCGCCATTTCCGGACTGACCAAATGCGTTCTCCCCGCCGGGCCCTGACGCCCCTCGAAATTACGGTTCGAAGTTGACGCGCAACGCTCGCCCGGTTCAAGTTTATCCGCATTCATGGCAAGACACATGGAACAGCCCGGCTCGCGCCACTCGAATCCGGCCGCCAGAAAAACACGATCCAGCCCCTCAGCTTCCGCCTGACGTTTGACCAGGCCGGAGCCTGGCACCACCATCGCCAGCTTGACGCTGGACGCAACTTTCTTGCCCTTGACCACGGCGGCCGCCGCACGCAGATCCTCGATACGGGAATTGGTGCATGAGCCGATAAAAATCTTGTCGACCGCAATTTCGCTGACCGGTGTATTCGCCTTGAGACCCATATAAGCCAGCGCGCGTTCCATGCCTCCCCGCTTGACCGGGTCTGACTCCAGCGCCGGGTCGGGAACCGCTCCGTCGATTGCGACCACCATTTCAGGTGAAGTGCCCCAGGTTACCTGCGGTTTGATTGCCGCCCCATCCAGCTCGACCACGCTATCGAAACGCGCGTCTTCGTCGCTGTGCAGGGTTCGCCAGTACGCTGTCGCCTTTTCCCACTGATCCGCTGTCGGCGCATAAGGCCGACCCTTGACGTAATCTATCGTCACCTCGTCCGCCGCCACCATGCCCGCCCGCGCGCCCGCTTCAATCGCCATGTTGCACAGCGTCATGCGGCCTTCCATGGACAGGTTGCGTATGGTCGAGCCGGCAAACTCGATTGCAAAGCCGGTGCCCCCCGCCGTGCCGATTCGACCAATGATCGCCAGTGCAACATCCTTGGCCGTCACCCCTGAATCCAGCGCACCTTCCACCTTGACCTGCATGGTTCTGGATTTTTTTTGCAGCAGGCACTGAGTCGCCAGCACATGTTCCACTTCCGAGGTTCCAATCCCGTGCGCCAGCGCCGCAAAAGCACCGTGCGTGCTGGTATGTGAATCCCCGCACACCACCGTCATGCCGGGCAAGGTCGCGCCCTGCTCGGGACCAACCACATGGACGATGCCCTGCCGGACATCATTCATCTTGAATTCGGTAATACCAAAAAAATCGCAATTCTTGTCCAGGGTTTCCACCTGAAGAAGCGAGATCGGATCGGCAATTCCCTCACTACGCGAGACTGTAGGGACATTATGATCCGCCACTGCCAGATTGGCGGCCAGCTTCCAGGGTGTCCGCCCTGCCATGCGCAAGCCCTCGAAAGCTTGTGGACTGGTGACTTCGTGCAGGAGATGGCGATCAATGTACAGCAAAGCGGTGCCATCCGATTCGGTGTGCACCACATGAGACTGCCAGAGTTTGTCGTACAGCGTTTGTGCGGCCATTTGAAAAATTCTACTAAAGGGTCAAATTATTACACAGTCGCCAGCCAGCGAACAATGTCAAAATAATGTCAAAATGACGATCAATTGGATTCACCATAGCTGGACAAGTGCCCCAGATAATGAAAAAATCCGTCAAAAATTAAGGGGAAAGCAATTGAAAAAGACGCTATATGACTGGCTGGAAGTCAGTCCCGGCGCCAGCCAGGAGGCCATTTCCGCCTCCTTTCAACGGCTGTCCGAAAAAATGAATCCGGATCGGGAGGAAAATCATTTTGTTCCCAACGCGCAGTCCAACTTCATTTTGCTCAAGGAGGCTTACGCAACACTCTCCGACCCCTTGCTCCGCCGCGCTTACGATGACAAGTAAAGAGAACCAGAATATCCGGTCATCGAAACCGCTGAACCTTCTTTTTGGAGTAGTGGAAAAATCCTGGTCGGACTGCTGCTCGCTCTGGTCGCCGGTGTAGCCTACCAGAATCACGCCAGGGACAAGGCCATCGAGGCGGCACGGCTGAAAATTGAGCTGAATAACACCGAAATACTCCGCAAGGATGTAGAAATACAGGAAAGATATACCCAGGAAAGACTAGGTTCTGTTGACATTTTGCCGGTGCGGTAAAATTTGCCGCTTTGGTGTAAAGATGAGCCAAGGCGACGAACCTGACAAGACAAGAGTAACGGAATCGGAATGGACAGGCATCCATGCCAAGTAAGAACGATGCGAGG
>JAUYFQ010000162.1 GCA_030690895.1 Sulfuricellaceae bacterium
GCCGCCGTGATTCGGTTCAACTCTGGCTTCCTCATTTCCCACTCCTGGATGTCTCGGCGCAACTGCGCCATGACAACCAGTATTGGCTATGCGTGGCTCACTACGTGAGCTACCAACACGATTTGCGAAAAGAGCCATAAATTTACCCCTGGGCATTCGATAAAGGAGCCTTGATTTTTAGTGATACCACGCTAGAATAGTGTAATTACTAAAGTCTATATTTAGAATTTACATATATGATCTCCCGGCACATCCATGCTCATCTGCAAACACTACTGTTGCACTTCCCCTGTGTCGTGCTGACAGGGGTGCGGCAATGCGGCAAAACGACCTTACTGGGTACGCTTCCCGACGAGTGGCAACGCTTTGATATGGAGAATTCGATGGATCGCCAGCAACTGCTTGCTGATCCAGACCTGTTCTTCCGCCTGCATGACGACAAGGTGGTGATAGACGAAGCGCAGTTGGCGCCGCCTTTGTTTTCGGCTCTGCGTGTGGCGATTGACCGGGATCGCTCCAGGAAGGGGCGATTCCTGCTGTCGGGCTCCTGTTCGCCGGAGTTGGTCAAGCAGATTTCAGAAAGCCTGGCAGGGCGAGTGGCGCGTTTGGAAATGGCTCCGCTGAGTTTGGCGGAGGCGTGGCAACTGCCGCCGTCCCGCCTCTACCCCCTGCTGGCCGAGGGTGCGGCGATTGCGGACATCCAGGCTGCCGCAGTTGCCCGGCTGACGGTGCAGCAGGTTCGAGATTACTGGTTTCAGGGCGGCTATCCGGAGCCCTGGCTGAGCGAAAATGAAGAATTCCGCAGCCTGTGGTATCGCCACTATATTGATGCCTATTTACTGCGGGACATCGGCGCTTTGTTCCCCAATTTGAATCGGGATCGCTACCGGCAGTTCATCGCCCTGCTCAGCCAACTTTCCGGGAATATACTCAATAATGCCGACATCGCCAGAACGCTGGGAATAAGCGAACCCACCGTGCGCGACTGGCTGGGCATTGCTCACGATACCTTTCTGTGGCGGCATATTCCGGCCTGGGATCGCTCTGCCGCGAAGCAACTGGTCAAGCATCCCAAGGGATTTCTGCGGGATAGCGGCCTGTTGCATCGACTGTTGCGAATCCAGGATCACGACATGCTTTCCACCCATCCCATAGTCGGTAAATCCTGGGAGGGCGTGGTGGTGGAAACCTTGTTGAGAGGTTTTGAGAACGCTGGCATTGACGTGAACCCCTTTCATTACCGGACGCGCGGCGGCGCGGAGATCGACCTGATCCTGGAAGGCCAATTTGGCAGCGCCCACCTCCTGCCCATTGAAATCAAGTTGACGCAGCAGACGGACAAACGCGCCCTGCGTTCACTTGCAGAGTTTGTGGCGACCCACGACTGCCCCCTGGGGTTGGTGATCAATAACGACGAACGTCCGCGCTGGCTGGATGAGCGCATCCTTGCCATTCCGGCGGCAAGTCTGTGAGTGTGATGTTTTAACGTGAAACAACGCCGTTCGTGGTGAGCCTGTCGAACCACAGCCCTTCGACAGGGCGAACGGTTTCATCATTTGGGGCGGCGATTCGCCATGCCAGTTAGTCCAACTTCAGACCCATTTCAGGCGCGCTCAGTCTCAATAACCAGGGAATGCATTTCTTCCGGCTCCAGTGAGAAGGAAGAAGTCGGTACACGGAAGTGACAAAAAACGTCACCAACTGCCCTTCGTTGCAAGATAAATTGAAGTGGATGCTTTGTTATTCCAAGTGCAACCGACCAAATTCATCTGGCATGACTTGTGCTAGACTATATTCGCAAACACACCATGTGTTTTGTTTTTGATGCCAACTCAAAGGAGAAACACCATGAAAAAAGTACAACAGGGTTTTACCCTTATCGAACTGATGATCGTTGTAGCGATTATTGGTATTTTGGCTGCTGTGGCTTTGCCAGCGTATCAGGACTTCACGGTTCGCGGTCGTGTCAGTGAACTGGCTATTCTGGGTTCTGGCATGAAAGCCACTGTCGGCGAAAATATTGCCAACAATGGCGCTATTGGCGCAGGTACGTGCCTCGGCGTCTCTTTGGTCACGGTAGCGACAGTAAATGCCGCTTCTAGCACATGTGCTGATGCTACTGGCGTTATCGCGGTAACTGGCACAGCCAAGGCCAAAGGCGTTGTTCTTACCTTCACCCCAACGCTGAATGCGGATGGCATAATTGCTTGGGCATGCACAAGCGCAGGCGGGAACCAGTACGTCCCATCTGAATGCCGCGTTTAATCATTCAAAAATGGTAAGAAATTTTACCTAGTAGTAATGAATTGCAACCCCCTCCCTGTGAGGGGGTTGTTTTTTCTGCCCAAGCTACTCGTTTTTTCGTTCAGACACTATCCGTGAAAACCACACGCCAAGAACAGTTTCTGAAAAACGAGATTTCTTATTTGGCCAAAATGGGCCTGGCTCACAAAAATCCAAGTCTCTCAAGGCCATTTCCGTGCTGCGTGTTTCACGCACAGCACTTCGGCAAGCTTGCCGACAACTCGGTAAATTAAAATGTAATTGGGATGCACCACAAGTTCGCGCGTCCCCTTCACGCGCCCCACGCGCCCCACGCGCCCTAACGTCGGGTACTGGTCAAGTTGCGTCGCCTTCTGAATCAGCATGTCACCCATTTCGATTGCGGCTCTCGGGTTGTCTTGGGCGATGTAGGCGGTCATGCTCTTATGGTCGGCAATGGCGGCGGGCTTCCATAACGGCAAGATCAGCCCCCCATGCTTTCAGCCTGCTTGACCAGTGCCGCGCGCTCGGTCGTCCACTCGGCGACAACTTCGCTATGTGGCACACTGGGTCGGGGATCGTCGATCGCCTCTTGCACCTGTTGAGTAAGCCAGCCCTTGTAGGCGGCGGCTTCGTGAGCGTTCTTCATGCGGTCGGCAGCATCCGTGCGCTTGCGGTCGGTCTTGAGCGCCACGGGGTCAAAGTGGCTTGCATCTACCTGGTACTTGGTAATGCCAATACCCCTGAGGTAAGAGACAAGTGTTTCAAATTTGCGGAAAATTCGGATAGCGCCGCGTTTAGCCGCCAGAGCGCGCTCGATCATCCCATACTGGATGACCACGCCCCAGCCGCCAGGCCGGCCCACAATGTGAACCCCGCGAACGACTCCAGCTTCAACGAGGCGTTCAAGGGTTACATGGTCGATAGTGTCAGCAGTAATAGCCATTTCATTGCCTACTTGGGTGTTTGTTATTAAGTAGGACTATAGCCTATTAATAATAAAACGGGAGCCAATAGTAAATAAACCCGGATTATCCATTGGAATGCGCATTCACGTAGGAGCGCCGCCCCGGCGCGAATGCGGACTCGATTCGCGGCGAGGGCGCCGCTCCTACAGTGGCTTTGGCCCTAATGAACAATCCCGGATAAAAATAACTTGCTATTGCCCGTTGCGCCGGGAGTGTCAGCGCGCCGGCCTACCCTATATTGCCCAAGTTTATGTTTTATCCTGATTCAGGATCGAAATGCAGTACGCCTATGGCATGAGTGTGGCGTTTTTCAAAAAACAGCGGCGCAATTTTGTGACGCTTGCCTGAGCGCCAAATTGCAAGTAGAATTTCGCCTTTTTCACTAACAGGTTTCAAAGGAATTTTCATGGCAAACAGCGCCCAAGCCAGAAAGCGTGCTCGTCAGAACGACAAGCAACGCATGCACAACGCCAGTCTGCGTTCAACGCTGCGCACGTCGATCAAGAAAGTGATCAAGGCGATCGAGGCGGGTAACAAGGAAGCAGCTCAGGCTGTGTACCAAGCATCCATCAGCGTGATCGACAGTATCGCGGACAAGAACATTATTCACAAGAACAAGGCTGCTCGGCACAAGAGTCGCCTTTCCAGCGCAATCAAGGCAATGGCTGCCTGATTCTGTGACGAGCCGGGTGGCTTCGCCCGGCTTGAACAAATTGCACTGACTCGTTCGCACACCGTAGCCATGCTGCCGTGTGCATTTGTTTTTCAGGAGCTTTCATGTCTTGCTTGATGAATACTTATGCCAGGCAGCCGGTCACTTTCGCGAGAGGCGAGGGTGTCTGGTTGTGGGATGAGAACGGCGACAAATATCTTGATGCGGTGGCGGGCGTGGCGGTCAACGCCCTCGGCCATGCTCACCCGGCGCTCGCACAGGCTTTGTGCGACCAGTCTCGCTCGTTGATTCATACCTCCAATCTCTACAGGATCGCGAAGCAGGAACAACTTGCCGAAAAACTCTGTGAATTGTCCGGGATGGACAAGGTGTTTGTCTGCAACTCAGGCGCGGAGGCCAACGAAGCAGCCATCAAGCTGGCCAGGTTGTACGGTCACGGCAAGGGAGTAGAGACCCCAACCATCATCGTCATGGAAAAAAGCTTCCATGGCCGGACCATGGCAACCCTGACAGCGACCGGCAATCGCAAGGTGCAAGCGGGGTTCGAGCCGCTGGTCAGCGGATTTGTCCGGGTGCCTTATGACGATGTGGATGCAATCGTTCAGATCGCCGAGCATAACCAGAATATTGTCGCCATCCTGGTCGAACCTGTCCAGGGCGAGGGCGGCGTGCATATCCCGGAGACTGGGTACCTGAAAAAAATGCGCGCCCTTTGCGACGCACGTGGCTGGTTGTTGATGCTCGATGAGGTGCAAACAGGGGTCGGACGGACTGGAAGCTGGTTTGCCTTTCAGCAAGCCGGCATCATGCCGGACGTCATGACTCTGGCCAAGGCGCTGGGCGGCGGTGTGCCGATTGGCGCTTGCCTGGCAAAGGGTGCGGCATCGGAACTGTTCAAGCCAGGCAATCATGGCTCGACCTTTGGCGGCAACCCGCTGGCTTGTGCGGCTGCGCTGGCTACGCTGGAAACCATAGAACGCGATGGGCTTTGCCAGAATGCCAGCGAGATTGGCGATTTCATCCGCACCGGGCTGGCCGATAAACTGGCCGGCGTGGCCGGTGTGCTCAAGTTACGCAATGCAGGCCTGATGGTCGGCATTGAACTGGATCGCCCGTGCGCTGATCTGGTCAAGCGCGGACTGGAGCAGGGCGTGCTCATCAACGTGACGGCCGATAGCGTCGTGCGCTTGCTTCCGCCCCTCATCATGAATCGCGAAGAAGCGACTCAACTAATTAACCTGTTAAGCCAACTGATCAAGGAGTTTCTGGCGGCCTGAGTCGCGGAGTATTCCGCGTCCGATCGCCAGTTGTCATCATGGAGATCAAGCATTTTCTGCAATTCAAGGATTTGACCAGCGAAGAGTTCGAATATCTGTTCGAGCGCACCCGCGAGATCAAATCCCGGTTCAAGTCATACCAGCAGTACTGGCCGCTGGTGGATCGAACGCTGGTGATGATTTTCGAGAAAGCCAGCACGCGCACCCGTCTTTCCTTTGAAGCGGGCATGCAGCAGCTTGGCGGCTCGGCAATTTATCTCAATACCCGCGATTCCCAGCTGGGGCGTGGGGAACCGGTGGAAGACGCGGCACAGGTCATTTCCCGCATGAGCGATCTGGTCATGATCCGCACCTTCGAGCAGGACATCATCGAGCGCTTCGCCGCGAATTCCCGCGTGCCGGTGATCAATGGCCTGACCAACGAATACCACCCCTGTCAGATTCTGGCCGACATCTATACCTATATCGAACATCGCGGCTCCATCAAGGGCAAGACCGTGGCCTGGATCGGGGATTCCAACAATGTCTGCAACACCTGGCTGCAAGCGGCTGAAGTGCTGGATTTCAACGTCCATGTCTCGACCCCGCCGGGCTATGAGGTAGAGCCTGAGCGCGCCGGACTGTATGGCACGGATCATTACGAAGAATTTCCCGACCCCATGGATGCTTGCCGTGATGCCGATCTGGTGACCACTGACGTCTGGACCAGCATGGGATTTGAAGCGGAAAACGAAGAACGGTTGCGGGATTTCGAGCACTGGCAGGTGGATGCCGAAATGATGGCGCAGGCCAAACCGGACGCGCTTTTCATGCACTGTCTGCCCGCTCACCGTGGCGAGGAAGTCGCCGCCGAAGTCATCGATGGCGCGCAAAGCGTGGTCTGGGATGAAGCCGAGAACCGCCTCCATGCGCAGAAAGCGCTGATGGAATATCTGCTGCTGGGAAAAATATCGGGGTAATTTGGTGATGAGTCATGGGTGATGGGCAATGGGTAAAATCATCACCCCACCACTCATCCCCCATGACTCATCACCCATCACTGGAGTTTTACATGAGCAACATCAATAAAGTCGTTCTCGCCTATTCTGGCGGTCTGGATACCTCGGTCATTCTGAAGTGGTTGCAGGATACCTACCAGTGCGAAGTGGTGACTTTCACCGCCGATGTCGGGCAAGGGGAAGAGCTTGAACCGGCGCGCGTTAAAGCCCAAAAATTCGGCATCAAGGAAATTTACATCGACGATTTGCGCGAAGAATTCGTGCGCGACTTTGTGTTTCCCATGTTCCGCGCCAATACGGTTTATGAGGGCGAATACCTGCTCGGCACGTCCATCGCCCGTCCATTGATCGCCAAACGCCTGATCGAAATTGCGCGGGAAACCGGCGCCGACACCATTTCTCACGGCGCAACCGGCAAGGGCAACGACCAGGTGCGTTTCGAGCTGGGCGCTTATGCCTTGAACCCGGATATCAAGATCATCGCCCCTTGGCGCGAATGGGATCTGCTTTCGCGCGAGAAATTGCTGGCCTATGCCGAGCAGCACGGTATCCCGGTTGAAATGAAGCACAAACAGGGCGGCAGCCCTTACAGCATGGATGCCAACCTGCTGCACATCAGCTACGAAGGCCGCCATCTGGAAAACCCGGCTGCGGAAGCCGAAGAAGATATGTGGCGCTGGACTGTGTCGCCAGAAAAAGCGCCCGATCAGGCGGAATATCTCGATATCGAATACGCCAATGGTGACCCGGTTGCGCTCAATGGACTGACGCTGTCGCCTGCCGAGATGCTTGCCGAACTTAACCGTCTGGGCGGCAAACACGGAATTGGCCGCCTGGATCTGGTGGAAAACCGCTACGTTGGCATGAAATCACGCGGCTGCTACGAAACCCCCGGCGGCACCATCATGCTCAAGGCGCACCGCGCCATTGAATCGATTACGCTGGATCGTGAAGTGGCGCACCTCAAGGACGATCTCATGCCGCGCTATGCCACCCTGATCTATAACGGCTACTGGTGGGCGCCCGAACGCAGCGCCTTGCAGGTGCTGATCGACCACACCCAGCACAGCGTGAATGGCTGGGTCAGAGTCAAGCTCTACAAAGGCAACGTGATCGTGGTGGGCCGCGATTCGGCAACCAACTCACTATTCGACGCCACCATCGCCACTTTTGAAGATGACGCCGGCGCCTACAATCAGGCCGATGCGGGCGGCTTTATCAAGCTTAATGCGCTGCGGATGCGGATTGCAGCCAAGTTGAATAAATCTTAAGGTCATTTAACCACGGGGAAAACAAAGGATTTGAGGTGTTTTTGCCGTTCCCCGTGCGCCCCGTGGTTAAACATAAAAAAGGATAATCCATGTCTCAGTTCGATAATGTCTCCATCGTCAAAAAATCCAACGTCTATTTCGATGGCAAGTGTGTTTCGCATACTGCCCTGTTTGCGGACGGCACGAAGAAAACCGTCGGGGTGATTTTTCCGAGCACGCTGCTGTTCAACACCGGCGCGCCGGAAATCATGGAAATCAATGGTGGCGTATGCAAAGTCAGACTGAAGGGTGAGTCCGAATGGAAAACCTATCAGGCTGGCGAGCGCTTCAGCGTGCCGGGTAACAGCAGTTTCGACATTGAAACCGTGGAACTGCTGGACTATATATGCCATTTTGGTTTGCCACTTTGAATAGGCTTTTTTGAATAGGATATCTTCATGCCATCGTTCGACATCGTTTCCGAAGTAGACAAGCAGGAACTGCGCAATGCGGTCGATCAGGCCAACAAGGTCATCACCGGACGCTTCGATTTCAAGGGCACGGACGCGCGCGTGGAACAGGCTGAATATGTTCTGACGCTGTTTGCCGATAACGACTTTCAGCTCGAACAAGTCTATGACATCCTCAACCAGACCTTTGGTAAGCGCAATATTGATGTGACCTGCCTGGACAAGGGCAAAGTCGAGAAAATCAGTGGCAACAAGGTCAAACAATCAATCACCGTGAAAACCGGCGTGGAATCCGATCTGGCGAAAAAAATCGTCAAACTGATCAAGGACAGCAAACTCAAGGTGCAGGCCAGTATTCAGGGCGATGCCGTGCGCGTAACGGGTGCCAAGCGCGATCTCTTGCAGGACACCATCGCCCTGATCAAGAAGTCCATCACCGACTTTCCACTGCAATACCAGAATTTCCGGGATTAACGACATGCCCAAGGTACTCGTCCCGCTGGCCGACGGCTGCGAAGAACTCGAAGCCGTCACGATCATCGACCTGTTGCGCCGAGCCGGGGTCGAAGTGGTCGTGGCCGGACTCAAACCTGGCATCATCAAAGCCAGTCGGGGCGTGTCGCTGGTGCCGGATTGCACGCTGGACGCTGCCCTGCATGAGAGTTACGACATGCTGGTTTTGCCAGGCGGGATGCCGGGCATGACGCACCTCAGGGAAGACGCCCGGATCCGTAGCTTGCTGCAAAAACTGGCGAGCGAGGGCAAATACACTTGCGCCATTTGCGCTGCGCCAGTGGTGCTGGCAGAAGCGGGTTTGCTGGACAATAAATCGGCCACTTCCTACCCCGGATTCCTGGATAGCATGAATCTCGCGACAACCAAACTGAGCGATGCGCCAGTAGTGGTCGATGGCAAGATCATTACCTCACGCGGACCTGGAACCGCCATGGACTTTGCGCTGGAACTGGTTTTGGCGCTTTGCGGGCAGGCCAGGCGGGATGAAGTCGAGGCGGGGTTGCAGCGGACTACATTACCCAAGGGTTGAAAACCTGCTGGTAACGTGAAAAATCCCGGTCATTGCGGGTGACCACGGTAAAGCCGTGGCATTGGGCGGTGGCCATAAGCAAGCCGTCCATTACCGGCAGAGCCTGCCCGGCCAGTTCGGCATGAGCGGCATGAGCGGCAAGTTGCGCCCAGGCATGGAGCGTGGCGGTATCGAGCGGCAGGATACGTCCGGCAAAGCGTTGTTCCACTTTGCCTAGCCATGCGGTGAGTTTCTGGCTACGAATCGGGTCGCTGGCGCGTAGATTGAGGATGCCTTTCTCGATTTCCCCCAGGGTGATGACGCTGATGAACAGGCTGGTTTCGTCCTGCTCATCCAGCCAGGCGATCACTTGTGGCGTGGGGGTCTTTTTTGCGTATTCCGAAAGCACACAGGTATCCAGCAGCCAGCTCATAGATCGATGTCTCGTCCGGTATCTCGACTGCGGGAAATATCCAGATCTTCTGCCGCGAGGTCGGGGCGCAGCAGCGCGCTGGATAGTTTGCTCTGACGGTGCATCAGGCGGGTATATTCTTCCGTGGAAATGACCACCGCTGTTGGTTTTCCATGGACGGTGACTATCTGGACATCTCCATTTACTGCCCGCTTGATGAGTTGGCTGAAGTTGCCCTTCGCTTCTTGTAGCTGCCATTCGCTGTGCATGATGCCCTCGCTGAATTCTGTCTAGTCTGGCCAGAATTTAGCACAAATATTGTCGTATGGCGATACTCGGCTATTTCCCAAAAATATTGAGCGTTTAACCGGTCGGTTTAAGCAGTACAATTTGCGAGTCGGATTCTCAAAGGAAAAGACTCCATGCTGGCTCTTGAAACAACGGCATCTATTGCCGACCATCGCCTTGTCATTCAGGACGCGGCACTCCCCGCACACGCCGAGCACGCTCGCGTCATTATTCTGTGGGATTCAAACAAGCCGAGTGGGCGACGTTCACCCCCGCCACTATTGGCCGGCCTGGGAGAAGAAAAGGGCAATATTTTTAGCGGTTCGCCGGAAAACGATTGGGACGCATTGTCCTGATGCTTATCCTCGATACGCACGCTCTCTACTGGTGTTGATGGCCGATTCCTTGATTATCAGGAGTTGGCCGGACTGCTGGTGCGAGAGTAATTAACCCGGTGCCCCCCCCCATGAAAATCCAATTCCACGGCGCAGCCCGTGAAGTCACCGGCTCCTGCTATTTGATCGAGACCGAATCCGCCCGTTTTCTGGTTGATTGCGGCATGTTTCAGGGCGGCCGCGAAGCGCGTGACCGGAACTATGCCGGTTTCGGATTCGACCCACGAAAAATCGATTTTGTGCTGCTCACCCACGCGCATGTCGATCACTCCGGTATGTTGCCCAGACTGGTCGCTGATGGCTTTCGCGGGTCTATTCACACCACCCAGGCCACTGCCGAGTTGCTGGCCATCATGCTGCCGGATGCAGCGCACATTCAGGAAAAGGAAGCCGAGTGGGGACGCAAGGAGAAGCATCGCAACACGCGTCAGCCCCATCGAAGTGAAATCGAGCCACTCTACACAGTGGATGAAGCCCGCGCCGCGCTCAAGCAGGTTGTGGCTGAGCCTTATGAGACGGATTTGATGCCGCATCCCAACGTGCGCTGTCGCTTCCGGGAAGCCGGGCACATTCTGGGTTCAGCGATTATTGAAGTGCTGGTGAATGAATCTGGCCGGACGCACAAGCTGGTGTTTTCCGGCGATCTCGGCAATGCCGGGCAACCCATTCTGAAAGACCCTGCCATTGTCGATTCAGCCGACGTGTTGCTGATTGAATCTACCTATGGCAACCGCCTGCACAAGACCATAGCCCAAACCATGGACGAACTGGTTCATGCCATCACCGATACATTCAAGCGCAAGGGCGGCAACGTCATCATTCCAGCGTTCACGGTGGGACGCACGCAGGAAATTCTCTACCTGCTTTACGACCTGACCCGCCAGGGGCGCCTGCATGACCTGAATATCTATGTCGATTCCCCCATGGCGACCAGCGCGACTGAAATCACCATGAAACACATCGAGCTGATGGATGCCGAAGCGCGCAAGCTGATGCAGTGGCTGAATGATCCTCGCGCGCCAAAAGTTCAATTCACCGAAAGCGTGCAGGATTCAATGGCCTTGAACGATATTCGCGGCGGCGCCATCATCATTTCTGCCAGTGGGATGTGCGATGCGGGCAGAATCAAGCACCACCTGCGTTACAACCTTAACCGGCCGGAATGCACGATCCTGATCACTGGATTCCAGGCGGCCGGTACGCTGGGTCGGCGGCTGGTTGATGGCGCCAACACGGTGCGCATCTTCGGACAGGAAATTCCGGTGCGCGCCGAAATTTACACCATCAACGGCCTTTCAGCTCATGCCGATCAGGCTGGCTTGTTGTCCTGGCTGGGTCATTTCAAGCGACCGCCGGGGCATACCTTCATCGTTCATGGCGAGGAGAATACGGCTTTTGCCTTTGCCGATCTGCTGCGCAAGCAGTGGCAATGGGATGTGGTTGTGCCGGGGTATCGGGATATTTATGAGGTTTAGGGTATACGCATCCTTGGTTTCTCTTTGTAGGTCGGCCTTCAGGCCGACTTGTCGGCCTGAAGGCCGACCTACACTGTTGCGGGCAAGCGCTGTATTTGTCCTTTTCTTCCTGACTCTTCCTGGCCTTGCCGAAACCTTGCCGGATCACGTGCGCATGGAAGCAAAGGCCGCCGGTATTCCAGAATCCAGCGTGGGAATCTGGGTGCAAGAGGCGAATTCCAATACGCCGGTTCTGGCACTGGGCGCAGATCGCGCCATGAACCCGGCTTCAGTCATGAAGTTGGTGACCACTTACGTCGGGCTGGAATCCCTGGGCGCGGCTTATGTCTGGCAGACCGAGATTTACCGGCGCGGCGCCATGCAGCAGGACAGGCTGGAAGGCGATCTGATCCTGAAAGGCATGGGTGATCCCAAGTTGACGCTGGAAAACTTCTGGCGTCTGCTGCGCGATCTGAGGCAGCGCGGTATCCGGGAAATTCAGGGCGATGTCATCATCGACCAGAGTTTCTTTGAACCCCCTTCTAATGGCAGCGCCGTAATTGATAGCGAGCCAAATCGCGCTTACAACACTGCGCCCCAGGCGCTGCTGGTCAATTTCAACGCCATCCGTATTCGTCTACTGCCGCAGGCAGATGGCAGTTTGCAAGTGGCGGCCGACCCCGCTTTGCCCAATTTCCGGCTGCTTGACAAGATCGTCTCAGGCAATGGCGCATGTGGCGATTGGCGCGAAGGCATTCTGACCAGAATGACAAGTGAGCGAGTGCTTACGCTTTCCGGAAACTTTTCCAGATCGTGCGGGGAAAAAAATTTCAACCTGAACCTGATGAGCAATGGCGTCTATCTGGACGGAATTTTTCGCCAGCTCTGGGGCGAGTTGGGCGGAACCCTGCAGGGCGGAGTTCGCGAGGGGCGTATTCCTGATGATGCCGTGTTGCTGACACGATTTGATTCGCCACCGTTGGCGGAAGTGATCCGGGATATCAACAAGTTCAGCAATAACGTCATGGCTCGCCAGTTGTTTTTGACACTAGGCAGCGGGTCGGAAGGCGCGCCGGGCAATCAGGACAAGGCCCGCCGCGCGGTGAAGCGCTGGTTGACGGAGCAGCGCCTGGATTTCCCCGAACTGGTGCTGGAAAACGGCTCCGGGCTATCCCGCCTGGAGCGGATCAGCCCTCGCCACATGGGGAACTTGCTGGCGGCGGCC
Source organism: Sulfuricellaceae bacterium (assembly GCA_030690895.1). GTDB lineage: Bacteria > Pseudomonadota > Gammaproteobacteria > Burkholderiales > Sulfuricellaceae > Sulfurimicrobium. Next base: position 12,697 of record JAUYFQ010000162.1, read on the forward strand.
AGCCACAGTCCCCTGTTTTCTGAGTTTGAGTCCACTCTGCCCATCGTGGCGGTGGATGGAACCATGAAGAAACGCCTCAACGGACAGACCGTGGCCGGGCGTGCGCATATCAAGACCGGCTATCTGGAGGGGGTGCGCAGTATCGCGGGCTACGTTGTGGATGCCAAAGGCCGTCGCATGGTCGTCGTCGCCATGGTCAATCACCCCAAGGCAATCAACGCCAGAGGCACGCTGGATGCGCTGCTGGAGTGGGTGTATCAAAGGCCGTGATGGGTGATGAGTGATGGGTTCGTTGCGCCCCCATTACCCATCCCCGTTTTCGTAATATCCGCTGCCTCTTGCAGCAAAAACGCCTTGAAATTTTCGCCTGCTGGCGTCAGTCGCTTGGCCTTGCGGTGTACCACGAACCAGTGGCGTGTGATGGGGAAGGATTCCACGTCGAGGATGACCAGCCGCCGGGTTTCCAGTTCCAGCGCGACGGTATGCAAGGATACGATGCCCAGCCCCATTCCCGCTTGAACCGCCTGTTTGATCGCCTCGTTGGTACTGGTCACCATGCCGGTGCGCAGCGGGATTTTGTGCGCCTGAAAAAACCGTTCCATCGCGCCGCGCGTGCCTGAGCCTGCTTCGCGCACCAGAAAGGTTTCCTCACCCAGTTGCCGAACCGGGATGGATGGCTTGCCAGCCAGCGCGTGGGCTGGCGGCGCGATGACAACCAGCGGGTTTTCCATGAAGGATTCAGCCGTCAGATCCTGCCCGTCGGGCGGTTGTCCCATGATGGCCAGATCGGTTTCGTTGTTGGCGAGTTGTTGTAACAGGATTTCCCGGTTGGTGACATCAAGATTGATAGTGATGCCGGGGTGGCGCTGGCAGAAACTGGCCAGCAGTTGCGGGGCGAAATAGTTGGCGGTGCTGACCACGGTGATTTTTAGTTGCCCTTGTTCCAGTCCCTTCATGCGCGCCAGCACGCCTTCCATTTCATCCAGTTGGCTTGCAATGGCGCGGCTGTAATGGAATAGCTCCTGGCCTGCTTCGGTGAGAAAAATCTTCTTCCCCATTTGCTCGAACAAGGGCAGGCCGATGCTTTCTTCCAGTTGTTTGACCTGCATGGAAACGGCGGGTTGGCTCAGGTGCAAGGCCTCTGCTGTGCGCGAAAAACTGCGCAGCCTGGCCACGGATTCAAAGACTTTCAATTGGCGCAAGGTCAGGTGTAACATGCACGCTCACTGTTCGTTAAATGTATAAGTAAAAACTTATGGTAACGATCATAACAATTTAATGTTTCTTATACAAATAGCTGGGTATAGTTCACCCATCGCATTAAGCCCCGTTCCCTGATGGAACTCAACAAAGGAGATAAGCAATGGATCAATCCGCACGTTATTCCGACCTTAGTTTGAAAGAAGAAGACCTGATCAAGGGTGACAAGCACATCCTCGTCGCCTACCACATGCAGCCTGCCACGGGTTATGGTTACCTGGAAACTGCGTCGCACATCGCCGCCGAGTCTTCCACCGGCACCAACGTTGAAGTCTGCACCACCGATGATTTCACCAAGGGCGTGGACGCGCTGGTGTATTTTATCGACGAAGCCAAGGGTGTGATGAAGGTTGCTTACCCGAACGACCTGTTCGACCGCAACGTGATCGACGGCCGCGCCATGATCGTATCGTTCCTGACGCTGGCGATTGGTAACAACCAGGGCCAGGGCGACGTTAAATGCCTGAAAATGCACGACTTCTATGTTCCCTGGTCGATGCTGCGCCTGTTCGACGGCCCATCCAAAGACATCACCGACCTGTGGGACATCCTGGGTCGCCCCCGCGTCAATGGCGGTTACATCGCCGGCACCATCATCAAGCCCAAGCTGGGCCTGCGTCCTGAGCCGTTCGCCAAGGCCGCTTACCAGTTCTGGCTGGGTGGCGATTTCATCAAGAACGACGAGCCACAAGGCAACCAGGTGTTCTGCCCGACCAAGAAAGTCATCCCGCTGGTGTATGACGCGATGAAGCGCGCCATGGACGAGACCGGCCAGGCCAAGCTGTTCTCCGCCAACATCACCGCTGACGACCATTTCGAAATGTGCGCCCGCGCCGACTATATTCTGGAAACCTTTGGTCCGGATGCAAACAAGGTGGCCTTCCTGGTTGACGGCTACGTCGGCGGCCCCGGCATGGTCACCACTGCGCGCCGCCAGTACGCCGATCAGTACCTGCACTACCACCGTGCCGGTCACGGCGCGGTCACATCGCCTTCAGCCCTGCGTGGTTACACCGCGTTCGTGCTGTCCAAGATGTCCCGCCTGCAAGGCGCTTCCGGCATCCACGTCGGCACCATGGGTTTTGGCAAGATGGAAGGCGCTCAGGATGACAAGAACATCGCCTACATGATCGAGCGTGATTCCGCAGATGGCCCTTACTACCATCAGGAATGGCACGGCATGAAGCCGACCACCCCGATCATCTCCGGCGGCATGAACGCGCTGCGCCTGCCAGGCTTCTTCGAGAACCTGGGCCACGGCAACGTGATCAACACCTCTGGCGGCGGCTCCTACGGCCATATCGACAGCCCGGCAGCCGGCGCGATCTCCCTGCGTCAGTCCTACGAGTGCTGGAAAGCGGGTGCCGACCCGATCGAATACGCGAAAGAGCACAAGGAATTTGCGCGCGCATTCGAGTCCTTCCCAGGCGATGCTGACAAGATTTTCCCAGGCTGGCGCGATAAACTGGGCGTACACAAGTAAGCTCCACACGCCCGAACCCATCCCCATCCTAACCTTCCCCTTGAAGGGGAAGGGACTATCGCCCCCCTCAGGGGGAAGTTGGAAGGGGGGTGGGGAGTGGGAAAATAAATCAAGGCGCCCCCACTTTGCTGGGGGCGTTTTTTTCCAGGGTCAAGAAACCTTTCTTGCCTCACGGATAAGGAGAAAATGATGACCGATAAAGACCAATACAAGGTTCACAAGGAACCTTTCTACCAGCCCCAAAGAAACGAAGTTCAACTCTACGAAGCTGCCTATAACGCGCGTCTGCCGGTGATGGTCAAAGGCCCGACCGGTTGCGGCAAATCGCGTTTCATCGAATACATGGCCTGGAAACTGGACAAGCCCTTAATCACCGTGGCTTGTAACGAAGACATGACCGCCTCCGATCTGGTCGGGCGCTACCTGCTCGATGCCAACGGCACCCGCTGGCTGGATGGCCCGCTGACCACCGCCGCCCGTATCGGCGCAATCTGCTACCTGGATGAAATCGTCGAAGCGCGTCAGGACACGACCGTAGTGATTCACCCGCTAACCGACCATCGCCGCACTTTGCCGCTGGATAAAAAAGGCGAGCTGATCGAGGCGCATCCTGATTTTCAGATGGTAATTTCCTACAATCCCGGCTACCAAAGCCTGATGAAGGATCTCAAGCAATCCACCAAGCAGCGTTTTACTGCTTTCGATTTCGACTATCCGGATGCAAAACTGGAAACCGCCATCGTGGCACGGGAAACAGGGCTGGACGAGGAAACCGCCGCCAAACTGGTCAAAATCGGCACGACCGCTCGCCACCTCAAGGGGCACGGCCTGGATGAAGGCATTTCCACCCGTCTGCTGGTATACGCAGCCATCCTCATCAAGGATGGCGTATCGCCACGCGATGCCTGCCGCATGTCGCTGGCGCGCCCGATCACCGACGACGCAGATATTCGCGATACGCTGGATCATGCAATTGATGCCGTTTTTGCCTGAGGAGCTTGACCGTGGCTGACGTGATGACGGAATACGAACATCCGCTGATGAAGGGCTACCGCGAGCAGTTCAATTGCGGCTTCCCGCAAGTCAAGGACGTTTTCGATGACTGCATGGCAGAAGCGCTGACCGTGCTATCGAAAGAGGGTGTGCCCGCTTACCTTGAGGCTGCCGGATTCCTGTGCCGGATGGGGCGCGGTGTCGAGCCGACACTGATCTTCCTTGAAGGCTGGCCCGCCGTTGCGAAGGTACTGGGCGAATCCGCCTTGCCTGCCATCATGGCTTGCATCCACACCATTTACAAATCCCCGAACGGTAAAGCCATCACGCCCTTCTTGGCATCTCTGCCCGCAGTGGCGCGTCGTCTGCCCACCCAGGAGCAGATGCAGGGCTACATGGATCTGACGCTGGCTTTCATGAATCGCACCACGGGTTCGATTCATGGCATCCACACCACCTTTGCCAGCCCTGGCCTACCGGAATTTTTCAAGCAAGCCCCTTTTCTGTTGAGCCAGATTTCTCTGCAAGGCCTGGTAAATTGGGTCGAGTACGGCATCCGCAACTACGGCGATCACCCGGAACGCCAAATCGACTTCTTCAGTTGGCAGTCAGCGGACAGCAAGGCCGTCATGCAGCGCGAGCGCCACGGCACGCTGCTGGTCGATCACGAGCGCAAGCTCGATCTCTACCTGCGCGGCCTATGGGAGCAACACGACTACCTGATTCCCTATTCTCTGGGTTTTGACGAAATGCGCAAGCCCATTCCCTATTACGACAAGCTGGGCATACGCCTGCCCGATGTGCATGATGATTTTGTCGTGCCCGCTTGCCCCCTCTCCAACTCTCCCCCGCTTGGCGGGAGAGAGGGTAAAAGCCTTCACCCTGCGGGCGAAGTGATTGCTGGAATTGACCGCTACCGCGCCACCCTCGCTCACATCATGAGCCACAAGCGCTGGACAACGGCGATTTTTGCCGATAATTTCAGCCCTTTTCAGCGCATGGCAATCGAGTTTCTGGAAGATGCCCGCGTCGAGTCGCTGGCGATGCGCGAATATCCCGGCCTGCGTCGCCTGTTCCTCGGTCTGCACCCCAAGCCGGTGGAAGGCGCTTGCAATCCGGAAACCACCTCCTGTCTGCGCCACCGGCTATCCATGCTGTCCCGCGCCCTGCTCGACCCGCAACACGGTTATCAGGATGCCGATCTCAACACCTTCGTTGGCCGCTTCAACGAAGCCATGGCCAAAGGCGAATCCAGCACCGAAGAAATCGCCGCGCTCGCCATCAGCTACGTCGCCAAAACCCGCCGCCAGAGCGATCAACTCGCCAAGGTGTATTTTGCCGACACCGTCATCGACTACCGCGACGACAACCGCCACATGTGGCGCTTCCACGAGCAGAGCGATGATGAAGAAATGTTCGACGACCACCGCAAGCTCGAATGGGAAGAAGATCCCTCCGGCCTGCCGCCACGCCACTACCCGGAATGGGACTACACCAGTCAGAGCTTCCGCCCCGACTGGGTGAGCGTTTACGAAGCCCTGCACCCCAAGGGCAACGCCGCAGACATCGACAAACTGCTGGCCAAGCATGAAGCGCTGGCCAAGCGCCTGACACGCATGCTGGATCTGCTCAAGCCGCAGGAAAAAGTGCGCATCCGCTATCAGGAAGAAGGCAGCGAACTCGATCTGGACAGCGCTCTGCGCTCCCTGATCGACTTCAAGAGCGGCTCCCAGCCCGACCCGCGCATCAACATGAGCCACAAGACCAGCGGACGGAACATCGCCGTGATGCTGCTGCTGGATTTGTCCGAATCCCTCAACGAAAAAGTTGCCGGTTCAGACCAGACCATTCTGGAGTTATCGCAGGAAGCCGTCTCCCTTCTGGCCTGGGCGGTCGAGAAACTGGGCGACCCCTTCGCTATCGCGGGTTTCCATTCCAACACCCGCCACGATGTCCGTTACATGCACATCAAGGGCTACAGCGAATGTTGGGATGACACGGTAAAAGCGCGCCTGGCCGCCATGGACGCAGCCTACTCCACCCGCATGGGCGCCGCCATGCGCCACGCCGGACACTATCTGGAAGCCCAGAAAGCCGACAAGAAACTGATGCTGATTCTCACCGACGGCCAACCTTCCGACGTGGACACCAAGGACGAACGCGTGCTGATCGAAGATGCCCGCCAGGCCGTCAAGGAGTTGGACAGACAAGGTATTTACGCCTACTGCATCAACCTGGATCCCAAGGCAGACGAATATGTGAGCGATATTTTTGGCAAGCAATACACCGTGGTGGACAACATCCAGCGCTTGCCGGAGCGGCTGCCGGAGCTGTTCATGGCCTTGACGAAGTAAGCGTTTTCAATAGCTGACAAGGCAGATAGAGGATAATGCGTGTCACAATTGTGCTACATTGATGCCTATCCATTTTTTTACAGGGGGGTTCCGCCATGTCCACGACCACCATTCGCTTGCCTGAAGACTTGAAAGCACGAGTTTCCTTTGCCTCCAAGCAGTCTGGCAAAACAGCGCATAGCTTCATTCTGGAGGCCATTGCCGAGAAAACAGAGCAGGAAGAGCATCGCCATCGTTTCCACGATTTAGCTAATGAACGTTACGCGGAATTCATGGCTACTGGTGAAACGATCCCTTGGGATGAAATGCGAACTTACCTCGAAAAACGCCTTGCTGGCAAAGAAGCCATTCGCCCTTCCGCAAGGAAATTTTCCCGCTAATTATGGCAAGAATCGAATTGATGCCTAAAATTGGCGATGATTTCGAGCGTATTTTTGCCTATCTGGCGCAGCATGATGCGGAAGGTGCTTCTTCACGTATCCCTGAAATTATTCAGGCACTAAACATTCTTAAACATAATCCGCTGATTGGCCAACTTGTCAGTGGAGATGAGAGAGAGCTAGTCATCGGACACCGTGCGCGGGGCTATGTAGCGCTCTACCGTTACATCGACGAAATTGACACGATCTTCGTACTCGCTATTCGCAGCCAGCGAGAAGCCGGTTTTACACGACCTTTTGAAGAAAACCCATGATTTTCGACACCCTTGCCAACGCTGACCGCTATGCCCCCCTGCATCCGCTCTTCCCGCTTGCCTTCGAGTTTCTGCGCAACACCGATCTGAAAGCGCTGGCGCCAGGGCGCTATCCTGTCGATGGCGAACGCCTGTTTGCCATTGTTGAGGCGGCGAACGGGCGCAGTCGCGAGCAGGCGAAACTGGAGTGTCACCGCCGCTATATCGATATTCAGCATGTGCTGGAAGGCAGGGATGAAATGGGCTGGAAGCCATTGCAGGATTGCGTGGAGCCGGTGGCAGATTTCAATCCAGCCAAGGACATCCAGTTTTTTCAGGATGATCCTGCAAGCTGGCTATCCACCCCGCCCGGCGCGTTTTGCGTTTTTTTTCCGACTGATGCCCATGCGCCGCTGGTGAGCGATGGCGTGATACGCAAGGTCATTCTCAAGATCGAAGCGGCGTGACGCTGGACGAATTGCGCGCGCAGGTGCGCGCGCTCGGCAGACCGGAAACCGCGCGTGTCCTGCAAGGTTTTTTCAAGACCGGGGCAGGTCAATATGGCGAGGGGGATGTGTTTCTCGGCATCAAGGCGCCGGTGTTGCGCAAGCTGGCGAAATCGGCTCAAGGTCTGGATATGCCTGCAACCTTGACCCTGCTGGCATCGTCTTTTCACGAAGAACGCCTGCTGGCGCTGTTGTTGCTGATGCAGCGTTTCACCGGTGGAGACGAAGACCCGCGCCAGGCAGTCTATCAAGCCTATCTGGACAATACCGCGTGCATCAATAACTGGGATCTGGTGGATATTTCCGCGCCGCATATTGTCGGCGCCTACTTGCAGGACAAGGAACGCTCAAAGCTTCAGGCGCTGGTGTTATCTTCTTCTCTCTGGGAGCGGCGCATCGCGATGGTTTCCTGTTTGCATTTCATCCGGCACGGGGATTTCAACGACACCCTGCAATTGGCCGCGCAATTGCTATACGACCGGGAAGACCTGATGCACAAGGCCGCCGGCTGGATGTTGAGGGAGGTCGGCAAGCGCGACCAGGCCAGGCTGGAGGGTTTTTTGGACGAGCATGGCAGAGCAATGCCGCGCACCATGCTGCGTTATGCGATAGAGCGTTTTTCGCCGGAATTGCGGCAGGCGTATTTGCGGGTAAAATTTCAGAATTGAATCTGGATCGATAGAAATGGCAAAAACGATAAGCGACGTTCATTTGCGGGCAAGGGTCAAGCTGTTCGGCAATTTGCTGGGCAATGTGCTGAGTTCCCAGGAAGGTGGGCGCGTTCTGGAAGCAGTGGAAGCGCTGCGCAAAGGGTATGTTGATTTGCGCAAGGAAGACGTGCAGCCTAAGCGCCAGCGGCTGGAAAAAATCCTGGAAGAAATCATCGAGTCGCTGGATGCACAGACGCTGACCCATGTGGTCAGAGCCTTCAGTATTTATTTTAGCCTGGTCAATCTGGCCGAGGAGTCTTTCCAGCATCAGGCCCGGCGCGCCATGGTTCGCCGGGGCGGCCCGTTGTGGAAGGGTTCATTCGACGCCACGCTGCGGGAATTTCGCACGCTGGGCGTGACGGCAACGGCTTTGCAGTCGCTGTTCGACAAGGCCGCCTATATCCCGGTGTTTACCGCGCACCCTACGGAATCCAAGCGCCGCACCATCATGGAAAACCTGCGCCGTATCTTTCTGACGGCGGAACAACTGGACGATCCGCGTACCGGCAAGGCGCTGCGGCTTGAATTGATGCAACTGCTGGAAGGGCAGATTCAGACCCTCTGGAAAACCGACGAGGTGCGGGTCAACAAGCCCCAGGTCAGGGACGAAATCAAGAATGGCCTGTTTTATTTTCATGAGAGCCTGTTTCAGGCCGTGCCGGAAACCTACCGCTACCTGGAAAAGGCAGTCGAGCGCACCTATGGCGGGAAGTTGGCGGACGGTCAGCCGATCCGCGTCCCGAATATCCTGCGCTTTGGCTCCTGGATAGGCGGCGATCGTGACGGCAATCCTTTTGTGACCCCGGATACGACCGTGCTGGCCTTGCGCCTGCAATCGCGGGAAGTGCTGCGGCACTTCCTGCAGGAAGCGGTCGATCTCAGCCATGTGCTGACGCATTCCCGGCGTTTGTGCGTGATCAGCGCTTCCATGGCGGAAAGCCTGGAACAGGATAATCAGCGTTTCCCCGCCGTGTTTGGCGATTATCCGCAACAGTTCGCCCAAGAGCCTTATCGCCGCAAGTTGATGTTCATGCGCCACCGCCTGCAACACAAGCTGGATGCGGTCGAAGCCTTGATGGCGGGCGAGAGCGTCACGCCTTTTGTCGATGCCTACCTGTCAGAGCAGGAATTTCTCGCCGACCTTTATTTGATTCGCGATTCGCTGTTGAGTCACGGAGATCAGCATGCGGCACACGGCGAGTTGCAGGACTTGATCCGCAAGACGGAAACTTTCGGTTTTTACCTGCTGCACCTGGATATTCGTCAGGAGTCGACCCGCCATACCGAAGCAGTGGCCGACATACTTTCGCATCAGCCTGGTCTACCCGATTACCACGCGCTCGACGAAGCGCAGCGGCTTGAGTTGCTGGGCGACCTGATTACCCGGGCGCAGGCTTTTGAAATCGATCCGGCTGCACTGAGTGATGCGAACCGGGAAACCTTTGAGGTATTCGGGGTGATGACCCGAATGCGGCAGGAAATCAGTTCGCGCGCGTTCGGCGCCTACATCATTTCCATGACCCATGCGGCCAGCCATGTGCTGGAAGTCATGTTTCTGGCCAGTCTGGCCGGCCTGGCCGGGCGAAACGGCAAGGACTGGTTCTGCCATATCAGCATCTCCCCTCTGTTCGAAACGATTGCTGACCTGACGCACATCCAGCCCGTCATGACCTCGCTGTTTGATCACCCTGTCTATTCGGCGCTGCTGAAATGCGCCGGGAACTTGCAGGAAGTCATGCTGGGATACTCGGATTCGGCCAAGGATGGCGGCATCCTGGCTTCCGTCTGGTCGCTGTATGAGGCGCAAACCAGAATCACGGTACTGGCGCGCGAACGGGGTGTGGAGTGCCGGTTGTTTCACGGGCGCGGCGGGACCGTTGGGCGCGGCGGCGGCCCCACCCACGAGGCCATCCTGTCCCAGCCCGAGGGCACGGTGCGGGGCCAGATCAAGATTACCGAGCAGGGCGAAGTCCTGTCCTTCAAATACAGCAATGCGGAGACCGCTTCCTACGAGTTGTCCATGGGCATGAGCGGCTTGCTGAAAGCCAGCGCCAGCCTGATCCAGACGGCAGGCCAGGAAGGGGATAGACGCGATTATCTGGGTATCATGGATAAACTGGCGGAGGAGGGTGAAAACGCATTCAGGACGCTGACCGATCGCACGCCCGGATTTATCGATTATTTCTATGAGTCCACACCGCTGACCGAAATTGGCCTGCTCAATATCGGCTCACGGCCTTCGCATCGCAAGAAAGGGGATCGCTCCAAGAATTCTGTCCGGGCCATTGCCTGGGTATTTGGCTGGGCACAGTCCCGCCACACCTTGCCAGCATGGTTTGGCATAGGCACGGCACTCCAGAATTGGCGTGGTAATGACTTGCAACGCCTGGCCAAATTGCAGCGCATGTACCAGGAGTGGCCATTCTTTCGCGCCTTGTTAAGCAATACCCAGATGGCGCTGTTCAAGGCAGACATGAGCATTGCGGCGCGCTATGCCGAACTGTCCGACAATCAGGAAACGTCCCGGATAATTTATCAGGTCATCCAGGCTGAATATGAGCGCACTGTTACCCAGGTGCTGAATATTGTCGGCGCAAACAGCCTCATGCAGGACACACCGCAGCAAGCAGTGTCGCTGGCGCGCCGAAACCCTTATCTGGACCCCCTGAACCATATCCAGGTATTGCTGCTCCGGCGTTGCCGGGACGAAAGCTTACCGCAGGCAGAACGGGACATCTGGCTCAACCCCTTGCTGCGTTCCATCAATGCGATTGCGGCGGGCTTGCGCAATACCGGTTAAAATTAAGCTACGAAAAGTAGTTTAACCACGGGGCACACGGGGATCACGGGGTATGCCTGTTCAAAGCCTTTTCCCCGTGCGCCCTGTGTTCCCCGTGGTTCAAGCAAGATTTGAATCAAGAAATATTTTTACTGAAACGGAAACTGACATGACCGCTGCCTTATTCCAGTCTGAAATTCCAAGCCTGAAACTGCTCAATCGCGGCAAGGTGCGTGATATTTATGCGCTCAATGACACGCAATTGCTGATCGTCACCACGGACAGGCTGTCTGCTTTTGACGTGGTATTGCCCACCCCCATACCCGGCAAGGGGCAGGTGCTGACCTCCGTCTCCAATTTCTGGTTTGAAAAGCTCAAGCACATCGTTCCCAACCAGTTGACCGGCGTTGCGCCCGAGTCAGTGGTGGCTGAAAATGAAAAGGATCAGGTCGCCGGGCGTGCGCTGGTGGTCAAGAAACTGAAACCGCTACCGATCGAAGCCATCGTGCGGGGTTATCTGGTCGGTTCGGGCTGGAAGGAATACCAGAAGTCCGGCAGCGTGTGCAGTATTCCTCTGCCGGGCGGACTGGTGGAAGCCGACAAGCTGCCCCAGCCCCTTTTTACACCCTCGACCAAGGCCGAAGTGGGTGCTCACGACGAGAACATCAGTTACGCCCAAGCCGAGGAATTGCTGGGCAAGGAGTTGGCCAAACAGGTCAGCGATGTATGCATTGCGCTTTATCAGGAAGCTGCCAGCTACGCCTTGACCAAGGGTATTATCATCGCCGACACCAAGTTCGAGTTTGGCC
>JAUYFQ010000164.1 GCA_030690895.1 Sulfuricellaceae bacterium
CGACTGATAAGGCATCGACCAGCGAATTCCATCAGGGACAGAGGTAAAACCTCACGAAAAGTCCGAATGTATGGCTGCAATCTTTACCCTTACTTACCGTCATCAATTGAGTGCTTGGCAAATAGGGGCGACCATGTATGACTACTAGTGGCAAATCATGTAACACATTGATTTTGCCCCGTGATCCCCGTGCACCCCGTGGTTAACTGCTTTTTCTAGGTTGATTTTGGAGCCAAGCCGTGGATTCCCCTGAAAGCCAGCCGCTCTACCAAAAACGCATCACTATCATCACCCGCTCGGTAAAGGGCAAATTCCGCAATTTCAAATGGGCGGTGCTGGTGCTCGCTTATGGCACGTATTTCGGCCTGCCATGGCTGCCCTGGCAGCGTGGGCACGCGGCGGTATCCCAGGCGGTGTTGTTCGATTTGCCGGGACGCAAGTTTTATCTGTTTGATCTGGTGATGTATCCACAAGATATTTTTGGTTTGTCCCTGTTGTTATTCGTAGCGGCGGCTCTGCTTTTTTTCGCAACCGGGCTGATTGGCCGCGCCTTCTGTGGCTACTTCTGTTTCCAGACCTTGTGGACGGATGCCTTCATCGCGATTGAATCCCTGGTGCAGGGCGAGCGTCCCGCCCGGCAGCGTCTGCACAAGCAGGCATGGAATGCGGAGAAAATCGGAAAAATCGCCTTGACGCACCTGCTCTGGTTGGCGTGGGCGTTCTGGACGGCGCTAACTTTTGTGCTGTACTACGGCCATGCGCCGGAACTGACGGCGCGCTTCTTTACCGGGCAAGCGCCGCAGGTTGCCTACTTCACCGTCATGATCGTGACATTAACCACCTATGTCGCTGCTGGCTGGGCGCGCGAGCAGGTATGCCTGTACATGTGTCCCTATGCGCGTTTCCAGGGCGTCATGTACGATCCGGAAACACTGGCAGTCGCCTATGACAGTCGGCGCGGCGAGGGCGTTTCCGGCCGCGCCGTTCCGCGCGCAGGGCTTAAAACGCTGGCTGAGCGCCAGGCTTTGGGGCATGGCGACTGCGTGGATTGCAAGCTGTGCATCCAGGTTTGCCCGACTGCTATCGATATTCGCAAAGGCCTGCAATATCAGTGCATCGCCTGCGGCTTGTGCATCGACGCCTGCAATACCATTATGGACTCCATGGGCTATCCGCGCGGTCTGATCCGCTACGATTCGGAAGCCAATCTCGCTGCTGAAGTCCCCGTCAAGCCAAAGCTGCACTGGATGCGTTTCAAGATTCTGGGCTGGGGCGTGGCGCTGGTCGTGATGACAGTCGCTCTGGTCATGAATATCGGCAGTCGCAGCGATGTGGGCGCCTCCGTGCAGCAGGTCAGGCAGCCTTTGTTCGTGCTGCTGACGGATGGCTCGATACGCAATCGTTACCAGATTCGTATCACCAACAAGGAAGTCGAGGACGAAATCTATCGTATCGACGTTACGGGCATTCCCGAATCGGCGCTGGACATGGGATATTTCAGGGAAGTCAGAATTGCGACAGGAAAAAGCCTGATTGTTCAGGCCAGCGTGGCGCTCCCGCTGGAGGAAGCAAAACGTCTCAAGGGCTTCGATTTTGTGGTGACGCCGAAAAACAAGCCAGACCAGAAAGCGACGCTGAATACGCGTTTCGATTACCAGCATTAGGAATAGCCTGTGAGTGATGGGGAATGAGGAATGAGTAAAACCACCTCCCCATTACTCATCACCCATCACCCATGACCAATCAGGTTCCGGCTTGTCCGGCTTAGGAATAGACCATGTTTCAAACCTTGTTCGGCGGTGTTTTAGCCATTGCCGCCATCTACTACCTGCTCAAGATGTTGGGGGTCAGCAATTACTGGCGCGGCATTATCAGCGGCTTGCTGCCGGTGTCGGCTTATATGGGCTGGAGCATCATTCACTGGCCGGGTGGTGATGTCCTGTCCATGCACATGGCGGTGTACATGGCAACGGCGACCGTGTTGACGCTGGTGGGAGGCCGCAAATCCGGCGAAAGAAAAGCTCTGCACTGGGGGCCCAAGCTGATCATGGGGTTTTTCCTGTTACTGTTTGCGATTGACGGTTCTTTGCTGCTGATTTCAGGGCAGGGCATACCGGAACCGATTGCGAAGTGGCTGCTCCCTCCCGCCAAAAAATCCGTGACCCCCGCGCATACGGCCTTTTCCGGCGTCGTTCCCCATGGCGAGGAAGCTGCCAAGACCATCAGCCAGCATCGAGCCAGCACGGAAAAACAGAACCGCCTGGGCTGGCAGGTTCAGACGTACGGGCTGGAGAAAATAACGCTGGGCAAGGAAGGAATGATTACTGTTGCCGTCCGGGATGCGGAAGGAAAGCCTTTAACCAAGGCACGGGCGGCATTGGCGGTTATTCGTCCTGGCGCCACCCAGCCCGAGCAGATGCTGGACCTGGTGGAAACCGATCCGGGCGACTATCGTGCGCCGCTGAACGTGTTGCAACCGGGTGTGGCGGTCGTCGTTGTGCGCTTGCAGCGTGACAAGGACAAGTTTGAGCTTGAGCGCCAGATCGAGCTTAAGAAACATTAAATGCTAAAAAAATCAGTTAACCACGGGGAACACGGGGAAAAAGCAACGTATTACATGATTTCCGCCTGTCACCCATTGGGTGAGGCATGCCAAGCCAAAAATCCCATGGTATTCCCCGTGCGCCCCGTGTTCCCCGTGGTTCAAATGCAGTTTTTAAGATGATTACAGAAACAGGCTGTTACCACTGTGGTCAGCCGATTCCACCTGAGATGCATTTCCCCGTTCATATTGAAGGCACGCAGCGGGAAATGTGCTGCCGGGGCTGCCAGGCCGTCTCCCAGGCTATCGTCGACAATGGCTTGCAGGATTATTACCACCACCGGACCGCGCTCCCCGCTTCGGCGCAGGAACTGGTTCCCTCCGAATTATCGCGCCTCGCGCTGTACGACCACCCGGACATACAAAAAAGCTTCGTCATTCAGGACGGCGATTCCGAGCATCTCAGGCAGGCTTCGCTGATCTTGGAAGGTATCAGTTGCGCCGCGTGTATCTGGCTGAACGAGCGGCATTTGCAGCAGTTGCCGGGGGTGAAGTCGGCGCAGGTCAATTACGCTAATCACCGTGCCCGGATTGCCTGGGATGAACGCGAAATCCAGTTGTCGCGCATTCTGCAGGAAATCCAGTTGCTCGGTTATCACGCCCACCCGTTCAACGCCCTGCAACAGGAGGCGCAACGCAAACAGTCGCGCAGCAAGGATATCCGGCGCATCGCCGTAGCGGGGCTGTCCGCCGGGCAGGTCATGATGCTGGCGGTAGGGCTGTACGCGGGCGCCGCGTTCGGCATGGAGCACAGCACCGCACAACTGTTGCGCTACGCAAGTCTGGTGCTGACCCTGCCGGTGTTGCTTTACACCTCTCTCCCTTTCTATGTCAGCGCCTGGAAGTCACTGAAATCAGGCCATCTGAACATGGACGTGCCGGTCAGTATCGGCATTGTTTCCGCGTTTGTTGGTAGCGCCTGGGTCACGGCGCAGGGCGAGGGTGTGGTGTACTACGATGCCGTCACCATGTTCAGCCTGTTTTTGCTTGCCACCCGCTTTCTGGAGCGCAACGCGCGCGAACGCTCGGTCGAGGCGACCGAAAATCTCCTCCGCTTGGCGCCCGCCATGGCACTGAGGCTGAAGGATGGCAAACAAGAACTGGTTGCCGTGACCGCCCTGCTGGCGGGCGACCGGATATTGGCCAAGCCGGGCGAGGCCATTGCCGCCGACGGCATCGTCGAAGAAGGGCTGAGCAGCGTGGATGAAGCCCTGCTGACAGGAGAAAGTCATCCCGTCATCAAAGAACGCGGTTCGGCAATCATCGCGGGCAGCATCAACCTGGAAGGGCCGCTGACCATACAGGTGACCGGCGTGGGTGAAAACACGGTACTGGCCGGCATCGTCCGTTTGCTGGATAGGGCCGTCTCCGAAAAACCCCGCCTGGCGCAGATAGCCGACCGCATTGCCGGGCATTTCACCTATGTGCTGCTGGCCTTGACGCTGCTGGTGGCCTTCGGCTGGTGGCTGGTTGATCCCTCGCGCCTGTTCGAAATCGTGCTGGCCGTGCTGGTCATCACCTGCCCTTGTGCACTGTCGATTGCCGCGCCTGCCGCATTTGCCGCCGCCGGTTCGCATTTGCTGAAACAGGGCATCCTGCTGACGCGCGGCCATGCGCTGGAAACCCTGGCCAGGGTGAACCACGTGGTATTCGACAAAACCGGCACCTTGACCTATGGAAAACCGCTTTTGCACGGCGTTTATTCGCTGGGCGACCTGGATGAAAACCATAGCCTGTTGCTAGCTGCAAGCCTGGAGCAGGCGTCCGAACACCCACTGGCACAAAGTTTTCTGGCTCGCACCGGCAGGCAGGCGCTCCATTCCGTGAGCGAAGCCCAGAACCACCCAGGGAAAGGCGTTTCCGGCGTGATCGCAGGCAGACGCTACACCCTGGGAAATGCCGCCATGACGCCGGAGATAACTCTTCCCGATGTCGAAAGCCAGGATACACAGGCGGGTTCCACGCAGGTGTGGCTGTGCGACGAGCGCCAGGCGCTGGCCAGCTTCTTGATTTCGGACGAGTTGCGCCCGGAAGCCCAAGACCTGATCGCCACGCTCAAACAGCGCGGATACAACCTGAGCATCCTGAGCGGGGACTCGGAGCAGGCCGTCAGGCACTTTGCCAGCCAGCTTGGCATCACAGATAGCCGCTGGAGCCTGCATCCGGAAGACAAACTGTCTGCGTTAAAGTCCTTGCAGGCGGAAGGTCGCGTGGTGGCCATGATCGGCGACGGTATCAATGACGCCCCGGTGCTGGCGGGTGCTGATGTCTCCATCGCCATGGGAGGCGGAACCCAGGTGGCGCGCGCCAGCAGCGACATCGTCCTGCTTTCTGAAAAACTGCCCGACATTGGGCGCGCCCTGCAAACTGGTCGTGATGCCATGGTGATCATGAAGCAAAACTTTATTTGGGCGGCAGGCTATAATCTGCTGGCGCTGCCGTTTGCGGCATTAGGGTTTATCCCGCCCTGGCTGGCGGCGTTGGGTATGTCGGTCAGCTCTTTGGTCGTGGTGCTCAATGCTTTGAGACTCAGGTAATGAACTCGACACTAATTTTTCTCTTTGCGCTGGCCGGCTTCATGGTTTTGGTGGCTGGGATCGGCATTTTTTGGGCGATCCATAGCGGCCAGTTCGAAGACATGGAAGGCCCGGCGCAACGGATATTGATGGATGAAGATGATCCGCGAATTCCCCGGCGGACTTCAGTGGGCGCTACGGGGGATGGGGAAGGTCGTTCCTGTAAAGAATGAAATATAACGGAGACAACATGAAAATAAAGATTAGAAACACAGCATTGTCCGCGTTGCTGCTACTGGGTTCGAGCGCGGCCATGGCGGATGAAGAATTACTGAAACCCTTTACTCTGGGCTCTAAAGGCGCGGGGGCGGTAGCTGAAAAGGTGGAAGCCGCAAAAACCGCCCTGACGACGAATGGTTTTACCGTGGTTGGAACCTATAGTCCTTATCCCAATGCCACAATACTGATTGTGACGAACGACGAACTGAAGCGAAATGCAGCTCAATCAGAACACGGCGGGTTTGGCGCCATGCAGCGTGTCTCTGTGACCAAGGTCAAGGATGAAGTGCAAGTCGCTTATACCAAACCGACATACATGGCGAATGTATATCGCATGAAGGGCGACCTCAAAGGTGTTGAGACCAAATTGGCAACCGCATTAGGCAACGCGGACTCTTTTGGCGCCAAAGGCTTATCTGCCCAGCAATTGCGCAAATATCATTACACCGTGGGCATGGAGTATTTTGATGAGCCCAGTCTGCTGGCCGAGCATGCCAGCTACGAAGAGGCGATCAAGGCTGTAGAGGCCGGGCTTGCGGCTGGCAAATCAGGCGCAAGCAAAGTTTACCGTATTGATATTCCAGGCAAAAAAGAAGCAGTGTTTGGCGTGGCTCTGAAAGGTAGTGGCGACGCCAACAAATTCATGGATGACAAATATGTCATGAATGAAATTGATTTCAGAGATACAAAATCAACCGCACACCTGCCGTATGAAATGCTGGTCTCAGGCAACAAGGTTTATGCGCTTTATGCCCGTTTCCGCATTGCGGCAAGCTTCCCGGACCTGTCGATGATGGGAGCAAACAGCTTCATGAATATCATGAAGTCACCCGAGGCGATACGTAAAGCGCTGGTGTCGGCTGCGGGCGGCAAAGAGGAAGAAAAGTCCAGCTGGTAGGTTTTGGCCTTCAGCTTATTTTTGACTTAACGCCAGCACGAAAATAAATTAAAATGCGAGCCAACTTAACGGGCATGGTGGTTTGTCAGGCCCGTTTCCCCCTCCCCAACCCTCCCCCGGTGGGAGAGGGGGAAATCAGGCTCGCTGCGCGAGTGTCATGTTATAAAGAGGAGCATTGCAATGGGTCAACTATTTACCAAGGAAAACCTTCCCCTGACGATCGTGGTCGCCTTGATCGCATGGTCATGGATTAGTTTTCTATCGGTTATTCTGGCCTGATTGTCAGATAGTGAAATATAAAAAAGGCGCTGTTAACAGCGCCTTTTTCATTGTTTATGTCATGCCGGTAATTTTCAGAATTCGCCGATAATCGCTTTCATTTTCTGCATGGCTTTTTGCTCGATCTGACGAATACGCTCGGCAGACACGCCATACTCGGCAGCCAGTTCATGCAATGTCGAGCCACCATCTTCCTGTAACCAGCGCGCTTCGATAATGCGGCGGCTGCGATCATCCAGACTATTCAGCGCCGAAGCCATGCCCTCACTGTGCCGCCGGGCGGAGTCTTCAGTTTCCAGCTTGAGTGCAGGTTCCGCGTTGGGGTCGACCAGGTAGCCGATAGGGCTGAAATGCTCATCCTCATCCCCGCCGTTGCCTTCCAGCGCAATGTCCTGACCCGTCAACCGGGTTTCCATTTCAACCACTTCATCCGGCTTCACGCCCAACTGGCGAGCCATGGCGTGCACCTCATCGTGATTCAGGGTGCCCAGGCTCTGCTTCATGCTGCGAAGATTGAAAAACAGCTTGCGCTGCGCCTTGGTGGTCGCGATTTTGACCAGACGCCAGTTGCGCAAAATATACTCGTGGATTTCTGCCTTGATCCAGTGAACCGCAAAAGAAACCAGACGGACGCCGCGCTCAGGGTCGAAACGCCTGACCGCTTTCATCAATCCGATATTTCCTTCCTGAATCAAATCTGCCTGAGGCAGGCCGTAGCCCATATAACCTCGAGCGATGCTCACCACCACACGCAGGTGAGACATCACCAACTTGTGGGCGGATTCGACATCATTATCCTGCGTCAGTCGCGTAGCATACTCCCGCTCTTCCTCGGGGGTAAGCAGAGGCATCGCCCTGACAGAATGGATATAACTCTCCAGGCTGCCAGCGTGGGTAGGGACGGGAAAAGCAAGCGTATGCGACATACCGAAAATCTCCTTACACGTTCATGTTCATATTAGCACTCGAAGCTTGAGAGTGATAGTACAGTAAAAAGTTCAACTATTAAAGAGGGGGTGTAAACCACCTGCCACAACGCGCCACTCTATTGTCCCTATCTGCTACAAAACGGCTATGATATTGGCTCTTTTCGCAAATCGTGTTGGTAGCTCACGTAGTGAGCCACGCATAGCCAATACTGGTTGTCATGGCGCAGTTGCGCCGAGACATCCAGGAGTGGGAAATGAGGAAGCCAGAGTTGAACCGAATCACGGCGGC
>JAUYFQ010000167.1 GCA_030690895.1 Sulfuricellaceae bacterium
GCCGCCGTGATTCGGTTCAACTCTGGCTTCCTCATTTCCCACTCCTGGATGTCTCGGCGCAACTGCGCCATGACAACCAGTATTGGCTATGCGTGGCTCACTACGTGAGCTACCAACACGATTTGCGAAAAGAGCCAAATTTTATTACAGCAGCAAACGGCGCATATCGGAAAGCACCGCCGACAGGAAGGAGGTCATCCTTGCGCCCAGCGCACCGTCGATGACACGGTGGTCGTAGGACAGCGACAGCGGCAGCATCAAACGCGGGACGAATTCCTTGCCGTTCCAGACTGGCTTCATGGACGCACGCGAGACGCCAAGAATCGCGACTTCGGGCGAATTCAGAATGGGGGTGAAGTAGGTGCCGCCGATCCCGCCCAGGCTGGAAATCGTGAAGCACCCACCCTGCATGTCGGCAGGGGAAATCTTCTTTTCGCGCGCCTTGCCGGACAATACGCCCAGTTCTCTGGAAATATCGATGATGCCTTTCTGATCCGCATTGCGAATCACTGGCACGACCAGACCATCCGGAGTGTCTGCCGCGAAGCCGATGTGGAAGTATTTTTTCAGCACCAGGCTTTCGCCGTCTTCACTCAGGGAGGCGTTGAATTCCGGATAGGTTTTCAGCCCGGCCAGTACCGCCTTCATCAGGAACGGCAGCAGCGTCAGCTTGACCCCCTGTTTGGCGGCCTCGTCCTGCATGCCTTTGCGGAAAGCCTCCAGATCGGTGATATCGACTTCCTCAAACTGGGTGACATGCGGTGAGGCAACCCAGTTGCGGTGGAGATTAGCGCCGGAAAGCTTTTTGATGCGCGATAACGCTTTGACTTCGATTTCACCAAATTTGGTGAAATCTACTGCGGGCAGGCTTGGCAAACCAAAATTAAGCCCGCCTGCTGCGCCCGCACCACGCGGTTTGGACAACTCCGCCTTGACGTAGGCCTGCACATCCTCTTTGAGGAGTCGGCGTTTCGGGCCGGAACCATTGACCTGGGTCAGATCCACGCCCAGTTCGCGCGCAAAGGCGCGAACGGAAGGGCTGGCGTGTACCGTTTTGCTGCTGACCACTACAGCTTGAGCAGGCGCAGTGCTTGCTGCCTGTGGAACAGGCTTGATCTCGGCTACGGGCGCCACTGGCGCGGCTACCGGGGCAACAGGCGCCGCCGGTTTTTCTGCAACGGCTACCGGTGACGCGCCCGCAGATGCCTCCATGGTCAGAATCAAGGTTCCTTCGGCAGCCTTGTCGCCCACCTTGATCCGTATGGCCTTGACCGTGCCGGAAAATGGGGCTGGAATATCCATGGTCGCCTTGTCGCTTTCAAGCGACACCAGCGAGTCTTCGGCCTGGACGACATCTCCTTCCTTGACCAGTATTTCAATTACGTCCACTTCGGCGAAATTGCCGATATCCGGGACGCGCACTTCCATGACTGTTGGCACTATTTTTCTCCTTAGACCGTCACAGGATTCGGCTTGCCGGAATCAAGGCCGTATTTTTTGATCGCTTCGGATACCTTGCTGACCGAAACCTTGCCTTCACTGGCGAGCGCCTTGAGCGCGGCCACGACGACGTAATGGCTGTTGACCTCGAAGAAGCTGCGCAGATTCTCGCGACTATCGCTGCGGCCAAAACCGTCCGTGCCGAGCACGCCGTATTGGGCTGGTACAAATTCGCGAATCTGGTCGGCATACATTTTCATGTAATCGGTTGAAGCGATGACCGGCTCCTTGCCGCCTTTGAGGCACTTCGTTACATAACTTTCACGCTGCGTTTTTTCCGGATTGAGCATGTTCCAGCGTGCCACATCCAGACCATCGCGGCGCAGTTCGTTAAAGCTGGTGACGCTCCAGACCTCGGCACTGATATCGAAATCAGTTTCCAGCAAGACGGCGGCAGCCTCGACTTCACGCAGGATGGTGCCAGAACCCAGCAGGCGCACCTTGAGTTTCTTTTTGCCCGCTTTTTTCAGGAGATACATGCCCTTGAGAATACCCTCCTCCACGCCCTTGGGCATGGGGGGGTGAACGTAGTTTTCGTTCATCACCGAGAGGTAGTAGTAGACATCTTCCTGTTCCTGGCACATGCGGCGCAGGCCATCCTGGATAATGACTGCCAGCTCGTAGGCGTAAGTCGGGTCATAGCTGATGCAGTTGGGGATGAGCGCGGCCTGGAGGTGGCTGTGGCCATCCTCGTGCTGCAGGCCCTCGCCGTTGAGCGTGGTACGCCCAGCCGTGCCGCCCAGCAGGAAACCGCGCGCGCGCGCATCGCCCGCCGCCCAGGCCAGATCGCCAATGCGCTGGAAGCCGAACATCGAGTAATAGATATAAAACGGGATCATCGCCACGCCGTGGTTGCTGTAGCTGGTCGCCGCAGCCAGCCAGGAAGCGAATGCGCCCGCTTCGTTGATGCCCTCCTCTAATATCTGCCCGGTTTTGGCTTCCTTGTAGAACATCACCTGGTCAGCGTCCTGCGGCTCGTATAACTGGCCTTGCGACGAGTAGATACCAAGCTGGCGGAACATGCCTTCCATGCCAAAGGTACGCGCCTCGTCGGGCACGATGGGCACCACATGCTTGCCGATTACCTTGTCCTTGACCAAGGTGCCGAGCAGACGCACGAACGCCATGGTTGTGGAAATCTCGCGCTCGCCGGTACCGGCCAGAATGGCGTCGAAATCCTTGAGCGAGGGCACAGCCAGCGGCGCCGCCTTGGTGCGACGCGCGGGCAGGTAGCCGCCCAATTCCTGGCGCCGCGCCTTGAGATATTTCATTTCGGCGCTGTCTTCCGTTGGCCGGTAGAAGGGCACGGAAGTGACCTGATCGCTCGCCACCGGGATACTGAAACGCTCGCAGAAAGCCTTGAGCGAGGTATCCGACATTTTCTTGGCCTGGTGGGTGATGTTCTGGCCCTCGCCAGATTCGCCCATGCCATAGCCCTTGACCGTCTTGGCCAGAATGACTGTAGGCTGGCCGTTATGGCGGGTCGCCGCTGCATAGGCGGCATACACCTTGAACGGATCATGGCCGCCCCGGTTAAGGCGCCAGACGTCTTCGTCCGACATATGGGCAACCATTTCCAGCAGCTCTGGATATTTGCCGAAGAAATGCTGACGCACATACGCGCCATCCTTGGCCTTGTAGTTCTGGTAATCGCCGTCCACGCACTCTTCCATGCGCTTGAGCAGCAGGCCGTTGGTATCCTTGGCCAGCAAGGCATCCCAATGACGGCCCCACACCACCTTGATGACGTTCCAGCCCGCGCCGCGAAACACGCCTTCGAGTTCCTGGATGATCTTGCCGTTGCCGCGCACCGGGCCGTCCAGGCGTTGCAAATTGCAGTTGATAACGAAAATCAGGTTGTCCAGCTTTTCGCGCCCGCCCAGCGAAATCGCCCCCAGGGATTCCGGTTCGTCGGTCTCGCCATCTCCCAGGAACGCCCATACCTTGCGGTTGTCGGTCTTCACCATACCGCGATCGTGGAGATACTTCATGAAGCGCGCCTGGTAAATCGCGGAAAGCGGCCCCAGCCCCATCGACACGGTTGGGAATTGCCAGAAATCCGGCATCAACCAGGGATGCGGATAGGAAGGGAGTCCCTCGCCGCCGACTTCCTGGCGGAAATTTTTCATCTGGTCTTCGCTGATGCGGCCTTCGAGAAAGGCGCGCGCATAAATACCCGGTGAAGAGTGCCCCTGGATATACAGCAGGTCGCCGCCATGATCTTCAGTCGGCGCATGAAAGAAATGATTGAAGCCCACGTCGTACAGGGTCGCTGCCGAAGCGAAGCTGGCGATATGCCCGCCCACGCCCGGGCTTTTCTTGTTGGCCTGCATCACCGTGGCAATCGCGTTCCAGCGGATCAGGGCGCGAATCCGGCGCTCCAGCGCCATATCGCCGGGGAAGCGGTCTTCCTGATTGGTCGGAATGGTATTGAGGTAGGCGGTATGCGCCGAATAAGGCAGATTGACACCGGAACGGCGCGCCTTGTCGATCATCTGCTCCAGCAGAAAATGAGCGCGCTCCACGCCTTCCAGTTCAAGAACCGCATCCAGAGCTTCCAGCCACTCCTGCGTTTCCTGCGGATCAATATCGGGGATTGTTGCCATCAGTCGCTCCGTAGAGTATGTATTCAAACCTGTTATGATTCCCTAAACAGGCCTCTTTGGTCAAGGCATGATTATTCGCCACAACCCCGGAAATACGCGCATGAGCCCCATAAAGATCATTACAAAACAAATTGATACCATCAAGTTGGCGACACTTTCCCTCTCTCCTTGCTCTCTCCCGGGGGGGGAGAGGGACGCGGGCTCGCTGCACGAGTTTCGCTCCAATGAACACCTGCTATTCGTCCTGCCGGAGGCAAAAAGCCTCGCCCAGATCGCAGACCTTCCTTTGAAGGAAGTTTTACAGGCGCGCATGAAACGCCGCGACAGCAAGCCGGATACCCTGAAAAAAACCCCGCTCAGCGCTGATCTGGCGTCCGGTGCGCGGGCCACCTGGATCATGCTGGCAGATAAAGACAGCGCCTTTGACCGGCAAACCGCCCTGCGCAAAGCCGTCACGGCGCTACTGGACGAGCAGCCAAGGTCCATCACCATCGTCGTCACCGGCACGCCGGAACAGCGTCAGTGCAACGCAGAACTGGCGATTTATGTCGCCCTGCTGAACGGCGCCCAACTCCCCCAGCGCAAGAAAAAGGACACCCGCAAGCCATTGCGGAAAATCACCCTGATCGGCCATGTCAGCCCGGATGATTTTCTTCTGCAGCGCGCACAAGCCGAAGGCAACACGCTGGCGCGGGAACTCACCATGCTCCCCGCCAACGACTTGACCCCTCGCCTCTACCGCGAACGCATCCGCGATCTGGCCAAGGCAGAGGGTTGGAAGGTGGAAGAGTACGACCTGAAAAAATTACGCAAAATGGGCGCAGGCGCCTTTGTCGCCGTCGCCCAGGGCAGTGCGGAAGAAGATGCCGCCATTGTCCACCTCTCCTTGCGACATGCAGACGCAAAACAGACTATCGCCCTGGTCGGCAAAGGCATCTGCTTCGATACCGGTGGCCATAATCTCAAACCGGCACGCTACATGCACGGCATGCACGAAGACATGAACGGCTCCGCCGTGGCGCTGGGCGTGGCTCTCGCTGCCAGTCGCGCCGGTTTGCCGGTCAACCTGGATATCTGGCTTGCGCTGGCGCAAAACCACATCAGCCCAGCTGCCTACAAGCAGAATGACGTGGTCACCGCCTTGAACGGCACCACGATAGAAATTATCCACACCGACGCCGAAGGCCGCATGGTGCTGGCCGACACCCTGACGCTGGCCTCGCGCCAGAAACCCGACCTGCTGATCGACTTCGCCACCCTCACCGGCAGCATGGCCAGTGCGCTGGGCGCGCGCTACAGCGGCATTTTCAGCAACCGAGAAAAGCAGCTTGATTTGGCATTGGCGGCAGGTAAAACATCCGGCGAACGCGTCAGCGCCTTCCCGCTCGATGCCGACTATGAAGAAGCCTTGGACAGCCAGATCGCCGACATCAAGCAATGCACCATGGAAGGCGATGCCGACCACATTCTCGCCGCGCGTTTCCTGCTGCGCTTCATCGAAAACGACCCGGCCTGGATACACATGGACCTGTCGGCCAGCAACTGCAAGGGCGGCCTGGGCGCGGTCGCTTCCGATGTCAACGGCTTTGGCGTGGGATGGGGGATGGCGCTGCTGTCGCTTGCTTGATTTTTCAGTTATCGGGTGTTACTTTGGCGTCTCCAGCAAGGAGTTCGCCATGCAAACCACGTCCCTCAAATTACCAGAGTCCCTGAAAAACCGTATTGCCAGCATCGCCACTGCCAGGGGAACCAATTCCCACGCATTCATGCTGGACGCCATCGAGCGCATGACGGCGGCGGCGGAGCGGCGTACTGCATTTGTCGATGAAGCGCTTGCAGCGCGCGAAGACGCCATGAACAGCGGCACAGCTTATTCAGCCCAGGACGTTCACACCTATCTGAAAAACCGTTTGCGGGGAGAAGATGTCCCTCGCCCCAAAGCGGTTTCATGGCACAAGTAGTCTATTCGGAACGGGTATTCGCCGATCTGGAACGTCTGGTCGATTTTCTGGCCGAGAGCGACAAGAAAGCCGCGCTGGAAACACTGAGCACGATACAAGAAGCCGTTTCCATTCTCGAACGACACCCCCTGATCGGTCGCTCATGCGAGCAGGGTTTGCGCGAACTGGTCATCTCTCGCGGGCACACTGGCTATATTGCCCTTTACGATTTCATTGAAACGGATGACGCGGTACTGGTGCTGGCAATTCGTCATCAACGAGAAGCAGGATATATCGAGTAGAAAAATCGATTTCCACGAGAACTAATCAATCTGGCGTGTTCTCAAGCACCCTAAACTGAGCTATATTCAGGTGCTCATGAGCACCCTGCCCCCCCCTCCCTTACCTCTGGCGGATCGCTTCCAGCGCCGCATCGAGTACCTGCGACTGTCAGTAACCGATCGTTGCGATTTGCGCTGCACGTATTGCATGCCGGAAGACTTCAAGGGCTATGAAGAACCCGAGAACTGGCTGACCTTCGATGAAATCGTACGCATCGTGGCCGCCTTTGCACGCCTGGGCGTCAAGCGCCTGCGCCTGACTGGCGGGGAGCCGCTGCTGCGGCGCAACCTGACTTCGCTGGCAGGGCGGCTTTCCGCCCTTCCCGGCATCGAGGATCTTTCCCTCAGCACCAATGCCACGCAACTCGCCAAGCACGCTCAGGCACTGCGCGCCAGCGGTGTGACGCGCATCAACGCCAGCCTGGATTCGCTCCGCCCCGAGCGAATGGCGCAGATCACCGGGCGCGACAGCCTGGATCAGATTCTGGCCGGATTGATGGCGGCCAAGGCCGCAGGGTTTGCACCGATCAAGATCAACATGGTCGCCATGCAGGGGGTAAACGAAGATGAAATTGATGATATGGTGGCTTTCTGCATCGAACATGGCTTCATCCTGCGCTTCATCGAAACCATGCCGATTGGCAGTACCGGGCGCGAGACGCAATTTCTCGACCTGCAACCAGTCAAGGAAAGATTGCAGGCTCGCTTTGGCTTGATCGAGGGCGTCATGCCGGGCGGCGGGCCGGCACGCTATCTCAAATCAACGGACAACCCGTTCAGTGTCGGCTTCATCACGCCGATTTCGCAGCACTTCTGCGACACCTGCAACCGGGTGAGGCTGGGCGTGGACGGCACGCTTTATACCTGTCTGGGGCAGGACGAAAGCTATGAATTTCGTCCCTTGCTGCGCGGCGGTGCATCGGACGAGGAACTGGAATCAGCCATCCACGACGCCATTTCAAGAAAACCGGAACGCCACGAATTCAAGGAAGAACCCGCCAAAATCGTGCGCTTCATGTCTTCAACCGGGGGTTGAGAGGCCCCCTCCCTCACTCCTCACAGCCTCAACCCTTCAATTGCCTCCGGCACATGCAGTGCATATCCCTGAACACAATCCACGTCCACTTCTTTCATTACTGACAGTACTTCACTGGTTTCAATACCCTTTGCTACAGAGCGAATACCGACCAGGCGAGCGATTCGCGCCATCGCTTCGACCGTCGCACGGTTGATTGGATTATTGACCGACTCCCTGACCATGGCCGGGTCGATCTTGATATAGTCAACCGACAGATTTTTGTACCCATTGAAAGAAGAAAGCATCCCGCAGGCGTCGTCGATCGCAAAGCGGCACCCCAGCCCGGACAGGCGTCGGATGAAAGAAGACGCCCGGCTGAAATGTGATATGACGGCATTCTCTTTAATCTCGAAACAGAGGGCTTGTGGAGGCATTTGCACCTTCTCGATCATCGCCTCGACATAATGCACAAACCCTTCCTCATTCAGGCTGGCCACCGAAATATTCACTGCACAGACAAAATCACTGCCTTGCCTGGTTGAGGCTTCCCATGCCTGCCGCAGCGAAGCGCCCCAGTTCGTCAACAAATTCCGCAAGACCCAGCGATCAACTTCTGCCATGAAACCGTAACGCTCGGCAGAGGAAAGAAATACGGCAGGAAGCATGACACCGCCATTGTCATCGTTCATTCGCAGCAAAATTTCAATGTATCGGCTTGGCCCCTTATCCGCCAAGGAACGTATTTCCTGAAAATAAAGTTCGAAACCATCGTGTTCCAGCGCATGGGTAAGCATGGCTTTCCAGTTCTGCCCAGCCACATCGCCCACATCATCGGCGCACCATACCAGCACCCGGTTTCTCCCCTGCGCCTTTGCCCGGGAGCAGGCATCATCCGCGTGACTCAGAACAGCCGCTACATCTCCGCTATGATTGGCCACTTCGGCCAGCCCGACGCTCAAACCAATCTCAAACGTCTGACCCTGCCAATGAAAGCGAATAGCCTCAACACCACGCCGAATATCATCAGCCAATCTGATGGCCTGTTCCATTGGGCAATCTGGCACCAGCACTGCAAATTCGTCGCCGCCCACGCGCGCCACGATATCCGTGTCCCGCCCCATGGCGGAGATCACGCCAGCGACCTGCCTAAGCAATTCATCCCCGGCGGCATGACCACAACTATCATTGACGATCTTGAAACGATCGAGGTCCATGAACATGAGGGCGTGCTGCCCGCCATCCAGATGCGTCTCTCTGACGAGATGTTCCAATTGCCGTTCAAATTCGGCCCGGTTGGCCAAACCGGTCAGCATGTCATGCGAAGCGCGCCAGGAAAGTTGCCCGGCGCGACGCCAGGCGTGTGAGACATCACGAAACACCACGACGGCGCCGATGATATCGCCCTCACGATCATAAATCGGGCCGACCGAATCCTGAATAATGCACTCCCTGCCATTGCGCCCCTTGATAAGATAATAGGGTTTGTCCGCAGGATCTCCCATTAACTCGTGGCACCCGATACAGTTCAACGCATCGCCGGTAAGCGCGTCGTAAAGCGTGTAGACCTCGCGCAGACGCTTGCCGACAACCATCTCTCTTTGCCAGCCAATCAGGCGTTCTGCCGCCTCATTGATGCTGTCCACATTGCCATAAAGATCCGAGGTGATCACGCCATCGGTAATGGAATGCAATGTCACCTGGGCACGCTCTTTTTCGGCAAACAGTTTGTCTTCAATCACGCGGGAGCGCAGCACCGACCGGCGAATATTGAAAAAACTGAGCGCGATGGCAGCAAGGCCTGACACCATAAGAACCAGCAGGATCAAATTACCCTGGCTTCTGGCCTTGTCCATGGCCAGATTCATGGTTTTGTTCTGAATATCCAGCATGTGCCGGAAGCGGTCGAATATCTGATTTTGCAGCGGAACCAGTTCAGTTGAGAACCGTTCAAGCGCTACGGGCGAAGTCCCATTTTCAGAGATTTCAATCAATTCTGCCTGTATTTGTACAGATTGTTTGAGCAGTTGAAGGGCTTCGCGAAACAGCGCCGCTTCCTCTCCGCCCAAGGACGAGCGCTGCATTTTCTCTCTGGTTTGCAGAAACTCATCGGCCAGGGCGATATGACGCTCGCGGACTGCTGCTTTCTCGAATGGATCTGAGCTGGAAATATACTGGTAGAGTGTGAT
This sequence comes from Sulfuricellaceae bacterium, assembly GCA_030690895.1. Lineage (GTDB taxonomy): Bacteria > Pseudomonadota > Gammaproteobacteria > Burkholderiales > Sulfuricellaceae > Sulfurimicrobium. The sequence goes on from JAUYFQ010000167.1 coordinate 9,592, forward strand.
CGTCCGTTCACGCGCAGTCGTGCGCATGACGTAGGTGAGTTCAGTTCGTTCATGATGCTGCCGGATGACTTTCTCCATGTCATCGCGCATTTGCAGTAAACCGGCAATCGCCAGAATCATGAGCAATACGAAGGGCAGCACCGCGAGGGTGAAACCGGACAGGATGACGGCGGCGCTCCCTCGTAATTTCATGATTCTTGATTCTTTGTCGGCTACGATAACGCCATGCTATGACGGCAGTCTGGAGATTGCAAGGCAATCTCAGCGCTGGAGATTATCCGGCGCGCGCAACGCCTCGACCCATTCGAGCAAGGTTTCCGTGCGAAAAATAGATGCCATATCCGGAAAGGAAATCACGAACCGGTTTCCCATGTCAGCCACCCCAATGGTACAGGGGCACAATGCCAGGCGCGCGGGGGTCAGCAATTTTGCACTGGGGCAAAACAGGATCGCCTTGGCGTCCTGCATGGCGAAGGGAAGGCTTTCACCCAGGCGAAGATTGAGGCCATAGTGGTCGAATACCTCAATAAAAACCGCCTCGCCATGACGGCAAATACAGCGCTGGAGCGCTACGGCAATCTCATCTACGTCACAGCAGCGCGTGTCGGCCTTTGCAATTTCCTCCACCCACACAGGATAGTGGCCTCCAGGATCGATATGCTGCATTTACGCGCTCGGCCAATCCTGCCAGCACAGCGCCTTCATGCGTTCGCAATAGTCCGCCAGATTGGCAAGCGTCCGGGCATGAGCCTGAAGCGGATTACCATAAGGCTGATCGACTATATTGGCGAGAAAAGCATACAGGCTCATATCCAGGCTGCGTGGTTGATCGCCAAGAAAATAGGGTTGATCGCCCAGCAAATTTGACAGCGCGTTCAGCACTGGCTTGCCTTTGGCGTAGGCAGCTTCCGGGTTCGCCGGGTCGAGGCCGACCTGGCGCATCTGCTTCAACAAGCTGCCGCGCAACAAGAACAGCACCGGCCCACGCATCCCCATGGGCAGATATTTCACCAGATCCGGCTTGAAAACCGCCCAGCCCGCCGGATCACCCCAGCGCATGTAGGTAATCTGCCAATACAGACGATCTTCCACCAGTTCGCGCACGAAGAAAGCCGTCGCCCGCTGCGCCTTGTTCAATTCCCCGTCAAGGTGAACATGCTGCCGCCTCTCGAAGTACGCAATGATGGCCTCTGAGTCGGCAATCACCCGGCCATCGTCAACGATATAGGGAATCTTTCCAGTCGGTGAACTGCGTGGCCCGCCGGGCACAACCTGATAAGTAATTTTTCTAAAACGCAGGTAAGTCTCCGCCTTCATGCAAAAAGGCGAGGCATTGGGCAGACCCCAGAAGGGTCGAAATTGGTGTAGTTCGATCATTAGTGACCCTCCACGCAGATTTCACGCCGCATCACAGCCAGCGCGGTGCGCACCAGCAACATGGCCACCAGCAGGCTGAGTATGCCCAGCAGTCCGGCTGCCAGCCAGGTGTAAAAGAGCAGCCCCGTTTCCTTCACCATGACAAGGGTGGCGATGGTGATGGCGGCGATGGGGAAGGAATAAGCCCACCAGGAGAGAAAGAATTTCAGCCTGGCAAAATAAACGAATTGGGTAAAGACCAGCAGCGTGAAGACCAGACCGACGAAGTAGAGCACGCGGGCAAAGGCATCCACCCCGCTGGTCAGGTTATACCAGGAAATAAAGCCCACCGCTGGCGGCGCAATGAAGATGAATAGCGTGGGCATGAAGCGTTCCGGCAAGCTGGCATGAAAAATCAGGCGATAGAAAATAATGGCGGTGAGAATGGGCCAGAAGAACAGACCCAGGCTGAAGAAAAACCAGGAAATTTCAGGCGAGGCATGATGCATCCCCGCCACCGGCACCAGGATATTGCCCACTACCGGGATGAACCAGGCGGGGTTGAGATGGGCGATCTCATACTTGGTGTGGTGAATCCAGGAAGACAGCACATAGAGAGTGATGCTCAGGTGCAGGATGCTGCCCACCGTCCACAGCCAGAACGAAAAATCAGGCGCGATGTGCAGGTAAGCAATGGACAAAAGCAGCAGGCTGATGGAAAAAGTAGGCACAAAAGCCAGTTTTACCGGATGACGGATTTCGCCCATCACCTCCCCAGGATATTTGATCGCCTTGGCGGCGTAGATCAGCGTCACCACCACGAACAGGAGCGTAGTCATATCCAGCAGCATCGAACTGACGCAGAAGCCGGGATCAAAAATATGCTCGGCCCGATTCCAGGCAATGCTGAAGCCCGACATACCCATGATGATGGAAAATGCAGAGACGGGGAAATTTTTTAGTCGGGAGCTTGGTTCGGTCATGGTAGCTTCTGTGGTCATTATTCGGATGGGTATTTCAGTTCGATAGCAAGCTTTATTCCCGCCTCCAGCACGTCGAAAGCCGCGTCCTTAAAGGCAGGAGGGGCGGATACGCTGGGGTTGGCGCTCAAGCCGTAGCCTTCCCTTGGAAACATACCGAAGCGCAGCTTGAGTTTGCCGTCGCCATCTTCATCGTGATAGCTAACGATGGCGTAACGGCCTGGGGGCAAGGCACTGAAAACCCCTCTGACCGTGCCGACTGTCGCAGGCAAAACCAATACCTCACGACTTTTATCTTCCTTGCGAAAACCCTCGGCGCGCTCGAACAGCATCAGCTTCACCTGACCTTCCGCGCTGCGCACGCCAGTCACTTCAACTTCCAGTTCAGCCGCAAGCGTGTTCAGCGCGTTCACACATAAGGCAGCCACGATAATAGCGCTATAAAATAGTTTGATTTTCATGTGCGTAATCCTTTCACCCAGGCCTCCATGGACTCGTTGGCTGCTTGCATGGGCGCCGCCAGAAAGCTCAGAACAAATTTGTCTCCCATGTCGGCCACACCGATGGAGCGCGGTCGCACCGCCAGTGCTTGCGGATTGGGCAATGCGAAACCGAAGCAGAAAATTACGTCCACTGCGGCCTGAATCCCTGGTGCAATTTCTCCACCGATGTTTTTGGTGTGGGAATAATGGTCGAAGACGCCGATGAACTGAACATTCTGGTGGCTGGCTATTTTTTCCTTCAGATAATCCACCACCGCGTCCATGGTATGGCAGGTGGTCTCGCGCTTGCCAATCTCGGTGATGAATATGGGGTCTTTCTCTTGCAGCAAGGTTTGCTTCATGACTGATTTTTCCTGTTCGGGTAAACGATAAACCTTAAAACCACAGTTCAACCGAGATTGTTCATTAGGCATGATTTCGTCAAAACGATGGAATGTAGGGGCGAATTTATTCGCCAAAGGCGGTTAAAACCGCCCCTACAAGTGCTAATGAACAATCTCGGTTCAAGCTACAGCGTTTTATAGGATCAATCATCCAACCCAGCCAGGCTCACAGCAATGTCTGTGCCAGATGTGCTTATACCTAACCAGTATCAGTGATACCAGCAGATTCATACGCGTTCTGTGATTTGGCGATAGATCAGCCACCAACATATATTGACATTATTGTCATTCATGACAAAGATGCTGACCATGAATGACAAAATACAAAATTTCCCCGACGAATTGCAATCCTTTCTGGAAACACTGCCCGAACCTCGTATTCTGGTCGATCCGGATTACCGCATTCTTTCAGCCAATGCGGCTTACCAACGCGCCTTCGGCAATCCCCGCGCCATCATCGGGCGCACCTGTTACGAAATTTCCCATCACTATGACAAGCCCTGCGACCAGTGCGGGGAATCCTGCCCGCGCCAGATCGCGATGTCAACGCGGCAACCCGAGCGCGTGCTGCACCTGCACCACACCCCGCGCGGCGAAGAGTATGTCGATGTGGAACTCGCCCCCATCCACAATGCGCAGGGAAAGCTGGTCTATTTTGTGGAAACCATGCGTTTTCTGCACGAAACCGGCAATCGCCCCGGCGCGCTGGGCATGGAGGGACGCTCTCCCGCCTTCACCCAGATGCTGGCGCTGATCAACCGCGCCGCCCCGGCCATGACGCCGGTATTGCTGCTGGGTGAATCCGGCACGGGCAAGGAACTTGCCGCTCAGGCGCTGCACGCCCTGAGCCCACGACGCAACAAGCCCTTCGTCCCGGTGGATTGCTCCGGCATGACGGAAAGCCTGTTTGAGTCGGAACTGTTCGGCTATGAAAAGGGTGCTTTTACCGGCGCAAACCAGCGTAAAACCGGATTGGTCGAAGCGGCAGCAGGCGGCACCCTGTTTCTGGATGAGCTGGGAGATATTCCGCTGCATTTGCAAGTCAAACTGCTGCGCTTGCTGGAGTCCGGCACATTCCGCCGGGTCGGCGGGGTGGAAACCCTGCGCGCCGATTTCCGTCTGGTCGCTGCGACCCACCGGGGTCTGGAAGAAATGATGGGGGCTGGCACTTTCCGCCGCGATCTCTACTATCGTATCGCCGCTTTTCCCATTCACCTGCCCGCGCTGCGGGAACGGCGGGAAGACATCCCACTACTGGCAAAAACCCTGCTAGACCGGATCGCCCCTGGCCGCTCCCTGCAACTGACCGAGGCCGCCATGGAGCGGCTCATGCAATATGGTTTTCAGGGCAATATCCGGGAACTGCGCAATCTGCTGGAACGCGCCATGCTGCTGACGGATGGGGACAGCATTGACGAACGGCATTTTCCGGCAGGCTCGACCCCGGACATGAACACGATGCCGCCGACAGATGAAGAAATATTACCGCTGGAAGAGATCGAACGGCGCTATGTGCAGCGCGCCCTGCAACAACTGGGGGGCGACAAGCGGGAACTGGCTCGCCGCCTGAATATCAGCGAACGCACGCTGTATCGGAAACTGGAGTGAGGAGTGAGTCACCCGCGCTCACGCTGCCGCCAGCAAGGATGCATCGATCCTCACCACCACATCATCCCACGGCACGAACACCCGCCCGGCCTCGTCCTTCTCTACCAGTCCATGTTCCAGCAGCTTCTGCACGTCCCCATGCACGTTGGAATAATTACGCCCCAGATGCTTGGCGACCGCATACACCGACACCGCCCCCATGCGCTTGATCGCCCGAAGCGTATCCAGCCTGCGCGGTGGCAGTTCGGAGAGAAGCTGAGCTGCATCCGCAAACCCCAGATGGTAGTCGGCTTCAGGCAAGACCTCACCCGCGTCCAGTTTGTCGGCCAGTTCGAACATTCTTTTCTGCATTTCAGGCCAATCGCTGACCCCGATAATCGCTTGTCTCGCCATGATTCATCCTTTCGTTAAACGCGCCACGTCCGCCAAAAAATCGCGCAGGGTTTGATTCATCGTTACAAACAGGGCGTTTCAGTTTCTGCCTCGCCCGCGTGCCTGTGATCGCCCTTGCCTGCCTCGTTGTCGTAACGCACCAGCGTTTTGCCGTTTTTGCCAGCGTAAAGCCGATATTTATACCCGTGCGCGCATCCCGCGACAGGAGGGCTGCCGCCCACACGACCATCTCGACCAGCGTACCGTCGGGTCTTTCTTCCCTCTCCCGCTGAATAATCGTTGCGCCCATATATTGCATATGTACCGATATATCTTAATCAGGCAATAGCGTCATCGCAACCTGAACCGCGCCTAGCAGACCGACTTTGGGATTCGTCACCACATGCACGGGAATCGTTCGCAACAGGGATTCAAAGCGCCCCTTGTCATTGAATGCCTGCATGAAACCGCCACGCTGGAGCCGGGAAATCATTTTTGGCGCAATGCCCCCTGCCACATAGATTCCGCCCTTGGGCAGCAGGGTTAGCGCCAGATTGCCGGCTTGGGCGCCATAGATGGCGACGAAAAGATCCAGCGCACGCACTGCGGCCGGGTCGCGCCCTTCCTGAGCAAACAAGGAAATGGTTGCTGCCGGGTCGCCCTCTGCCATGGCTTTTTGCAGTGAGGGGGTGACAGCATCCAGCCCGGTTTCCATCACATAATCGAGCAGCATCACCAGGCCTGGGCCGGACAGGATACGTTCGTAGGATACGTGACCAAAGCGGGATTGCAGGTAACGCAAGAGATTGATCTGGGCCAGGTCAGTGGGTGCGAAATCAACATGGCCGCCTTCCGAAGGCAGGGCGACATAGTGGTCGGCTTGCCATACCAGCAAGCCTTCACCCAGCCCTGTGCCAGCACCCAGCACAGCGCGTGTCCCATATACGATCTCATCCCCGGCCTGCAAGGTTACGACATCATCGGGCCTGAGCGCGGCTATGCCATAACCCACGGCGGCGAAATCGTTGATCAGGCTGACATGGGGAATGCCGAATTCGGCGCTCAACGCGCTGCCATCGATGACCCAGCCCAGGTTGGTAATACTGGCGATGTCATCCCGTATGGGTCCGGCCACGCCGAAACAGGCCGCATTGATGGGCGCTGTGGCAGCAGGAATGAATTCTGCGGAGCGCAAAAACTCCCGCACAATCAGTTTGAAATCCACGAAGGCGCCACTATCGAAGCGCCGTTCGAAGAGGAAATGTTGCGAGCCGTCATCCTTCAGCTCAACCAGTTGCAACAGTGTCTTGGTGCCCCCGACATCCCCAGCCAGGATCAGCTTGTTCATGTTCACCACCATTTTTTCCTCTTGAAATACACCAGCATTCCGGCTGCCACTGCCGCCATCAGCCCCCATACGGCGGGATAACCCCAATGCCAGGACAGCTCTGGCATCTGCTTGAAATTCATGCCATATACCCCGGCAATCCAGGTCAGCGGAATGAAGAGCGTGGCGATGACAGTCAGGACTTTCATCACTTCATTGGTACGATTGCTGATACTGGACAGGTAAATATCCAGCATGCCGGAGAGCATGTCCCTGAAGGTCTCGATCGTGTCGATGACCTGTATGGTGTGGTCGTACACGTCACGCAAATAGAAAACCGTTCCCGAAAGTATCAGCGAGGAGTCGCGCCGCTGCATGGCAGACAGCACTTCGCGCAAAGGCCAGACGGATTTGCGCATATAGATCATTTCACGCTTGAGCCGGTGAATGCGATGCAGGGTTTCCGGCTTCGGCTCGCTGATCAGTTTTTCTTCCAGTTCTTCCAGTTCTTCGCCCGTTTTTTCCAGAATGATGAAATAGTTATCCACTACTGCATCGATCAGCGAGTAAACCAGGTAGTCGGCGCCCAGCTTGCGAATTTGCCCCTTATTACTGCGAATACGGCTACGCACCGGGTCAAACACATCGCCCTGTGCGCCTTCCTGGATGGACAGCACGAAATTGGCCCCCAGGATCAGGCTTACCTGTTCAGAACTGAACAGGCCCTGCTCACCCCCGTCACTGAGCATGCGAATAACGATATAAAGGTAATCGCCATAGTCTTCCACCTTAGGGCGCTGGTCGGTATTGAGAATATCCTCCACCACCAGGGGATGCAGGCCGAAACATTCACCGATTTTCTCCAACACGCTGGCGTCGTGAACCCCCTCGATATCCAGCCAGGTGACACTGGACCGTTCACGGTATGTGAAGCACTGCTCCAGATCGCTCAGTTCACTCTCATGGCAGGTCTGCTCGTCATAATCCAGCACTGAAATCTTGATGGCCTCGGTCTTGCGTTCACCGATATGCACCAGCGCACCAGGAGGCAGGCCTGCTTTTCTGGAGCGATGTTTAAGCGTGTGCCGGGCCATATGGGCACCTCTAAAAATTCATATTTCGCTCAAATGCAAGGCGTGGAAAAAACTTCGCCGCACTGCATATGATTGATATGTAAGAAAGAAGTTTTTTGCGAGCATCCGCTTCGCGGATTGCCTGCCTAAACCGTTGCCGCAACGCAGTCGCTCCACTGTTCCGGCTTAAGCCGGTTACAGTGGTGGTGATGCCCCTTGCGGGTACAGTTGGGATGAAATGTGGATTTTTAGAGGTGTCCATAGAGCGTATCGGCTAATGGTTCCGGTTTATGTATGCCATACCCTTGGGCGTAGTCCACGCCCAGAACAGCCAGTTTGTCCAACAACTCGGGGGTTTCGACAAATTCCGCAACTGTTTTGATGCCCATGACGCTGGCAACGCGAACAATTGCTTCTACCATGGCATGATTGATCGGATTTTCCTCCATGCCGCGCACGAAAGCGCCGTCAATTTTGACGAAGTGAACAGGTAGCCCCTTGAGATACGCGAATGAAGACATGCCGCTGCCAAAATCGTCTAGCGAGAATTGGCAACCCAGGCGTGAAAGTTCATGCATGAACTGGGATGCCCGATTCAAATTGGCAATCGCTGACGTTTCGGTCAATTCAAAACACAGAATTTGTGGAGGAATATCATGTTCGGCAATTTGTTCCTTGAGAAAGGTCGGGAACAGGTCATCGTTGAGACTTGCACCAGACAGATTGATGCCAACCAGCAAAGGACACGGCTCCCCATTGGCGGCAGCGGCATCCCACTGCTGACGCCATTTTTTTGAATGGCTGACAAACAGCGTACGGATGACCCAGCGATCCAGATTAGGCATGACTTTGTAACGTTCAGCTGCAGGAATGAAAGCGCCCGGCGGCACGATGCTGCCATTCTCATCGATCAGGCGGATCAACACCTCGTAATGTTGGTCGTCAGTATGAAATGGATCAGGATCAGGCGATCCGGGCGGGTGCACCTGGACAATTTTCTGGTAAAACAGCCTGAACCGGTGTTCTTCAAAAGCGAGTGAAATCCTCGAAATCCACTGCATTTCACCGTGCCGACGCGCCAGTTCGGTATCGCTGCCAACATAGACATGCACATGATTGCGCCCCCGGTCCTTGGCCGCATAGCAGGCGGCATCCGCGTGACTCATGACCAGCGCCATATCTCCGCTCACAGCGGTAATTGGCACCAGCCCGATACTGACGCCAATCTCGAAAATTTTATCCTGCCAGACGAAACGAAATGCCTGCACCTCTTCCCTGATTTCGTTGGCCAGGCGAAGCGCAGCCTCTTCCGGGCAGTCAATCAGCAGAAGACCAAACTCGTCCCCGCCCAATCGGGCCACTGCATCAGAATTGCGACTGCGTGCGACGAATACCGTCACCAGTTGGCGAAGCAACTCATCGCCTGCCATGTGCCCGCAGGTATCATTGACAATCTTGAACTGGTCCAAATCTGCGAACAAGAGGGCATGCTGCCTGTCCCCCATTGCTGCGTTCTCGATTTTTTCCTGCAACAGCCTCTCGAATTCACGCCGGTTAAGCAAGCCGGTCAACGCGTCATGTGTTGCCTGCCAACTAAGCTGACTGGCCATATGACGCTCCTGGGTCACATCGCGAAACACCACCACGGCGCCAATGACATCACCCACCCGGTTGGATATGGGCGACAGCTTGTCCTCCACGATGAATTCCCTGCCATCCCGCCTGAGTAGCAGGGAATTGCGCTTGAACCCCGCCACAGCGCTATCCGGCATGAATTCATCGACAATGTGTATGAGCGGCTCCCGGGTTGCCTCATCCACCAGGTGAAAAACTTCCCGCAAGGTCTTTCCTTCCGCTTCCTGGCGGCTCCAGCCGGTCAGGAATTCGGCAATCGGGTTCAGGAAATTGACCCGCCCCCTGGCATCTGTCGAAACCACGGCTTCGCCAATGGAACTGAGCGTCACCTGAGCCTGTTCCTTTTCGCGATACAAGGCTTCCTCATAAGCCAGGATGCGGCGGATCACGTAAACCGTGACGGCCAGAATCAGCAGAACTGCCGTCAAGCCGCTGACAAAGAAAAACATCCGTGCGAAGCGATAGGTTTCTTCCACTTTTGATATCGCAGCGGAAGTCTGTTTCTGCTGAGCAGCCAACAATCTGGAATAGACTTCAAACACCCGGTTCTGGATTGGAATCACCGATTCCAGTAGCGCCTGATGAGCCGATGCCAGATCGGCACGATTCAATGACTCCAATGCCTGCTCCTGAAAACCCGAGGCAGAAACAATCAGGTTCAGGGCTTTAGCCAGTAGATATTGCTCCTCATTTGACATCTGCATGATTTCAAGCTGGGAACGCATCTGAATAAAGCCAACCGCCAAATCCTGATAGCGTTGCAGGATTTCATCCCGCTCGAACGGGTCGTCTTGCATGGACATCTGATACAACATCACCACCCGTTCGCGTGCCACCGTGCGCATTTGCGAAACCAGCTCGGTTTTTTTGCTGTTTATCAGGATGACCGATTCCAGCTCGTGCTTGATGATTTCCATGCGAGTCAGGCCAATGAAAGTCAAGGCCAGCATCAGGGCAACGGCCAGGCTGGATGCGGTTGCAATCAGATAACGGGAATTGAGATTGGCCAAATCAGATAAATCCCGTTGACACCAACTCCGTCAACATCGCGTCGTAGTCACGCGCACCCTGACTATGGGGCGCATGCGAAAAAACGTCGAGATTGTAGTAGGCGCTTTCTGCCAGACTGACATTTTCACTGATGTGCGTCGCACACAGGTCGCTGCCGAAGCGTTCCTGCAACTGGCCGCGAATATCGCGCGCCATGCGACGGCGGGCGTCGAAACGGGTAATCACATAACGGCGCTCGATGCGCTTCTTGACCACATGCTCCAGCGCCTTGAGCGTACCTTCCAGCTGGATTGCGCCCTTGACGGACAGAAAATCGGCCGAGATGGGTACCAGAATCCGGTCGCAGGCAAAAATGGCATTCAGAGACAACACGTTGAGCATGGGGCAGCAGTCGATCACGATCGGCGAGTCCCCGTGCGCCAGCATTTCGCTCTGAATGCCATTTTTCAGTCGCATGACCGACCTCAAACCCTTGCCGTGCAAGGCATCCACCTTGGATAGTTCGATATGCGCCGGGATGATGTTGCCGCCGATGGAAAATTTGCGCACCAGATCGGACAAATATCGGTCTTCTGCATAAAAGCCGAAAATACTATCCCGGCCAGCGGCTACCTCGGCATTGCCTATTGTGGTCAGGTGCGCCTGCGGGTCGAGATCGATCCCCAGCGGATCCAGCCCGCCACGCGCCAAAGCAGCGATCAGGTTCAGGCTGGTGGTAGTCTTTGCCACCCCGCCTTTTTGATTGAAAACAGCAATGATCGTCATGACGCAATCCTAATGGATTTGAGCGGGATTGACTAGAACTGGCATAATCCCCAGTTTTTACCCCACAAGGAGAAATCAGCATGACTGAAACTACAACCGCAAGCGGACTCATTTACGAGGAAGCCACCCTTGGCGCCGGCGCTGAAGCAGTCGCAGGATGCAAGGTATCCGTCCACTATACCGGCTGGCTCACCGACGGCAGCAAATTCGATTCCAGCAAGGATAGAAACGATCCGTTCGATTTCCCATTGGGCGCAGGCCATGTCATCAAGGGCTGGGATGAAGGCGTACAGGGCATGAAGGAAGGCGGGGCGCGCAAGCTCACGATTCCTCCTCAGTTGGGCTACGGCGCCCGTGGCGCGGGCGGTGTGATCCCTCCCAACGCCACTCTGATATTCGAGGTTGAGTTGTTGAAGGTGTATTAACAGGCTCAGGCGGGTGAGAAGGGGCGCGGCTCCCGGCTTGCTGGGGGGCAGTTTTCGCCCGCTTCTTCTCCCACTCGCGAAACAGGTCAACAGGCGGTTCTGGCCGCGCTTCACTCTGGCGGCTCACCTCGATGTAGCGTTTTTCCAGATCCAGCGTTTGCACCTCCCGCCCCAGCAACACGATCATTCCCTTCAACCGGTTATCGCCGGTATCCGAAAACTCAAAACGGTAAGTCCGACGCAGCTTGAGGCGGGTCATGTCATCCCGGCCAAAACCCAGGCTGGCGAAGGCCACCGTATCATCCAGAAACTGTAGCCCTTCCCGCTTGCATGCCTGTTTGCCGGTCGCCTCGGCCACTTCGCGCGTGGCCATGCTGTCCATCCAGAACCACACCAGCGCGCCAAACAGGCCAATCAAGAATAGCTCCATTACGCTCCCCCATACCGTGTTTTACGCCCCGAACGGGGATGTTCGGCCTGATGGCAGACACGCCGATAATGGAGCAAGGCTTTCTGCACCAGTCCGAACACGCTCTGGACTGGGAAATCTCCGTTTTCATCCGCTTCCCCGGCTGGCAGACCCATCAGCAATTCCAGTGCATCGCCCGCCTGGTCGATCACGTGCAGATGAAAGCGACCTGCGGCCACTGCCTCCACGACCTCGGCGCTGAGCATCAGGTGGGAGCGGTTGCGAGACGGCAGGATTACACCCTGCTTGCCATCCAGTCCGACTTCCCGGCAAACTTGAAAGTAACCCTCGATTTTTTCATTCAGGCCGCCGACCGGCAGCACATCACCAAACTGGTTGAGCGCGCCAGTCACGGCGATGCCCTGTTGGATCGGCAAATCCGTCAGACTGGAAAGCAGCACGTAAAATTCCGCACAGGAGGCCGAATCGCCTTCGACGCCGTTGTATTCCTGCTCGAACGACAGCGCGCCATTCACCGAAAGCGGCCCCAGGTGCGAAAACAGGGCAGCGAAGTAGCTCTGTAGAATGAACACGCCCTTATCGTGAATCGGGCCGGACATCTGGACTTCGCGTTCGATATTCAGCACGCCTTCCTTGCCGGGAAAAGTCCGCGCCGTGACCACCACCGGCATCCCGAACTGGTGGTCGCCCAGATCAATCTGGGTCAGACCATTGATGCGTCCGACCCGCTCGCCCTGCACGGCAACCAGCAACTCTCCTTCGGCAATCGATTCGTGCAGGCGCTGGTCGGGATAATCATGGCGCCAGACCTTGCCCTGTAGCGCGTTTTCGACATCCTCGCGCTGCACCAGCTTAGCCCGGGCAAAGGTGGCGCTTTCCGTCACCAGTTGCTCCAGGTAGGCAAACCCGGCGTATTGCCTCAACTGATCCTCCGCCTCGCGATGCATTTCTTCCACCAGGCGCGCCACGGCATCGGCCGTGAAATGCGGCAACCCCAGACGTTGGCAGGAGTGGGAGATAAAAATGGCAGTCGCCCGATGGGTCTCGGCACCCGCCTTGAAGCTCTCGGCAAAATCCACCTTGATACGGAAATAGCGCCCGAATTCAGGATCGACTTCCTGTAGCTCGTAATAATGATCACGCGTCCCGACCAGGATAATCTTGACCGCCACGTCCACCGCCTCGGGTTCCAGCGAAATCGCGGCATTAGGCGCATAGCTGGTGCCCGGCTCCTCGATCTGCAAACGACCGCTACGCAGGAATCGGCGCAGTTTTTCCCACACCAGCGGTTCGCCCAGCAAGTCGCTCAGATGCAGCAGCAGAAAACCACCGTGCGCGCGTAGCAGGCTTCCCGCCCGGATACGGGAAAAATCCGTCACCAGCACATCGTTTTCCACCTGATATTCAATGCTGCCGAACAGGGAGCGGAACAGCGGGTTATTCTCCACCACCACCGGCGCGCAGATCAGGGCATGGTTATCCACCACCAGGTTAACCCGCCAGGCCGCCAGCACGTTGGCCAACTCATCCGAAACCGCCTCGCCCTCGGCGGCAAACAACTCCAGTTGATCCAGTCCGTTGGCGGTCACCTGATCCAGCCAGGCAGCCAGCCGCCGGGTATCCTTGATCTGCTGCTTCAGCGCAGTACGTATCCGGCTGCACTCGCGTTCCAGCAAGGGCTTGATCTGACGGCGCTTGAGCTGGGCGATCGCCTCGTTCATCGCCCGCTCCTTGGGGCGCATATGGTCGAGGAAACGGCCAATTTCGACACGCAATTCCTGCTCGGCTTTATCCAGTTCCGCCTTGTCCTCCAACGACAGGGCCAGCAAGCTGTCCTCTGTCAGCGCGTGCCCTTCCTCATCCAGGCGGGTGAACACCATGCGTTCATCCTCGCGGTGCAAAACAAAGTGCCGCTCGGCGGCGAAAGCAGTCAGCTCACCGTAGACAATTGCCTCCTCGTCCTTGTAAGCCTTGCCCAGACGCCCGCTATCCGACTTGAAATCCGGCCCCGACAAACGCTGGGGAATCTCGTCCCGCAAGGTCTTGACCATCGCCACCATGCCATCGCGCAACATCCGACCTTGGCCCGCAGGCAAACGCAGCGCAACTGGCCTCTCCGGCGCTTCAAAGTTATGCAGATAGCACAGATCCGGCGGCGTGCCGCGCTTGGCCGCCTCCTCCCGGATCGCCGCCTCCAGCAAGGAGGAGCGGCCACTCCCCACCTCTCCCAGCGAAAACAGGTTGTACCCCGGCTGGTCGATGGACAAACCGAATCGCGCAGCCCGCTCGGCGCGCTCCTGGCCGATCCATGGCAAGGCTTCGGCAACCAGTTCACTGGTATCGGAAAAAGCCAGCGAGGCGGGATCGACGGTCAGTCGAAGTTGATGGGCAGATAGAGGAGTAATGGGCATGTAGGGCTCTTGAAAAAATCGGGTTTTAGCGACCTGGCAATCGCAGTCAAGCTGTCAAGGAAACCCATAGTAAAACCAGAGAGCGAACGATATGGGCACGGCTAATGCAATCATTAGTCTTATAGCTATCCTGACGGGTCTATTTTTTATTTTTCTTGTCAAGAATCCGATAACCAACCACAAACTAATGATGGTGGCGACAAAAGTCAAAACAAGTACAGCAAAAACAAGGTTAATAGCCCCAGTAAAGTCAGAGGCGAATACCGTACCAGAACAAGCGCCAAACAAAAGCAAGCTATAAGCACCTGCTTTTAGCAGGTAATTCATTACAGCCCCTGCATGTCAGATAGCGGAAGTTGTTGTGGTCTATCCGGAAAATATGGCGCAGTCCCCCAAGCCCGATCCAACCACGCGGGATCAGACTTGCGCTCATTTTTTGCATGCAAATAACCGGTGAAATCGAGTGCCTCCCTCTGAAATTCCAATGGCAGCATGCTGGCTTCTTTATCGATTGCTTCGATTAAATTGTTCATCATTTCCCCCTCCCTGCTCCTGCAAAGCGAACTGGCGAGTGTCCGAAAAACCCAAGTCCTGGGTAATGAGAAAACGACTTTCCGCATTCACTGCTTGCCAGATTTCCGTGTCCGGCCTACCACCCAAGTGTTCATCGGGCACGGTGTCAACATCGTGCCCATATTTTTGCAAAATTGGTTTCAACCTTGCAGGCAAGTTTTCATCGAGCTTGATCTTCATGCCAGAACCGGAGTGGCCAACAACGGCAGATCCTCTTCCGCCGATACTGCGGCAAAGGCAACAACGGCGCGCACAGCTTCACGGCTGAGTGTTGGAAAATCCTGCAAAAGCTCATCCGTGTCCAAGCCTTCAGCCAGACTGGCCAAAATGGTGCGCACCGTTATTCTCGTCCCTTTGATAACAGGCTCGCCGCCACAGATTGAAAGATCACGAGTGATATAAGGTCTAAAGTTCATGCTCATGGTGTTTCTCCGTTCAAGTTCGCTAAGCGAGTTTCACGTTAAGAAGCTCTGATTTATTCGTTTTTTCGCAGACTCACAATTCAAAACCGAAGCACCGCCGATTCATACTTGGCCAGCATTGCGTCCGCCGTCAGTAGCCGAAGGTCGTTTTCCTGTGCCTGGGCAAGCAAAAGCCGATCAAAGGGATCGGAGTGAATATTTTTTAACTCACAAGAGGCCATCATGCTGGACACAGTAAGATGCAAAGGCTTGATCCGGTCGCGCGTAGCCTGCTCGAAAACCAGGCGGGGGGCAAGACTGATCTTGCCCTTGCGCCATTTGAGTCCGATTTCCCAGATCGAAGCTTCGGAAAACCAGACTGTTTCAGCCTCTTGAATATAACGCTTGGCCGCAGCGTTCAAGCGCACATGGTCAAGCAAAACCCAGATCAGGCAATGAGTATCCAGCAAGAGATTCACTTGGAATTCCCATCATCGAGCAGGTCATTGTCACTCAGTGGGGTGTAAAAATCATCGTCAATGACAACCCCGGCAACAGCCAGACCCCCGAACCGAACACCATTTGTCGCCGCCGATTCTGCAACAGGAATCAACCTCACCAAAGGCTTGCCAGACTTGGCAATCACCACCTCCTCGCCCGTCAAAGCACGAGAAATCAGCTCGGAAAAATGAGATTTGGCTTCATAGATATTGATTTGCACAGGCACTCCAGCATCTGATAGTTGGTCAGATGACATTCTATCTGGTCAACCATGGGTGTACAAAGAGGTAAATTTATCCTTAAAAAATCAGTTACCCACGAAATACACGAAAGCACTACTGTCCGACAGATTTTAAGTTCACTCAACTGAAATCCTTTATTGACGCTGATTTTGATACGCGTTGCTGCTTCATTTCTTTGCAACCAGATCAAGAAAAGTAGCCATCGCCATTACTGACCTTGTTTTTTCGCAGGCAACTTGTAAGCTTGCAGCGCATGGTTGGGCGATTCCGGGAACAGGAAGGCAAGCTCGCCACTCTGCACCACCTCGGTCAGGTGCTTGTTGCGCAAGTATTTCAGGTCTTTATGCAGCAAGGTGGCAAGCTCCTCACCACGCAATGCTTGCCACCCACACAGGTCGCGTATGAGCGCACGCAAAGATGTTCCTTCCAAGCGCTGTCGCGGTTGGGGAAGGCGAGCCGCCAGTCCGGGTGGCAAGTCCGGCAGAGCCCGCTTACCACCTTGCAGCGACTGCTTGCCACCTTCAGCGAGCCGGTTACCACCTTCCAACGGTAACTCGCCCTGTTCCGTGTGCCTGTCGAGCGCATCCTGCGGCGAAGTCAGAGTGTAATAGGTGCGGCTCCCCGCCCCCTGCTTTTCAAGCAGTCCCCGGTCACGCAACCGACGCAGCAGGCTGCTCGCTTGCAGGGTATCGAGCCCGGAAAAGCCCCGGCAGGCAGTGTTAGGACATGCATAGTCTGTGCAGACCGGATCGCTGGTTTCAGTCATCACTCTTCTTCAGCTTCTTCGGTCTCACGCTTGCCAACTGCTTGAAATTTTGCGTCGAGATTACCGGTTTGCCCGTCTGCTGCTCGATATCTTTGCGCGTCCTGCCGGCCACAGCGCCGCCGTCCTTGGCATCTTTCTTGAGCGGTTCCATGCCCTGCGAATCCCGGTCTCGGTGCAGCTTCGTGGTTGTCGCCTCGGCCAGCATGGTGAGGATGAGCTCGATGTCGGTCATGTGGTCGCGCAGGTTCTCACGCACCAGGGTCTTCACCTGCTTGTATTCGTCCACCTTCAGATCGAAAGTGCCTTGCATGATTTCAGAATCATAAAATTCGCGTAGCGATTCGTTCGCCTCCTCGCCCGCTTGCGGGAGAGGATTGAGGAGAGGGAAGTGTCAGAATCGCGAACTCCTTGCTGGATGCAGCACCGCGTTCTTTCCATTCATCGGTCAAATCCTGCCGTACCGCGATACCGCGCAAGCGCTTGTCTATCCATTCTTTCGGGTAGCCTTTCTTTTCATACAAATCCTGCATCCGCCCCATCGCCAGTTCGGGGTTTTCAATCTCTTTCACTCGCTCGTAACCCACTTGCGCAAGCCAACGCTTAAAAGGTTCAGCCTGCGGCGACGGAATAGACTGGATGATGCGGAACAAGCCCTCGGTATTGGCGCAGTTGGTTGCCCGCAGCTTGCCGTCTGGCGCCATTAGAGGAAGGGGGGTACAAGTTGTACCCCAGTTGGCATCCAGCATCGGGTCGCGGCTGCGCATCTTTTTGATGTATTGCTTTACATCTTTTGAATCAGTCAGCACCGCCACCACATCAACAATGGCAAACCACCACTCCTCGTTATGCCAAGCACGGCGGATGGTTTTTTCCTGAAAAATGGCGGTGTGAGCGACAGGTTCGTTGGTTTTTTCTATCTTGCTCATGGCCTGCATTTCATTTTTTACCTGTTACTGAATAACGCGAAAAAAGGGCTTCGGTATTGGCGCAGTCAGTCAGCCGCTGCTTCCCATCAGGCGCAACCATTTTCAACTGTCCGATTTTTTCGGACAACTGATCATAGCCCCCAGAAATAGTTTTTCTTGAGATCGTTCCAATATTTGCGTGGACGATCTCCGCCCACCAACGCCTCAATCACGTCAATGATCGAAAACCACCATTCGCCTTTGGCATCGCTGCCAACACGACAACGATTACCCTGCTAAAAACAAAAGCGGCTTGAGGTCTGCTTTGTCCGGTTTATGGCAGGTTCCATTTTCTCAACACACCCAATAACAACCGCCCTTTTTCAGTCAGCCGATATTGTTGCAGACGGCTATTGGGCTTATCGGGCAACGTGTATACCAGGGTTTGATCGTTCAGCAACACCCGTATGACCTGATTCAGATGACCGGAAATTTCTTTCTGCCCCAACGCACCGGAAATGGCCGATTTGGATAAAGGCTCTTTGGTCAACAATCTCAGCACCCGCAACTCTATCGACTCTGGCTGTGACTCTGGCTGTGACTCTGGCTGTGACTCTGGCTGCGAGGTGGTGACTTGTCCGGCCTTGCGCCAGATCGTCGTCACAAACCCATCCGACACCGTGAACTGTGGCTCCGGCAGTCCCACTTCGCGGCAGCGGCGAATCATGTCGCCCGTGCCCGTCCCCATGCGCTCGATGTATTTGGTGAGGTAAAGCGGCTCCGCCAACTGCGGATTGAACGGCACAGAGCCATGCGGATGGCGCAACTTTTCCAGTGTCAGCGAAGGCGGCAAAGCGCCGGGATTCCACACCTCCAGCCGGTCGGCGAACAACATCACCTGTACGCTGCCATTGCTGGTGTAATCGCGGTGCGCCACGGCATTGACGATAGCCTCCGCCACCACCTCGCGGGGAATTTCGTATTCCACCGGCACGGCAGCGCCAGCCTCGCGCGTGCCCACCCAAAGGTTGATTTTGGACATCACGAAATCCACCGCCTGATCCACCAGATCAAACACCGTGCCCTTGTACACCTGATACGAAGGAATCGGCTTGGCCACCTCTTGCCCGTGGAAGTGCGCGCACTTCACCTCGGAAGAAATCAGAAACCGTTGCGGCTGTTTGCCGAACAACAGCATCGCGGCATTGGTGGGTCGGTCATCATCCAGCAAATTGAGATGCGTCAGCAACTCGCCCGGCGTGGCTTCCTCCGGCAGCGGAAAGCCCCGTGCGCGCCGGGCGCGGCGCAGGAAAGTAGCCATGCGCTCTTCATCCAAATCAGCCAGCGTGGCATTGCGGCACGGTGCCGCATCAAACGGCCCGTTGCGGATCAACTCATGCGCCTCCAGATATTGCACCAAAGCCGCATACAGCCCGGCAACCAGCTCGGCAGTGCTGGCATAGCGGCGGCGGATCAACTCATTACCCACGCGCCCAATCAATGCCTGCATCTTGGCGTGACGGCGAAGATCGTCCGCGCCCTTCACAAAAATTAAGGCTCTTTTCGCAAATCGTGTTGGTAGCTCACGTAGTGAGCCACGCATAGCCAATACTGGTTGTCATGGCGCAGTTGCGCCGAGACATCCAGGAGTGGGAAATGAGGAAGCCAGAGTTGAACCGAATCACGGCGG
>JAUYFQ010000173.1 GCA_030690895.1 Sulfuricellaceae bacterium
TCGAGTCAACGGCGCCTGGCACGTGCAAAACGTCAATGCGTACCATAGCCGTCTCAAAGGCTGGGTCTACAAGTTTCGCGGTGTGGCAACGTGCTATCTGGCCAACTACCTGGGCTGGTTCCGGGCGCTTGACCGTGACAGTGGAAACGGCCCGAACCCCGCTCAGTGGCTCACGATGGCGCTGGGTGGGGCGGCTTAACAACATGATTTGCGAAATGAGCCTAAAATTTAGCGGTTACGGTCATGGAATGTGAACGCATTGTTTTTAGTGGCCATGCCTTACGCCGGATGTTTGAACGTGGTATCGGAAAGCTTGAGATTGCATAATCTGTCCATTCCGCCGAGAGGTTCCACGTCAAACATTAATCTTTCCTATTGGAAGTGCCGAATGCCGCAGAAAAAAATATCTCCGTTTGTTGTGGACAACTTGCGGCTACAAGAACTTGCTGCAATAGTGGAACAGAATAAGCCATTCTATGACGCATTTTTAAGCTTTTTACAGCGTAATGGTTATGCCGATGTTGCCGCCTTTATTCATGAGGAAGATTCTGATAAGGCTCGCTCGGCAATCGAGTCGTACCTCTCAAATCCGGCGGGCGCTACTCTGCACGATGGACTGGGAAGACCATATACCAACGGCAAAGCCAAGTGGTACTTTCTTGCATGGATTCTACGTGATGCACCCGCACAAAGGCTTGAGCCGCTATTGCGATCCGTAAATGGTGCGACCCTCGAAGAAAAGAAAGCTGAGTTGATAAACTACCTGCGAGAATTTGTCGGCCCTCTTTTTCCGGGTTCTGAAAAGTGGACTTGGCCCGTTGTCTCAGAAATTATGCTTGCACGGTTAGAAGGTAGTAGGCGTGCTCTAAAAGGTACTCGCTTTGAATCTTTGGTGCGGCGACTACTCACTGAGCTTTTTTCAGCCAAGGGAGTCAATCTGACCGTTGGCGAAAAACAAATTACGATAAGCGATGAAACGTATGACGTGCAGGTCATATCAGGTCAGTCGAAAATCTTGATTCCAGTAAAAACGCGAGAAACTATGGGCGGAGGGCATGCGAATCTATTCACCCGTGACATCCACAAAGCCATAACTGTTGCACAAGAAAATGGTTACTTGTGTATTCCTGTTGTCATCGCGGAATCGTGGGGTGGTGATCTCAGTTCTCTACACTGCGAACACTTGGTTTACATTCAAGCCAACCCGAATCAAACGGATGAGATCGGGCCAAAGTTGGCGATTGAACTTGATTCGCTTCTACCCGTGTGGAACAAATTTGCGGAGGAAAAATGAAAGACAAAATCGCCATCAAGACGCATGAAGTTGTTCATGTACTCAAAGAAGAACAAGGTGCTTATACAGTAAGGCCAGAATCAGAGGCGTTCCGAGACACCATACTGCATGGTGATGCTGGAATGGCATTAGAGGCAATTCCCGACAAGCATATTCAATGTATCGTTACCAGCCCTCCGTACTATTGCCAAAGAGACTATCAGGCGGATGGGCAACTTGGGCAGGAGCAGACTCCTGAACAGTACATCTCAAAGCTCGTTCATATTTTTGGCGAATGTCGCCGAGTACTGCAAGACAATGGGACATTATGGCTTAATCTTGGCGACAAGTATTCTGATGGTCGGCTTTTGGGTATGCCGTGGCGAGTAGCGCTTGCTCTAGTGGCCGACGGTTGGATTCTTCGTTCGGATGTTATTTGGCAGAAGCCTAATGCAATGCCTTCCTCTGTGAAGACGCGCCCTACTACCGACCATGAGTACATTTTCATGTTCTCTAAAGAGGCTGATTATTATTACGATGCCGATGCCATCCGCGAGCCGCACGTTACATTTTCAGAAAATAGCAAAATGAAAGGCGGAAGAAACCACTTCGGGAAGGCCAACGGAACGCCAGAAGAGGGTAAGAACGCGGGCAACTCGAATCTTCACAGGGGACGATGGGATCAGGCGTTTCACCCACTTGGAAGAAACAAGCGCACCGTCTGGTCAATACCGCTATCGAAATATCGAGATGCCCATTTTGCTGTATTCCCAGAGAAGTTGGTTGAAATATGTCTTTTGGCAGGGTCTCCCGCTGAGAGTCTGGTGCTCGACCCTTTTTGTGGAAGCGGAACAACCCTGCTCGTCGCTTCCAGTTTGAACAGACACTTCTTGGGTATTGATTGTAATCTTGAATATTGCAAAATGGCTTTGGACAGGCTCACAAAGGATCAAATAGACCTTTTTTCCTCGAATCAGAAAGTGTCTCTCAGAAAAGTAACGGGTCAACAAACCGTTCCTGCGGGAGTGCAAAAAGCCGTGCGCTGCTGAACTCAAATGTTATGTTGTTACCTGCTACCAACCCGGTGAGGTGCTATGGAGCCCGGATTTCAAAACGAGGAAAGCCAAATGAATTGCGTCATCTGCAAACAGGGCGAGACCCTGCCCGGCATTGTGGCCGTCACTTTGCAACGAAACGAAACCACCATTATTTTCAAGGGGGTGCCTGCTGAAGTCTGTCAGAATTGCGGCGAATACTACCTGGATGAAACCACCACAGACAAGCTTTTGCACCGAGCCGAAGATGCGATAGGAAATGGCGCAGAAGTCGAAATTCTGTGTTGGGCATCTCGGTGCGAGGCGCATCACGGCCATTAGAAAATGATTGAATCTATCACCATCTCAGGCATTGCGACCTACGGTAGCACTTCAGAAGAGTTGAGCGAGCTATCACAATTCAATTTTGTTTTTGGCTCCAATGGCACAGGGAAGACCACTGTCAGCCGGGTAATCGCTGATGAAGGAATGTTCCCAACGTGCAAGGTGGTTTGGAAAGGGGGAACCAAACTACAGCCGATGGTTTACAACCATGATTTCGTGGAGAGGAATTTCAATCAGTCAGCGGAATTAAAAGGCGTTTTCACACTTGGCGAGAAGCAGGTTGATAAAGCCATAACGGCCATGACCGGCCAAATTGCAACGGCGACGACAGACAAGGCGATGAAAGCTGCCGAGATTCGGGAATTGGAAAAACAGACAACGAGCGTCCAGCCGACGATTGATGGAATCAACGCGTTGCTATCGTCTTTCGGCCTTCAGGGATTCTCCCTCGCAAAAGCAGCCACCGGCACGTCTTACAAACTTGTTAGGTCAGACGGTTCGGATGCGAAGGCGACGTTAAGCGAGGGAGAGAAGACCTTCGTTACGTTCCTCTATTTCTACCATCTTTTGAAAGGTAGCGACATGGATAGCGGCATAACGACTGACCGCGTTGTAGTGTTTGACGACCCCGTTTCCAGTCTCGACAGCGACATCTTGTTTATCGTCGGAAATCTCATTAAAAAAGTGTTCGACGAAGTTCGGGCGGGGACAAGTCACATCAAGCAAGTGTTCGTCCTTACCCACAATGTCTATTTCCACAAGGAGGTTACGTTCAATCCCAAGCGTAAAGACGGCGCGCTGAAAGAGGAGACATTCTGGGTTGTGAGAAAGCCTGGGCTGGTGTCGAAGCTGGACAAGCACCCTTCAAATCCCATCAAGACCTCATACGAACTACTGTGGGCTGAGGTAAGGAAGGCTGATCGTTCAAACTTGACAATCCAAAACACCCTGAGACGGATACTTGAGAACTATTTCAAGTTTTTTGGCGGTATTGACCCGAAGGACGTTTGCAGTAAATTTTCCGGAAAAAAACAGATTGTTTGCAACACCCTGCTTGCGTGGATCAACGATGGCTCACATTTCGCACAAGATGACCTCTACATGTCGATTGATGACACGGCAGTAGATAACTACTTGAATGTTTTCAAATCAATCTTTGAGAAGTCTGGGCATTCCGCTCACTACAAGATGATGATGGGTGTCGCTTTTGAGGAATCAGTCAATGAGGAATAGACCGGGAGAGGGCGCTTGCTCCAACCAACCGTTTTATCGGACTGTACAAAAGTAGTAATTTTGCCACCCACTGAATTCAAACATTATGCAGTGTAATAAGGATTATAAATGAGCAAAATCATAGAAATAAGCGTTCCGGATATCGGCGATTTCGACGGCGTCCCGGTGATCGAAGTGCTGGTCAAGCCGGGTGACAAGGTTGAGAAAGACGCTTCGCTGATTACCCTGGAGAGCGAGAAATCGACCATGGAAATCCCCTCCAGCCATGCTGGCGTGGTCAAATCTGTCAAGGTGAAGGTGGGCGACAAGGTGGCTCAGGGAAGTGAAATCTTGATGCTTGAGGTTGACGAGGCGGCATCTGCACCCGCACCGTCCGCAGCAGCGGTGGCTGCACCCATGGCTGAAGCCGTATCGGTGCAAGGCGAAATTCACGCCGATGTGCTGGTGCTGGGTGCGGGCCCTGGGGGCTATACAGCGGCGTTTCGTGCCGCCGACCTGGGCAAGAAAGTGGTGCTGGTTGAGCGTTATCCCGGCTTGGGCGGGGTGTGCCTGAATGTCGGCTGCATTCCCTCCAAGGCGCTGCTGCATGTCGCCAAAGTCATTTCAGAAGCCGAAGAAATGGGCGCGCACGGCGTCAGGTTTGCCAAGCCGGAAGTGAATATCGACGAGATTCGCGCCTGGAAGGAAAGCGTGGTCAACCGTCTCACTGGCGGTCTGGGACAACTCGCCAAGCAGCGCAATGTGCAGGTGATCCACGGCAAGGGATCGTTCATCGCGCCGCATCACCTCAAGGTGGAAACGGCAGAGGGCGAAGTCAATGTCTCCTTCGATAACGCGATCATTGCGGCAGGTTCACAGGCCGTCAAAATCCCCAGTTTCCCGGTTGACCCGCGCGTCATGGATTCCACTGGCGCACTGGCGCTGGCGGATGTACCCGGCAGTCTGCTGATTATCGGCGGCGGCATCATCGGCCTGGAAATGGCCACGGTGTATCACGCGCTAGGGTCAAAAATCACCGTGGTCGAGCGTGGCGAACAACTGATTCCCGGTTGCGACAAGGACATCGTCAAGCCCTTGCACAAAAAGATCGAAAAACAGTATCAGATCCTCATGCGCACCAGCGTGGAAGGACTGGAAGCCTTGCCAGAAGGCATCCGCGCGACTTTCGGCGGAGAGGGCGCACCTGCGCCGCAGATATTCGATCGCGTGCTGGTTGCAGTTGGTCGCCGTCCCAATGGCAAACTGATCGGCGCGGAGCAGGCTGGCGTGACGGTGAACGAACACGGTTTCATCCCGGTGGACAAACAGCAGCGCACCAATATCCCGCACATTTTCGCCATCGGCGACATCGTCGGCCAGCCCATGCTGGCGCACAAGGCCGTGCATGAAGCCAAAGTGGCGGCGGAAGTCATTGCCGGGCACAAGGCTGCTTTCGACGCCCGAACCATTCCATCGGTCGCCTACACCGACCCGGAAGTGGCCTGGATGGGCATCACCGAACACGAGGCCAAAGCGCAAGGCATCGCCTACGAAAAAGCCAGCTTCCCTTGGGCAGCCAGCGGACGCGCCCTCTCGATCAACGCCGAATACGGCGCGACCAAGCTGCTGGTGGACAAGGAAACCCACCGCATCATCGGCGCAGGCATCGTCGGGCCGAATGCTGGCGAGCTGATCGCCGAAGCCGTGCTGGCGCTGGAAATGGGCGCCGATGCGCAGGACTTGAGCCTGACCATCCACCCGCATCCAACCTTGTCAGAAACCCTGTGCTTCGCCGCTGAAATGGTGGACGGGACAATTACGGATTTGTTTATCAAGAAGAAGGCTCTAGTATCGGTAAGTAATGGCAGTCTCACGTAGTGAGCCACCCCCTGTCGCATACTTGCTTCATGGCGCATGTGCGCCGATGCCAGGAGAGCGAGATGAGACAGCGAGAATTGGCGGTCTTGATGAATGGGTTGAGTAAATTGACGCGGACGCAGCGACAAATGGTC
>JAUYFQ010000176.1 GCA_030690895.1 Sulfuricellaceae bacterium
GATGCCTCGGTGCGCATCGAAGGCACAGACCGGGCAGGGCTGGAACGCCTGCTGCGCTACTGCGCCCGCCCACCCTTCGCGCTGGAGCATCTGCACCCGCTGGATGCCGATCATCTGGTCTATCACAACCCAAAACCCCGCTCGGATAGCCCGCGCGACCTGGTGCTCACGCCGCTGGAACTGATCGACACCAAAAGTAGGCGCCTCTAGGCGAGATCGCCGCGCTCATCCCGCCACCCCGCGCGCATCGCCATCGCTATTACGGCGTATTGGCACCCAATTCGCCCCTGCGTGCCGCCGCCACGGCAATGGCACCGATGCCGGTGATCGCTCCGCCTACGGTGGCGGCAGCCAATTCGGAAGAAACACCACCCCACCGTTCCGCATCGCACTATCTGTGGGCAATGCTGCTGGCGCGCATCTATGAAGCGCTTCCGCTGATCTGCCCGATCTGTCAGGCACAGATGCGGATCATCGCTTTCATCACCGATGCCGGCACCGTGCGGAAGATTCTGGATCACCTCGGCGAATCCACGCAGCCGCCAAGAATCACCCCCGCGCGCGGGCCTCCGCTGTGGGAGGCGGCAATGGCTTCCGAGCAGGCGGGTAATGACCCTCAATGGGATATGTCACAGCCTGTAACGGAGTTCGAATTCGATCAGCGTATCGCTTGGTGATGAGGATTTTTTGCTCACCCCGGATCGGCTTGTGCTTCGGGTTTGGAGTGTGCCGGTTTTTGGCGTTGACGCGGCAAAATCTTGTCGTTTCGCGTTGGGATGGAGCGGAATATGAATTTTTTCGGGGGATTTGAAGGAAAAAATGGCGTTGAATTGGCGTTGACTGGCGGAACGGGGGTAGAGATACTTTGACTTGTGCGGTTGAATTCCCTATCCTTCAGCCTCATTGCGTGCCTCGATCATCTTCTTCTCGTTCGCTTTGATCTTGGCCATCAGCGCCTTGTAATCTTCGCTCGATGGTTTATCCAGCCGGTTGTAATCGCGCTGCGCCTTAACCAATTCATCTTTGAGCGCGTTCACCTTCTTGCGCAAGTCAATGTTGATAGCCGCTTCCATGTTCTGTTTCGGATAGGATGAAACCTTGATACCGAACGCATTAAGCCCGGACTGAACGGGTGATCTGACTTCTCCTATCGTATTCTCCTTGCGGTCGATGGCGTTATGGATGCCACTGATAGCGTAAGTCTGGTATTGCCCCCTTTCGTCTGACAGCATATAGCCCAGCGGATTCGGCACCGGCACGTTGGGCATCATCGACTTGAACACGTGATCGAGTTTCTTGTTTGCCGCGTCGATGAAATCGTCCGTCTCCTTGGTTATTTCCTTTTGCGTGAACAGGGATTTATTGAACAGGAACGCTTCGGCCATCGTAACCAGCGGGCCACCTGGAACAAGCGAAGGCGGCAGGCCGTGGCCTTGATCCAGGTCGGCTATGTCTCCTACCGGAACCCAGCGCCGCACGTCCAGAAATACAGGTGCGCCAGTGTCGCTATTCCACGGCATACGCGTCATCTTCGGCACGATGCCCCACAGCTTGCCCTGCTTCTGTTCCGGTAACAACTTGCGCTCCTTGTCCTCGTCGTCATCATCGCCCAGCACGGCATAACTCAGCATGTTGACCAGTGAAGCAAAAGCCATCAGCTTCACGGCTTTCCATGGTTTGTGCTGAATGGTATTGACCAGCATCGGCAGCGCCCGGTAAGGGAAGCTGATAAACGGCAACACCGTATGCCTAGCCGCCTGAATCCACGGCGCGTTGATGTCGTAGTTCAGGAAGGCATGGCGGGCCATCTTACCGGCTTCCATATCGGTCTTGCCGTACCTGACCGCCTTGATGAATACCGCCAGGCGGAAGAATGCATCCTCATTCTGGTAGGCATTGCCCATGTGCTTGGCGTAGCCCTTGAATGGCACGCCAGCCAAAGCCGCCAGGTGCAACACCTTGGCCATCTTTCCGGTTTCCGCTTCGGCATCCTGCTCACCAGTCAGGTCCGCTTTCATTTCCTCCAGGCGCAGTCCAATTTCTTCGCGCAGCAATTCATTGGAAGCGAACATGCCACCCAATGCGCCGGAATCCTCGAAACGCTGGAACAGTTCCTTGTAACCCGGCTTGTTGTTCAAAGCCCATACCTTGAGAGCTTCGGCCATATCCATGGATCGGATGTCGTGCCAGTCTGCCAGGATGAAGTTAGCCATCACGTTGCTTACGTGGACACCGGGCGTCCATGCGGTTTTCGATTTCTTCCAAAAGCGCAGCGATGGTCCATAGAGCTTGGCAAATCCTCCCTGCTGATAACCAGCCACCTGGCGCATGTCATTCCATACCGGGCCAGGCACATACAGTCCGGCCAGCTTGCCGTACTTCTTTACCTGTGTTCCAGGAATGTTGCTGCTCGGAACCTGCACCCAGGTATCCTTGCCGAAGGCGTGCAGCATTCCCTCTTTGGCTTCAACCTCGCGGCCTTCCGGTCTGGGCTTGGCATACCGGCTGGAAACCCACTCAAATAACCGGCCAACCTCAATATCGTGCGTCATCAGGCTAATGGTCTGCGCCACGGCATAACGCACTTCGTCCAACTCTCCAAGCTTGGTTCGCTCTTCTCGGGTGAGGTCGCGCCATACCACCAACTTGTCGCCTTTGGTGTCGCGCACCTCGAACGTACCGGCGTTTACCCACGCACCGTACTTGGCAGGAACAGGCGCGCTGGCTGGCCAGTAAACCACTTCGCGCAACTTTCCCATGGACTTCTTCTCGAAGCCGTCCAGCGCATCCATTAACTCGGCGCTGGCATCACGGCGCTCGAAGCGGATCAGCTTCTCACCCTTCATGCTCTTGTCTGCCTTGCCGGCTTGCAGCTTGCGCCAGAAGACAGGGTTTTCCGACATGATGCGATCCATCGGCACCTCTTCAAAGATGCCGCGCCCCTTGTACTGATCGCCCTTGATTCGCATCGACCTAGCGCGCAGCATCTGGGCAATCTTTCCTTCCTGGTTCAGAACATGCTTGGCATAGGTACGGTGCAGGTACGACATATTGTTGCGCGCTTGCGATTCGGCGGACAGTTGCCCCAAGCGCACGGCTTCTTTGCCAAGGTGCGTAATCAGTAATTTAAGTTGCGCCAGGGTTTCGCGGGAGGCTTCCGGCAATTGATCAAGCAAGCGTTGTTCAATAGCGCCTTCCGGCTTCTCCTGCATCCAGTAATAGGCTACGCGGCTTTCTGCGCGGGTCAGGCCGGACAACATTTCGATCATGCCTTGCGTCTTGCGCGCGCTGGCGGCTTCCGCTGCCTTCATGTCGGCCTTACGGTCAACATAGGCATCATCCAGGCCGTAGTCGGAAACAATTCCGGCCTTGATGGTTTCGGGTATCAACTCGCCCACATTGCGCAACACGAAGTCGAAAGATTTGTCGATCAGCTTGTCGGCATGGGTAAGGCGGAACGCGCCACGAAGCGCACGATCCACAAAGGAAACATCCTCTTCCATTGTGGCGTGTTTTGCTTTGCGTAGTTTTGCTGGAGTGGCTTGTGTGCCTGGTAGCGAAGGCTGGATGCCGGGTGTCTTGCCTGACCTGGAAAACTTGATGACGCTACCGTTTTTAGGTACTTCCTTGACAACGATGTCTATCGGGTAAAGTTTTTCGTCAATATGCAATACGTTGAAAATATGCGCGTCATCAATAACCGCACCAGTTTCCTTGTGCCGGTAGCGGAATGGTGAACCCGGAGCTTTGACCTTTTCCCACCCTTTATTGACGAAAGCCGCTGTCAACTCATCGTGGTTTTTGAATCTCTTGCCGTGAATGAACGATTGTGCCGTCCAGATGGCCGGAACGCCATCGCTGTTCTGGCTTACGCCAATCACACGAATTTGCAGCAAAGGGAAGGTGGCGTTGTATTCCGCCATGCGCTCCAGATATTGCGCCGGAGAATCTGAAGAAGTCAGGCCAAAGCCGCTCTTGGCTGTGCTGCGGATAACTACGATATTTGGCGCTTCGCCTACGATATAGGCGTCATGTTCTGTTCCGCCCCTGTTCTCGTGAGCCATGACCGCACGCATAAAGGGGTTTTCATCTTCGTAAAAAAACCCATTCGCTTTTGCCTCGGCAATTAGTTTTGCTTGTTCTGCCCTTGCTGTTTCTTCAGTTCCGCCCGTTCTATTGCCATCTGAGCCACGCTCTTCCTGTCCGGCTTTCTGCTGTTGCTCAGGAACAATGCGACCGACTCTTCCGTTGTCAGCGTCGATTCCGGGAATTCTGAGTCGTGCAAGCCTAGTTGCGAGTATTTTGTGTCCGAGGCCATACGTTACTCCTTGTGCGTTGGTGGTATCCGCCGGGCTTCCCTGGCGCATGTTGGCTGATGCACTATCGTCCCCCGTTACATTCCGACCGTCAAATTGATTTTGCTTATCTGCATTCTTGCTGAACAGCGGCAAGCCATTCTGCAACACATGGTTGCGTAGGGTGTCGGTGATGGTGAAGCCGGGTTGCTGTGTACCGGTTCCAGCATCCATACTCTCAACCTTACCGTCAACCTTCAATTGCCGGAATATCGAATTGACGGCTTGCGTCACAAGGGCTGGCTCGCCTTTTGCGTTCATTCCGTTCTCGTCGCCGTACATGGCGGCAGTCCATGCCGGGCTGACTTTTAAGTCTTGGCCTGAAAGAACTCGCATTCCGCTTGGATCAGGCTGTTGCTTGAGTATCTTTTCAGCGGCATCCTTGCCGATTAAATTTTCGAGGTCGCTTGGCTTTATGTTTCGTTCACGAATTGCTGTGTCATCAGTTTTGCTTTGTGCAAAAAATGCGCCGCTACTTTCGTTGTACTCAATGCGAGATACTTGTTTGTAGAGTGAATACCGTTCTGCCTGCTGACTTCCTGTCGTCCAAGCAACAAACGAGTGCCCTGCATCTATCGCTTGCAGGATTTGATGCTTTAATGCAAATTTGATGTAGGCGTTAGTTGCTTTGTTATTGGAATCGCTGACAAATGGCATGATTGGAATTGGTGATGCGGTCGTCCCTCTTGCTTTGTCATTAAGGACGTTTATGGCTTCATTTTGTACGCCGTCTTTATTATAACTATCTGCCGTGATGCGTTTACCGTCTGCATCCTCAACCCAATAGAGATGAACGTTGCTGTCTGATTCGCTTCCTTCGCGTCTTGACTTTACTGTGTACCCCTCAGGCAATTCAGTGTATTTTGGCGGCTGAGGGAAGCCATAACTTCTGCCTGCCTGCCCACGCGTGCTCTGCACTTCTTCAACCAGCGTACCAGTGCGGCCTTGCGCATCCGTTCGGGTATCGTAACGAGTCCATGCAAGAGTTTTGCCAGCGCCGGTATCGCCGTAGTGGGTCGTATCACTTTCGCCCCACTTCTCTGACTGCGGAGCGACAAGCACCATTTCCATGTACTCTGTCCCACCTGGCAGGACTAGGTGGCCGCCGCCGTGCTTTGGTGCATCAGAGCCAATCATTTCACGATACGCATCCGGTTCAACATCCTCGGATGTGATAATGTTCGCATCGTCGATATTTTGATATGCGGAATACATTGCTTGTTTGGCCTGTTTTATTGTATCAAAATCACCCAAACCAATATCTTCATCTCCTTCCCATCTAAATACTTTCTCCTGTTCTGCTGGATTATATTCTTGATCGTATAGATCGTTATCAACTTCTGTTAATGTAAATGTTAAACGGTTTCCTTCTATTGCCTCGTCTGATAAATCCTGCATACTGGCTGCCAACACAATATTTTCATTTACTAAAGATGCAAGCCTGTCACGCTCTGTGTATGCGTTTTTCCCACCCTCACCCAGCACCTTAACCTCAACCTGTACGCCATTCGCATCAAGGAACGCCAGTACATCAGCCTTGCTGACCTTGCCAGCAATGTCTAAAAATTCATTTATGCCGGTCCAGAAAATCTCATCTTTTTTGACTTCATTCTTCGCCGCATTCTTTTGAAGCCATAATTTCACCTGCGCGGCGCTGCCGAATACCTTGTCAGGGGCACTGGACATAACCCTGCGTAACTGGCTGTAGAAGCGTTGCTGTGCCTCAGAACCGCTGACTATATTGCCGCCGTCCGTCTGCACCTCACCTTTCGCCGCACGTTTCATGCTGGCTTGCGCATAAGCCACCAGATCATCCACGGTCGGGTTCTTCAGATACACACCATAATGCAGCATGGCCGCACGAATCGTCGCCACGAAATCACGGATGAACTTGCCCAATACCTTACTCTGGCTATCTACCCAATCCATGAACTTGCCGTCAATGACTGAAAAACCGGCTTCACGCGCCCGTCCGGCAATCACTTCCACCAAATACGGCGCGGCTTCCTGCTCGTCGGTTATCATCAGTTTGTCACGATCCCACGAAGCCGCGCCCGCCGCCACCATGCGGTTAGCCGCCTCATCCAGATAGGTGCGCAGCTTGCCGCTTGCCATCCTGCGAACTGTGGTAAGCAGGCGAACACCAGCCTTGTCCACGTTGTCGCGCTGGTTGCTGTGGATGGATTCGTGGAGCATGATGTTGGCGGCTGTGGATGGGTCCAGGTTATCCGTAACCATGAAATGCAGGCCAGACTTTGGATCGTAGAAAGCTTGAATGTTGCCGTCTTTCGAGTAGCGAATGTCTTGGTTGTTTGGGTCGAATGCGCCGGTGTTCTGAGTTGCTGATTTAATATCCTCTTGGCGTAATGCCACATAGATGGTTGACGGGTCGCCACCGAAGTTGTCGTATCTCCCGTCATCCCTCACACGAGAGAGGATTGCGCCATCCGCTCCGAACCGCTTCGCATCCCGCACTTCGTTGTCGGTGGATGTGAAAATGTCCGCATTCTCTTGATAGTCAACAGCCGTTCCAGCGTCTAGCGCATCTTGAACCTCACTGTATTCGTACACAGTATCGGTAATGTCGCCATTTCCATCAAGCAAATCAAAGCTGGCTTTTCCGTTTGTTCCATCCCAATTCGCGCCATCAAAATCATACTCATGCGCATTGCGGATATTCAAGAATGCGCTGACAATTCCGCGTTGCTTATCGTAATCGCCATATCCATCCTCATCCGCTGTGTTCAGGTCGATCTCGGTATCAATGCCAGAATACGTCCTAGCCGTGCGCGAGTTATCCGAGAAGAAGTAAGCGCCGTCCACCTTGCTGTGCCGACCTGTCGAAAACTTCGTAAATCCGCCCGTCTCGGAGCCATGATAAACCACCATCGGTTCACCGTTTTCGTCCACGATTTTGGAGGCATTGGCCGGATCGTTCTCCCAATCGCCAAACCATGCCTTGAACACTGGCGTCCTAACCTGCGCCCACTGCCGCGCATTCAGCTTTGAAGGCTTGCCGTTGGGCGCAAGCAGCTTACCGCTCAAGCTCATCTGCAAAGCCGCCTTCGCATCCTCCAGCGTCCTGCCCGTCTTGTCCGCAAACGCCTGAGCCAGACCGTCACCGGTCGTCAGCACCACGCCGCCCTTCTGTCCAGCCTTGCCGCGCTGCAACATCTTGTCAAGTGCCCTGGAGAGTCGCGGGAATTTATGGGTGAAGGCGTTGCGCAATGATTGCTCTGTAATGCCGGTAGCGGGAGTGGCGCGGCGGGAAGCCTTGGCGGTGATGGCCACGTCAGCATCGTTGAAAATCACATAGTTCGATGTACCACTGCCGGAGCTTCGGCTGCTGCCGTCAAGGTATCGGACTCCACGGATGCCGATGGATTGAAGGTATTCGCTGGCGGCTTTGTCGTTACGCCCGCCGCTGATTTCGCTTGAATGATATGACGAGAGTGCTCCATATATGTCCTCTCCTGTCATTGGTATTGATTTTATTTCAATAGGCACTTGTTCGAGTGCCGCCAGCACCTTCTCGCTCTGCTCGCTCAGGGGCTTGTCCCAATCCAGATACTCTTCTTCGGAAGGGGCGAGTTCGACGGTGTAGAGTTTGCCGGACACCACATGTTTCGCTTCTCTTGAAAGTAAATATTTTTTTAACCTTTCCAATGCAATGGCTTTTTTTGGGTAGTCAAAATAAGTGCTTATCTGACCACTGGATATGCGTTCGTTATTTATTTTTATGACGTTGTTTACTGCTGTTATCTGGTCTATTCCTTTTGTAATTTCTTTTTCTACATCCCTGATAGAATCAAGATTTTCCCACGCCCAACCAGGGTAATTAAGTGGATTATCCAAACCCCGTCTAAAGACAATTCCATTTGTTTTTGAAAGTTTTCTCTTGTACCACTCAGCAACCTCACGCGACCCGGAGAAATACAACCCATACCCGTAAACACGCGCCCCCTCACCCGTCCCCACCTTGCCCATGTCGAACTTGTCGTGATCGTGCGGTGAACCGTGGTAGGCGGTCATGAATGCCGGGTCTGAATAACTCCATGAATTGCTGAACTGGCTGGGCGCGCCATCGCGCAACTTGCCGAATGTTGAAGCGATCAAGTCTCTCGCGTCTTTCTGTGCGGCATAACCGCGCCATGTCTGTGCCGCTTCCTTGAAACCGAAGAAGTCAGCCAGTTTTGCCACCCACTCGCGCACGGTGCGGATTGCCTTCGCTTCCAGCGTGTTGGTTTGGAAACCAGTTGGATTGGTCTGGATAACTTCAGCCAACTCTGCCAGCGCCTCATCAACGCCACGGGCGCGAGCATAAGCGGGGGACTTGGTTTCAGCCAGTTTCTTGCCTTCCTTGCTGTCCACCCATGACTTTGCCTTGCTGCGCACCCAAGCATCCTGCATGTACAGTGTGTTCATCTTGGCGATATACTGTGGCTCAGTCATGAATCGACGGAAGCCGAAATGAAGCAACTCATGCCACAAGGTACGCACGACAGCGGAACGGTCAGCCAGCCCGTCACGGAACAGGTGGATTTTCCCGCCATGAACTGCGCCAGAGACTACCCCATCATCGGTGCTTTTAACGCCAATATCCCCTATCGTGTCGTGGAACAGGACGGGTATTTCCGTGGCAAATGGTTCTACAAGTTTGCTCGTTTCCTCTTCAATCGCGCTGACTGATAGCCATTCGGCCTCTGGGATAGCGCCGGTTTCTTTCTGGTTGAAGATTGCTGTGCCCTGTTCTGGCGTTAAAGCCATCCGCGCCTGGCTGAATGTGGCACCCTCTCCGATCTCTTGCGCCTTGGCTCTCATCAATCCATCAAAGTCATCCAGCGTTTGCGGGTTCTTAATGCCTGCTGATAGCGCTTCTGCTGACTTGCTCACGCCATCCGCAAACGCTGATAGGTCGTCCGTAGTGGCGCTTTCAACAATCGCTTTGACGGCGTTTTCCATGGCATTCTTGCCCATGCCATAGGACAGAGAATCGCCTAGTACAAATTGCGTCACCATGCCGCGATAGGCCGCATCAATGATGTCCGCCTTCTTGTCGTTCTTGTAGCGGTACTCAAGTCCGGGAAATATTTTGAATATGCCATCCTTGGTTAATGCCGAAAGTTCAGCGGTAATGCCTTCCTTGTTTTTCAGCAAAGCATCAAACGCGGCTCTGTAGTCTTCAACAGATACGGTTCCGTTATAGATTCGCTCGAACAGGTCTTTCTGAGCTTCAAGCGTGTGAATGCGGTTGGCCTGTTCCACGGTAATGTCGTCGCTGGCCTGGGATTTCGCACTCCACGCCTTGAAAGCCGCCATCACCTCTTTTGCGCTTGCAGGCTTCCCGTCTATCCATGGCTGGATGTTGTCGTATCCCCACGTAGTGCCACCATCCAGCGTGACCGTGTTTTTATTTAACCTGATGACGACACGCCCAGCGTCAGAAGGATTCGGAGCAAACGTTACTCTGTCGCCTGGCTTGACTGTTTCGCGGATAAAGTCGGCATAGGATAAAACAGCGGTCGCTGTTGCAGCGCGGCTTGGCGAGTCTGCTCGCGGTTGCCCATTCTCATGAAACTCGCCTGACTTGTAACCGGATAAAATTGACTCTGCTTTTTTCAGGCGCTCCTTGGCAGAAGTTAGCCTGTCGTGTTGTGCAGAGAGGCGATTGTTCATGGCTTCCCGCTGCCTGCCCATCGTGTAATTTGTCCTGCCTGCCTGAAATGCGCCGGGGATATTATCTGATTCGTGCAGAAGCTCAGACCGTTTTTCTTCTGCCGCAACCGCATCTTTGGCTGCGGAATACTCGGCCTCAAGACGGATTGCCACTTCTGGCAGTACGCCCGAGGGAAGATCGCCCGGCTTGTTTTTCTGAGCAGATGTTGATTCCGGGTTAGACTGGCTCAAAAGGTCAGTCTGCCAGGCCAGTTCAGATTCCGCCTTCTTCTTGTCGAGTGCTTTCTGCTTCGCCTTGCTGACTGGCTCCGGCTGATCAAGGGTGAAGCTGTCAGCGGCGTTTCCGTTGGCTACATTGTCGGCCTTGAGTTTTTCTTCTGCTTCTTTTGCGCGCTGGTTCGCCGCGTCACGTTCCGCCTTGATCGTTGCAATCTCGGCTTCGTGTTCCGCCTGGGCGGCAGCGTTTATTTCTTCTTCTGACTGTCCGGTGAGACTGAGTTCTGGTCTGCCAATAACTTCACCTGCTTCAGCTTTATCCGTTCCATCGGTGTCATTTCCTTTTCCCCGGCTAGTGCCTGTAGCAAGCCTGCGCCCATTCGTGTTTCCATCGCCTTGCGTTGTGCTGGGTTCATATCCGAACTCCTTCAGTAAATCGTTTTTGGTTAGCTTGCTGACTGAGCCAAACATATCAACATCAGCTTTATTTGACTCATCATAAGCCCGTTCAGCCAGCTTGTTAAGCATGTCTGAAATTCTCTTTGGAGAGCGGATATTATCAGCAAAGAATGACAGCATCCACTGGGTTGCATGGCCTCGCTCAATGTCTGTCTGCTTGGCCGCGTCGCCAATCTTGATCCCGCTACGGCTGGCCGTTATAGCTGCCTTTGCGGCATCAGAAACAATCCCCCTGATGTCCAGATCAGTACCCTTCAGTCTAGCCATTGAGGGTGCAGCTTTCGACAGTGCGCCAATGATCGCTTTTGATTCCACGTCCGCAGCTTGCGCGAATATCCGCACCAGCTCGGTATCTTCATACGCTTGATGGAAGATTGCCGCCCGCAATCGCTCATTCGCCCGAGAGCCAGGCTGTCCTTTATCCATCAATCCGGCGCGCTCGTTCTCTGGCATGGCCAGAACAAAGTGCTTTATTGAATCAAGAGAAACCTGTCCATCTTCGTCTATTTCGAGTGATGCAAGATGGATCCGTCTCGCATCGGTCGCGGCTGGAAAGGCCAGACCAAGCCCGCCCCCGGCGATCCGGATCAAGGCTGGGACTACAACCCGGCGGATTCTCAGGATGAGGTGTTGGCGGGGCTAGTTCAGAAACGCCTGGCTGCCTGCGTCAAGACCTTCGCCAGCGGAGGAAGCCCGAAGAATATCGAGTGCTTGACCAAGGCGGCGAATGACTTTTCGAGGGGGCTGATTGCAAAACAGGACGATAATGGCGGGATGGGTAAACTTACAAATTATCAAAACGCATTTATTAGCGAAAGAAAGTTGTCTGGGTATGCACTGAACCCAGATCACCCTACAGGTGGAAACAAAGCAAGGCGGATTAAGGCTGCGCTTGGTTTTGATTCAAGTAATTCAGGAGAAATCATGTCCATGATCCTGCGCGCATTGAAGGATCATGACGCGGTAGAAGGCGCGGCAAACGCATGGGGCAGAGTGTTCACTGTTGACATCCCTTTGACAGGACCGGCAGGAAACGCTATTGTCAGAACCGCATGGATTTTGGAAAACGGGCAGGATGTTCCAAAGCTAACCTCTTTCTATGTAAAGGATTCATGACATGATATTCAAACTTTTTGACATCGTTTCACCATTGGAAGACATCAAAGATTCAGGTATTCAGGCCGGAGAAGTTGGCACGGTTGTAGAGATATTGCACAATCCTGATGCATATTATGTCGAGTTCGCCAATAAAGACGGAGAGACGCTTGCTTTCGTTCCGCTTCTTGAGTCGCAAATTTCAGCACCAGAACTGCGCAAAGCCGCCTGATAGCGGAAATATTTCCGCCTTACGCCACCCTATCCCATGCGCCACCATGCGCGCTTGGATACCAACACCCCCCCACTCGCAGCGCCATTTCCCTACTTTGGCGGCAAGAAAAAAGCCGCTCCCCTTGTCTGGACATGACGCGCCGGGAATTCATTACCGGCTGGCTTGTTGATCTGGCCTACCGCCTGCGCGACGTGCGCGTCACCTGCGGCGTAGCCATCCTCATGCCGATGGAGACGGCGCGGGAAGTCCCGGCCAAGCGCTTCAACTGCTGCCACGAATTCCCATACCGCACGATTCAGGATTTCATCCTCGCTCACGGCTTCGCCCGCGCCCACTGCGACGAGTGCGGTCACGACTTCCTCATCGCCTTTTCCTGTAAAGGGCGCGGCGTCTGCCCCTCCTGCAACACGCGGCGCATGGTCGAGACCGCCGCGCATCTGACCGA
>JAUYFQ010000177.1 GCA_030690895.1 Sulfuricellaceae bacterium
ATTGCCAAGTATCCCACCGTAAGGTAATCCGCCAGTCGCGCTCCGCCCGGCAATTCATTCTTGATTCTCGCCATGTCATCTTCTCCACTGGTAACATGGATTGTATAGCGGCAGGAAATGGATAAACTAAACAGTATTGGGATTAACCCTGATTATTCATTGGAATGCACGGGCATGTAGGAGCGCCGCCCCCGGCGCGAATCGCGGCGAGGGCGCCGCTCCTACAGCGGCGTTTTGGCCCTAATGGGTAATCTGGGATTAAGCGGACATTTCTGTCCACAGAACCAATACACATCACGCCAGTCAGTACCACTGACTACAGACTCAGGAATACCGATTATGCGCGTTAAATTCGCTAGCGAACCCGCCTCCGCCATCACCCCGCCGGAAATCTATGCTGCCCGCCGCCAATTTCTGCAAGGCTCGGCTGCGCTTGCGGCAATCAGCCTGCTGCCCGGGAGCGCACTGTCTGCAACAGCCCCCAGCCTGGGGCCACTGCGAAAAAGCGCCTTGAGCACAAATGAAAAGCTCACGCCTTTCAGCGATGTGTCGAGCTACAACAATTTTTATGAATTCGGCACCGACAAGGATGAGCCTGCCAAGCATGCGCAGTCGCTAAAGCCGCGCCCCTGGACGGTGCGCATCGAGGGAGAGGTGCAGAAGCCTCGCACCTTCGATCTTGATGCGCTGCTCAAACTGGCGCCACTGGAAGAGCGTGTGTACAGGCTGCGCTGCGTGGAGGGTTGGTCCATGGTGATACCGTGGGTGGGATATCCCTTGTCGGAACTGATCCGGCAGGCCGAACCGACGGGCAGCGCGAAATATGTGGAATTCATCACCCTGAACGATGCGAAGCAGATGCCGGGCTTGAACAGCCGGGTGCTGGACTGGCCTTACCGCGAGGGCTTGCGGCTGGACGAGGCCATGCATCCCCTGACGCTTTTGACGCTTGGTTTGTACGGGCAGGTTTTGCCCAACCAGAACGGCGCGCCGGTGCGGGTCGTGGCGCCCTGGAAATACGGTTTCAAGAGCGCTAAATCCATCGTTGCCATCCGTCTACTGCGCGAGCAGCCGGTGTCTTCCTGGACCCGCGCCAACCCAAGCGAGTATGGTTTTTTCTCCAACGTCAATCCCGCTGTCGATCACCCGCGCTGGAGCCAGGCCAAAGAACGGCGCATCGGGGAATTCCTCAAGCGCGAGACGCTGCCCTTCAATGGCTATGCAGATCAGGTTGCTTCACTTTATGCGGGCATGGATTTGCGCAAACACTTTTGATGAAGCAAACCAGCGATATTTGTAGGTCGGCCTTTAGGCCGACTTGTCGGCCTGAAGGCCGACCTACATCAAGAACCTGGATTATCAAAACCGTCATTTTTCTGCTCTGCCTGATTCCGCTGGCACGTCTTGTCTGGCTGGGCTTTCACGATGGGCTGGGCGCCAATCCGATCGAGTTCATTACCCGTTCCACCGGCGCCTGGACGCTGAATTTCCTGCTTATAACATTGTGCGTCACGCCCCTGCGCAAACTGCTGAACCGGCCAGCACTCCTGCGTTACCGACGGATGCTGGGGTTGTTTGCATTTTTCTACGCCGTGCTGCATTTCATGACCTATCTCTGGCTGGATCAGTTTTTCGACTGGCAGGCCATCCTCAAGGATATTGCCAAGCGCCCATTCATCACCCTGGGTTTCAGCGCCTTTGTCCTGCTGATCCCGCTGGCTGTCACTTCACCGAAAGCAATGCTAAAGAGGCTGGGCCGGCATTGGCAGACACTGCACCGGGCGATTTACCTGATCGCCATTCTGGGCGTGTTTCACTATCTCTGGCTGGTCAAGAAGGACATGACGATGCCTTTGATTTACATGGCAATACTTGGAATTTTATTGCTTGCCAGAGTGGTTCGATCAAAACCAG
Organism: Sulfuricellaceae bacterium; assembly: GCA_030690895.1. GTDB lineage: Bacteria > Pseudomonadota > Gammaproteobacteria > Burkholderiales > Sulfuricellaceae > Sulfurimicrobium. Next base: position 1,915 of record JAUYFQ010000177.1, read on the forward strand.
TCATTTCCCGGTGATATAATCCCGCCCACTTTTCCCCCTCAGGTACCGCCATGACTTTTCTTCAACTCTTTTTCATGCTCATCATCATTCTGGTTGCAGCGGAGATTTTTACCAATGCGCTGGAACATCTGGGCGAGAAACTGAAAATTTCTGAGGGCGTCACCGGTTCGCTATTCGCTGCGGTTGGCACGGCACTACCGGAAACGCTGGTACCGCTGCTGGCGATTTTTGCGGGTACGACCAGCGCACACGTCAATGAGGAAATCGGCGTCGGCGCGATTCTGGGTGCGCCGCTGATGCTCTCCACCCTGTCGCTGTCCCTGATGGCCTTCGCGGTGCTGCGCAAACGCGGCCTGCAAGGCCACCTCATACCGGAACACACTGGCCTGACGCGCGACCTGAATTTCTTTCTGGCGGCTTTTTCCCTTTCTGCCATCGCGCTGTTTGTCCCGCACGATACGCAACTGTTCCGCGTCCTGCTGGCATTCGGCATGGTATTCATCTATTTCATCTACATCATGATGACCCTGCGCGCCTCTGCTCACCTGGTCAAGGATGGCCACGGCACCGAGGCGGAAGGTACCATGATGCTGTGCAAACTGGGCCTTCCTGAAAACATGGCCGTCATCGTGATCCAGTTGCTGCTGGGCCTGGGTTTGCTGGTCGCAGGCGCCAAGGGTTTCATTCACGGCGTCGAGGCAGCCTCACATATTCTGAGTATTTCTCCCCTGCTGCTCGCCCTGCTGATCATCCCGATCGCCACCGAGCTGCCGGAAAAGGTCAACAGTATCCTGTGGATACGCCGCCGCAAGGACACGCTGGCCTTCGGCAACATTACCGGCGCGATGGTCTTCCAGGGTACGCTGCTGCCCGCCATCGGCATCATGCTCACCCCCTGGGCGCCACAACGCGAAGTGCTGGCCGGCATTATCATCACCCTGGTTGCCGCCGCGTGGCTACGCATCATGTCGGCGCGCGGACAGTTGCGCGTCTGGCATCTGTTTTTCAACGGTGCGCTGTATGTCACTTACCTGGGGATTGTTTTGGTTTGATAAGTCGGTAATGAGTAAGCGGTAATGGGTGATGAAAACCACCCTCCCCATTACCCATCACTCATCACCGCTTTACCGTTCGCCCCAATTAAGGCTATGCTGGCGCAATAATCCACGAGGAGATTGCGCCATGCCAAAAACAGCAAGAACCAGCGCCGAACAAGCCCCGCTCAACCTGAGCCTGAATTCGGTCAAGCAGTCCCTCAACAATCACCTGATTTTCTCGGTCGGCAAGGATCCCATCACCGCCACCGACCGCGACTGGTTTTTCACCCTGGCGCATGTCGTGCGCGAACGCCTGATCGAGCGCTGGATGGAAACCATGCGGCGCTACTACGACCAGGACGCCAAGCGGGTGTATTACCTCTCCATGGAATTCCTGATCGGGCGCAGCCTGATGAATGGCGTCCTGAATCTCCAGTTTCACGACGAAATTCGCAAAGCCTGCGAGGATATCGGCATCAAACTGGATCAGGTCAAGGATCTCGAATTCGATGCGGCGCTAGGCAATGGCGGTCTGGGCAGGCTGGCGGCCTGCTTTCTGGATTCGATGGCGACAGTCGGACTGCCAGGCTATGGCTTTGGCATCCGCTACGAATACGGCATGTTCAACCAGAAAATCGAAAATGGCTGGCAGATCGAACATCCTGACAACTGGCTACGCTACGGCAACCCTTGGGAATTCCCGCGTCCGGAAGTGCTGTATCCAGTCAAGTTTCATGGCCGGGTAGTCGCCTATAACGATGAAAATAGCCGGTTGCGCCATCATTGGGTCGATACCGACGATGTCATGGCCATGGCCTACGATACGCCTGTCCCCGGCTTCGGCGCCAAAACCGTCAACAACATGCGGCTGTGGTCGGCCAAGGCATCGCGTGATTTTGACCTCAAATACTTCAATGAAGGCAACTACATCAAGGCAGTAGAGGACAAGAACGAGTCGGAAAACCTCTCCAAAGTGCTCTACCCGGACGACACCACCGCCATGGGCCGCGAACTGCGCCTGAAGCAGCAGTATTTCTTTGTCAGCGCCTCGCTGCAGGACATCCTCTACCGTTATCACAAGCACCATAAGAATTTCGACCAACTGCCGGACAAGGTCGCCATTCAGCTCAACGACACGCATCCTTCCATCGCCATTCCGGAACTGATGCGCCTGCTGGTGGATATTTATCACATGGACTGGGATCAGGCCTGGAGCATTGCCAACCGCACCTTTGCCTATACCAACCACACCCTCATGCCGGAAGCGCTGGAAACCTGGCCGGTCGGGCTGCTCGAATCCGTCTTGCCGCGCCATCTGCAAATCATTTACGAAATCAATCATCGCTTTCTGCAAGGCGTGATGCACCGTTTCCCCGGCGACAGCGATCTGCTCAAACGCATGTCCATCGTCGATGAAAGCCATGGCCGCCGCATCCGCATGGCCCATCTGGCCATCGTCGGCAGCCATCATGTCAACGGCGTGGCGCAAATCCATTCCGACCTGATGAAAACCACGATTTTCTCGGACTTCCACCGATATTACCCGGACAAACTGACCAACATCACCAACGGCATCACGCCGCGCCTGTGGCTGAACCAGGCGAATCCAGAACTGGCAAAGCTGATCAGCAAGCATATCGGCATGGATTGGGTGACTGACCTGGACCAGTTGCAGAAACTGGTTCCACTGGCCGATGATCCCGCGTTTCAGACTGAATTCCATGCCGTCAAACGCGCCAACAAGGAAAAACTGGCCGCACTCATCGCCCAGAAGCTGCACATCGAAGTCAATCCGGACAGCCTGTTCGACGTTCAGGTCAAGCGTATCCATGAATACAAACGCCAACTGCTGAATGTGCTGCACATCATCACCTTGTACAACCGAATCCGCAGCAATCCGTCGCTGGAAGTCGTGCCGCGCACCGTGATCATTGCCGGCAAGGCTGCGCCTGGCTATGCCATAGCCAAGCTCATCATCAAGCTGATCAACGACATCGCCGACATCGTCAACAACGACCCCGCCGTGCGCGGCCTGCTGAAAGTCGCCTTCATCCCGAATTATGATGTTTCCACTGCCTCCATCATCATTCCGGCTGCCGACCTGTCCGAACAGATCTCAACCGCAGGTACTGAAGCATCTGGAACAGGAAACATGAAACTGGCGCTCAACGGCGCGCTGACCATCGGCACGCTGGATGGCGCCAATGTGGAAATGCGGGATGAAATCGGCAATGACCACATCTTCATTTTCGGCCTGACCACCGAAGAAGTCGCCCAGGTCAAGCGCGATGGCTACAACCCATGGGACTATTACTACGCCAACCACGAGTTGAAATGGGCGCTGGACATGATCAGTTCCGGTTACTTCTCGCCCGACCAACCCGACCGCTACAAGCCAATTATCAACAACCTGACCACCAATGGCGACCACTACCTGCTGCTGGCAGACTATGCCTCCTACATCGCCGCCCAGGAAAGCGTGGACGCGCTTTATCGCCACCCCGACAAATGGACTCGCGACGCCATACACAACGTCGCGCGCATGGGAAAATTCTCCAGCGACCGCACAATACGGGAATATGCAGACAAAATCTGGGGCGCGAAGCCGGTTTTGTAAACTTGAAAGCAGCAGGGGAGAAACAATATGGGACTGGCACAGCGCGATACCGAGCATTACACGGTGGGCGATTATCTGACATGGCCGGAAGATGTGCGTTATGAGTTGATCGACGGCATCGCTTACATGATGGCGCCTGCGCCCACTGTCTTTCACCAGGACATCGCGGGTGAGATCTATTTTCAGCTACGCCAGAAACTCGAAGACCACCCCTGCCGCGTCCTGATCGCCCCCGTCGATGTCGTACTACCGCGCCAGAACGAGACGGACGAGCAAGCCAACACCATTGTCCAACCCGATGTGCTGGTGGTCTGCGATCCTGACAAAATCCTGGAAAAGCGCGTGCGCGGCGCGCCGGACTTCATCGTCGAAGTCCTCTCCCCCGCCACCGCCAGCCACGACATGGTCATCAAGCGCCAGCTCTATGAAAAATCCGGCGTACGAGAATACTGGCTCATCCACCCCACCGACCGCGTGCTCATCACCTACCGCCTTGAAGGGCTGGAATTCGGCAAGCCTGACATGCTGGAGCTCAAGGGCGAAACGCCTGTAGCCGTGCTGCCGGGCGTAGTGATTCAGTGGGATGCGCTCGTCAGTCGTTTGCCGAAACCCGATTAGGCCTTGCCCGAAAGCTGCACTTCCAGCCCACCCCCAAGCTGATTGAGCAGAACCAGTCGCCCGCCATGCAGATGCGCGGCGCGTTCGGCGATGGCCAGCCCCAGGCCGCTTCCCTGTGCGCCGGTACGCGCGGCTTCACCGCGCCGGAAGGGGTGCTTGATGGATTCCAGCTCCGTCTCCGGCAGCCCTGCGCCATGGTCGCACACTGTCACGACCCACTCGCCCGCTTCGCGAGACAGCCCGATTTCAACTGGCGGCGCGCCGTGCTTCAGTGCGTTCTCAAGCAGGTTGCGCAAAGCTCGGCGCATGACTTGCGGGCGTAGAAGACAAGCGCCGACATGCCCCTGTATCCTCATGTTTTGCCCATTTCCCTCTCTCCTTGCTCTCTCCCAAGGTTCTACCCTCATCCCAACCTTCTCCCGGAGGGAGAAGGGGCAGTGGTGAAAGGCGCTTGTTCTGATCTGAGGGACGCAGGCTCGCTTCGCGAGTTCCACGTTAACACAGCCAACTACCTCGCCAACCAGTGCATCCAGATCGGTTTCGACCGGCAGTTCGTCTGAATCTTCACGCGCAAAATCCATGAACTGCCGCGCAAGCGTCTCCATATCGTCCAGATCGGCGACCATCGCCTGACGCTCGCCGGAATCGCTGACATTCATTTCCAGCGCCAGTCTCAGGCGGGTCATGGGGGTGCGCAAATCGTGCGAGATGCCTGCCAGCATCAGTTTCCGATTGGACTCCAAGGCAGTGATTTCATCCGACATCTGGTTAAAAGCGCGTGCCAGGGCGGAAATTTCCTGCGCGCCTTCTTCTTTCAGCGAAGGCGGCTTCTCGCCCCGACCGATCCGCCTGGCCGCTTCCGCCACCTGCAATAAAGGCCGATTGACGCGCCGCGCCAGCAGCGCGCCGCCAGTCAGGGACAACAGCAGTACGCCCATCCCCCAGGCGGCCCAGTACAAGGGAATTCCGCTCGCGCTTGGCGCTGAGGGCAGAACCAGCCAGTACGCATCCTGTTCGATGAGCATGGCGATCCACACCCCCTCCCCCTGGTCGTCGCCAAAACCGATCTGGGTTTCTTCGCCCAATTCACGGCGTATCCCTTCCGCCACCAGCGCCTGCAGGCGATTGGCGGGCGGTGGCGGCTCGGCTTCATCCTCTTCGACAGGAAGGATGTGTACCCCCTCGCGCTGAGACAGTTCGCGCAACAAGGCGCGCCGCTTGTCCGGCTGCGCAGCCAGCAAGGCGGCACGCGTCAGGTTGACCATGGCGACAGCGCGCTGGGCGACCCCTCTGGCGCGCGGCTCCCGCTCATAAAGGCTGAACAGCGCCAGCAGGCCAAGCTGGCTGACCAACAACAAGCCGCCTATCATCAAAACGGTACGCGCCAGCAGGCTCTGTGGGAAGGGCATTCCTGGAATCTCGGTTTAACTTCTGTTAACCACGGGGGAGCACGGGGTACCCGTGAACTCCGTGGTAAAAATCAGGTTTTCATGAAACGCCATCCGGCACAAACACATAGCCGTGCCCGCGCACTGTCTGAATGATGCGTGGTTGCGATGGATCAGGTTCGATCAGTTTGCGCAGGCGCGAAATCTGCACGTCGATGGCACGGTCGAATGCCTCGTGTTCCCGGCCTCGCGCCATTTCCATCAATTGCTCGCGCGACAGGGCGCGGCGCGGGTGGCTGGCCAGCACGCGCAGAATGGCGAATTCGCCGCCGGTGAGCGGTAGGCGCTCGACGCCGCGCCATAATTCGCGACACCCCAAGCGCAGCACAAATTCTCCAAAGCAAATCTCGCCATTATCGGGGTCTGGCGCATTGGGACTGGCGGTCGTTTTCCGCCGCAGCACAGCTCGCAGGCGCGCCACCAGCTCGCGCGGGTTGAAAGGTTTGCCGAGATAATCATCCGCGCCCATTTCCAGGCCGACAATCCGGTCGATGTCCTCGGCTCGCGCCGTCAGCATCAGGATAGGCAGATCAGGCTGCCCTACCCGCAAACGGCGCAGGATGCTCAGGCCATCCTCGCCGGGCAACATCAGATCCAGCACCAGCGCGTCGAAGCGGCTCGTTTTAAGGCACGCATCCAGCGCCCGCCCATCCGCCGCGACGACAATGTCGAAGCCCTGCTCGGTCAAATAGCGTTGCAGCAAGTCGCGCAGGCGCGGGTCGTCGTCAACAATCAGGATTTTGGACACAATTCTTTACAAACCAGACAAAGGCGATTTACACAGCGTAAGCATAATGAGCATCGTAATCAACCCTCAAGGAGCGACAAAATGAAATCCCTTCCCCTGCTGGCGCTTTTGCTCGCCATTTCCGTCCCGGCTTACGCTGTTGACCGCGACAACAACCCACCCGGCGCAGCGGGCGGCCCCGGCACCAATTGGGAAAACCCGCCCGGTGCTGTCGGTGGCCCCGGCGCCAGCCAGGATCGCAAGAACTGGTGCAAGAAGCACCCGAAAAAATGCCACGACCGCGACAACAACCCGCCTGGCGCGGCTGGCGGTCGCGGCACCAACTGGGAAAACCCGCCCGGCCCGGTCGGCGGCCCTGGCGCCAGCCCTGACCGCAGATAGCGTCCCGCAAGGAGCATTGCCATGAATCACATGAATCAGATGATACTCGCGAGCCTGCTTCTGTTGCCCAGCCTTGTCGTTGCTGACAATTTTCCGCCGCCGCCCGGGGAGGCGGGTCGTGGCGGAGTGAGAATGCGCCAGGACATTCAATCCTATTCAGGTGAAAATACGCCCGACCGGGAGGCGCTGCAACGCCGCCGGGAGGCGTTCCAAAAAAAGGCGGAAGAACGCTTCCGTAAATCCGACCAGGACGGCAACGGCCAGCTCAGCCGTGCTGAAGTCCAGCAGAACAATCCGCGCATGGCGAAAAACTTTGAGCGCATTGATCAGGACAAGAACGGCGAACTCAGCCAGCAGGAAATAAAACAAGCCTTCCAGCAGCGCATGCAAAAACAACAGCAACAAAAACCAATGGGAGAACGGCCATGAAACTCATGCTGAAGTGGATTGCGCTCATGCTGCTCGCCGCGCCCGCTTGGGGCGCTATGGGGGTGGACGATGCACGCCATCTGTTGCTGCGCACCGGAATGGGCGCAAGCGTCGAAGAGGTAAGCATTTTTTCCAGGCTCGACCGGCAGGCTGCGGTTGATCGGCTGCTGGCAAACATCAGGACAAGGCCTGGCTCTCCCCCACCCGCTGATTTACTGGTTTTTACGCCGCGCCCTCAAGCACAGCCAGGCGCGGAACTCAGCGAAGAACAACGCCGGGAATTTCAGCGCGAGCAGATGCAAAAAGGGGTTGCCATGCGCGCCTGGTGGTTCGAGGAGATGTTGAATACGCCCAGTCCGTTGACAGAGAAAATGACCCTGTTCTGGCATAACCATTTCGTTTCCAGTATTCAGAAGGTCAAACAAAGCACCTTCATGCTCAAGCAGAATTTGCTGCTGCGCGAACAGGCGGCAGGCAATTTCGGCACGCTGCTGCATGCCATCGCGCGCGACCCGGCCATGGTGATTTATCTCGATTCCGCGCAAAACCGCAAGAATGCGCCCAACAGGCATGGTGAACCGCTGTCCCAGAAAACAATACAGCGCCTCACCATGCCTGTTCCCCTCTCTCCTAACTCTCTCCCAGAGGGCGAGAGGGACGCAGGCTCGCTTCGCGAGTCTCATGCCAATGAAAATTTCGCCCGCGAACTCATGGAGCTTTTCACCCTGGGGGAAGGCCATTACAGCGAGCAGGACATCAAGGAGGCCGCACGGGCTTTTACCGGCTGGAGCATTGATCGCAGCGATGGCAAATTTCGTTTCTACCCGCGTTTTCACGACATGGGCAACAAGACGGTGCTCGGCAAAAACGGCGATTTCGATGGCGATCAGGTACTCGACATTCTGCTGGATCACTCAGCCACCGCCGAACTACTGAGCCGCAAGCTGTGGCTGGAATTCGTTTCGCCCAAGCCGGATCAGGGTGAAATACGCCGCTTGGCAAAGGTATTGCGCGACGCCAAATATGAAATAAAACCCTGGTTACGCGCCCTGCTGCTATCCCCTTTCTTCTGGGATCAAGGCAACCGGAGCGTGCTGGTCAAATCGCCAGTGGAGTTTCTGGTCGGCGCCATGAAAAACTTCCAGGTGAGAGAAGCCGACGGCAGGCTGCTGGGCATCACCTCTCGCCAGCTTGGGCAGGATTTGTTCAATCCCCCCAACGTCAAGGGCTGGCCAGGTGGTGAACAGTGGCTCGACGCATCCAGCCTGCTGGCGCGCAAACAGCTTGCGGAGCGGCTATTCCGCGCCCAGCCTGAAAGGCTCCCCCTCTCCCCCAACCCCTCTCCCGCAAGGGGAGAGGGGAGCAAAAGCCCCTCCCCCCTTGCGGGAGAGGGGTTGGGGAGAGGGGGTATAAATATGGAACGTGGCTGGCAGCAGATGATACCGGACACCCGCCACCTGCTCGACACGCTGGGGCAGGATGACGCCACCCGCCGCCGGAATTTTCAGCAACGGATTCTGGCAACGGCGACGATCAACCCTGTCCCGGCATCTCTCTCGCAGCCAGAATACCTGCTGGCGCTGATGCAAGACCCGGCTTACCAGTTGAAATAAAGGGGAAAATAATGAATCGCCGTGATTTCATGAAAACACTCGGCTTGCTCCCCTTGGTGGGCAGCCCCATCCAAAGCTGGGGCGCGACCAACAAGCCTTACCAGAACCTGCTGATCCTGATCGAACTCAAGGGCGGGAATGACGGCCTCAATACCGTCATTCCCTTTGCCGACCCGCTCTACGCTCAACTGCGCCCACGCTTGAGCATCCCCCGCGAGCAGATCATCCAGCTCGATGAACGCACCGGGCTGCACCCTGCCTTGCAAGCGCTCCTGCCTTTGTGGAAAGACCGCCAATTGGCGCTGGTTCAAGGGGTGGGCTATCCCAAGCCCAACCTGTCGCACTTCCGTTCCATCGAAATCTGGGATACCGCCTCGAATAGCGAAGACTATCTCGACCAGGGCTGGCTTGCCCGCCTGTTTGCCCAAACGCCCGCGCCCGCCAGTTTCGCCGCAGAAGGCGTGATGATCGCCAACAGCGAAGCTGGGCCGCTGGGGGGCGGAAAAGCGCGCACCATCTCGCTCGCCAGTCCAGAACAATTCCTGCGCCAGTCGCGGCTCGCCAAAACCCAGGCAGAACCGTCGCGCAATCCGGCCATGGATCATATCCTCACCCTCGAAAGCAATATCCGCGCGGCGGCAAACGGCCTGTCGTCAAAACATGCATTCCAGACGGTTTTCCCAAACCATGCTTTCGGCAAGGCCGTACACAGCGCCGTCCAGGTAGCTGCCAGTGCGGGTAGCAATCCGGGTGGCATCGCGGTCATCAAGTTGTCGCACGGCAGTTTTGATACTCACACCAACCAGTTGAACATGCAAAACCGCCTGCTGGGCGAACTCGCCGAAGGGATATTCGCCCTAAAAAGCGCCCTGCTGGAACTGGGCAAATGGGACAGCACCCTGATCATGAGTTACGCCGAATTTGGCCGTCGCCCGGCAGAAAATGGTAGCGGCGGAACCGATCATGGCACGGCCAACGTGCATTTCGTGACTGGCGGAAAAATACACGGCGGGCTATATGGCAAAGCGCCTGATCTGGCGCGGCTGGAGGGCGGAAACCTTATCCATGGCGTGGACTTCCGCAGTCTTTACGCCACGGTGATTCAGAAGCACTGGGGGTTGGAAGCGAACGGTGTTCTTGGGGCTCGGTATCCGGTGCTGGATTTTGTGTAAGAGAATGGTGATGGTAAAACCGCTCCCCCATCACCGGATCAATCTATCCCCAACCGAGCCAACCGGTAACGCAGCGCCCGGAAAGTAATCCCCAGCACCTTGGCGGCGGCGGTCTTGTTGTAGCGGGTTTTTTCCAGCGCTTCGAGCAAGGCTTCCTTTTCGATGCGGTCGAGATAATCTGGCAACGGCCATTTGGCGCCTGGCTCGTGATTAGCGCCAGTCGCATGGTCTTGCATCGGATCGGTCAGATAGAGGCCATCCTTGCTGATACGGCCTTCCTCGCACAGAGCCAGCGCGCGTTCGAGAATATTTTCCAGTTCACGCACATTGCCGGGGTAGTCATATTGCTGCAGCGCCTCGATCGCATCGGCAGAAAATTCCGGGGTGGCGTTACCGCTCTGGCGCGCCAGCCTTGCCAGCACATGGCGGGCGATAATCGGCACGTCGTCGCGCATTTCCCGCAAGGCGGGCATTTTCAACTCGATCACGTTCAGGCGGTAATAGAGATCCTGCCGAAACTTGCCGCTTTCCACGCAATCCGACAGTTTCTGGTGCGTCGCGCTGATGATGCGCACATCAACCGGGTCTTCCTGGGTCGCGCCGACCTTGCGGATTTTTTTCTCCTGTATGGCTCGCAGCAGCTTGACCTGCATGGGTAGCGGCAAATCTGCGACTTCATCGAGAAACAGCGTGCCGCCGCTGGCGGCCTGAAAAAACCCTTCCCTGTCCTGATCTGCGCCGGTAAACGCGCCCTTGCGGTAGCCGAAAAATTCGCTTTCCATCAGGTTTTCCGGAATGGCGCCGCAGTTCACCGGCACGAAAGGTTTGTCGCGCCGCGCACTTTTCTCATGGATCAAGCGCGCAGCCAGTTCCTTGCCGCTGCCTGATTCGCCGGTGACATACACGGGCGCCTGACTGCGTGCCAGCTTTTCGATCAGCTCGCGCGCCTGCTGCATGGAAGACGATTGCCCAAGCAGCGCATAGCCGCCAGCATCCGGCGCCTGAATCTGGGAGGGCAGCTTGAGGGCGGATTTGACGACAGCACGGAGTTGGTCGAGCGCCACCGGCTTGGCCAGATAGTCAAAAGCACCCGCCTTGAGCGCCGCCACGGCATTCCCGGTGCTGCCATGCGCGGTAATCACCGCCACCGGCAAATTCGGGCAATGCGCGCCGATATAATTCACGATTTCCAGCCCCTCGCCATCTGTCAGGCGCATGTCCGTCAGACACAGATCGAAATCATGGGTCTGGATCATCTGCAATGCGCCCTTGACAGTGGAGGCGCGCTCCACCCCCAGCCCCATCTTGAGCAGCGTCAGTTCGAGCAGCTCAAGAATATCCTCCTCGTCATCGACGATCAGCACCAGAAAATTACTCTTTGGGGGTTTCACACATGCCTCCTTTGCAACAAATGCGGAACTGTCCGCCAGGCGCGACTTCAATGTAGTCGAGATTGGCGCCGTTGGCTTCGCAGACCTCTCTCGCAATATACAAGCCCAGCCCGGTGCCGCTGCTGAATGTAGTAAAAAATGGCTCGAACAACTGGCTGACCAGCGCCTTTTCAACACCAGGGCCATCGTCGATCACATCGATCTGCACGACATTATCCAGATGCGCCTGAGAGAGACAGATTCTCAGGCTGGCATCATGGTGCTGGCCATGACGCCAGCCATTGGCGCATAAATTCCACAGAATCTGGTGAAGATGTCCGCGATCAAAGCAGATCGCGCCATGGTAATCAAGCTCCAGCACAATCGAGCCCGCTGGAATTTTTTCCGCCAGACAAAACTGCTCGACAAAGCCGCCCAGGAAAGATTCGGTATCAATGGTTTCGCGCTGGGCGCGATCCCGGCGGTTCAGTTGCAACACATCCTGAACCAGCCTGTCCAGCCGCAGGGTATTGTCCCGAATGATCTGCAACAAACGGGTTTCCGTCTTGTCGTGCTCATCCTCCTGCAAAAGCTGGGTAGCGTGACCAATCGCCGAGAGCGGGTTGCGAATCTCATGCGCGATATTGGCTGTCAGGCGGCCAAGTGCAGCCAGTTTGATCTGCTGCGACTGCGCCTGCACCTGGCTGTAGTCCTGCAAAAAAATCACCACCGCCGCCTCCCCTCTCTGGCTGATCGGGCTGAAACGGGTATTGATGTGCTTGCCGGTCACGCGAGAACGCATGGAGTTAAAGACTTCATCCGGATTTTTACGCCAGCGCGTCACCCTGTCAGCCAGCTCCGGCGAATAGTCGTTCAGACGCAGATCACTCCAGATACGCGGCGGTGGCCCGATCAGTTGCTCGCAACGCTGGTTATGGCTGCGCACGCGCCCGCTTCCATCCACCACCAGCACGCCATCCTGCATATGCTGAATCACCAGTTCGTTGACCTGAGCGAGATTTTCCAGATCGACGCTTTTCTGGGCGACCAAACGCTCGCTCTCGGAAACGCGCTTGGCCAGAAAATGCCCCAGCCCCGCCGTGGCGAAAAACCCCATGCCCAGCATGGCGGCATGAAAATAATCGTCCCGCTCATGCATCACCAGATAGGTGTAGCTTTGCTCCAGCAGCACCGCAATCGCCGCCATGGCTGCGTAAAACATGGCCTGCCGGCCCTGACTGATGAGACTGCTGCTGGCCAGCGACACCACCAGCAACAAACTGATGCCGCTTTTTATCCCGCCGCTGGCGTGCATCAACAGCACGATCAGCAACACATCGACAAAGGTCTGCAAGCTCAGTTGCAGGTTGAAGCGCGGCCAGCGAAGGCTGATGCTCACCGCCATCAACAGGCTAAAAAGCCCGTAAACCAGGCTGGTCACGACAAACAGTCGCGTATTTTCCGCCCCAAAAGTGGACAGCGATCCCGTCAACAGATAAACAACGATGAACAAGCCGGAAAGAATCAGGCGATACAGATTGAAGTAGTGCAGCGACTTCCAGTAATGCTCGGGCGTCACGGAGGGACGCGATAGAAAGACTTTGAGCGTGGCGAGCCAGCCGGGCATTTAGCTTTGATGCTCGCTACGATGGGCTTCGCAGCAAAAGGTTTCATCACCGGACAGGATGGCCTCGCTACGCGGCAGATGAACGCCACACCGGGCGCAGCGCACCATGTCCTCCGGAGAGGCAGGCACATCCGGCGCCTGTTCATCCCTGTCTACGCTGCGACTATATTTTTTCAGCAGGGAATAAACCAGCCAGATAATTACCACCAGTAACAAGAGCTTCAGCAAGATCATTCCCCCAATTGGTTTCGCATGAGAGATTATCCTGTAAATCGCGAATGATCGCTCGACTATGCTCCTGTTTTCGTGAAATCAATACGTGCAAGCCATCCGCTAGCTTTTTCAAAAAACGCCACTCAAACCAGCACCAAAAATTGGTTTCCCGGGCTACTCAGCAGCATTCATGTAGGAGCGGCGCCCTCGCCGCGAATTGCGACCGCATTCGCGGCCACCCC
>JAUYFQ010000178.1 GCA_030690895.1 Sulfuricellaceae bacterium
GTTCTACGGCGTCGAAATCGAAGAATTCCCCGCCCAGATCGCCCAGGTCGCGATGTGGCTGATGGATCACCAGATGAACCTGAGGGTGTCGGAAGAATTCGGCCTGTACTTCGCACGCATTCCGCTCAAAGCCAGCGCCAACATCGTCTGCGGCAATGCCTTGCGGCTGGACTGGAATGAAGTGGTGGCGGCGGAGAAATGCAGTTTTTTGATGGGGAATCCGCCGTTTATCGGGCATCAATGGCGCAATGCCGAACAAATGGCCGACATGGCGCAAATTTGGGGCAGTGATGGCCGTTTTGGGAGGCTGGATTATGTTACCTGCTGGCATCGCAAGGCCACCGATTACATGCGCCTCAACTCGGCTATCACTGCGGCACTGGTTTCCACCAACAGTATTTGTCAGGGCGAACAGGTGGGAACCCTGTGGGGCTGGATGCTGGCGCAGGGAGTCAAGATTCATTTCGCACACCGCACTTTTAGCTGGAGCAACGAAGCCAAGGGAAAAGCAGCCGTGCATGTGGTAATCGTCGGTTTTGGCCTGGGTGACTCTGCGGAAAAAACCATTTTTGAGTACGAGGATATCAAGGGTGAGCCTCATGCCGCCAAAGCATGCAACATCAACCCATACTTGGTGGATGCGCCCGACATCATTCTTCCATCACGCACCAATACGCCACCAGGCTTGCCTCAGCTCATCAAGGGCAGCCAGCCTACTGATGGCGGACACCTGATTGTGACCGAAGCAGAAAAACTTGAGTTGGTGGCAGCAGAGCCAATGGCGGAAAAATGGCTGCGCCCCTATATTGGTGGAGAGGAGCTTATCAACGGGGGGCAACGCTGGTGCTTGTGGTTAAAAGCCATATCTCCCGGAGGGTTGAAAGTCATGCCGATGGTTATGAAACGTATTGCGGCAGTGGCTGAATCGCGTCGTGCCAGCCCGACCAAGAGCGTGCGTGAATTCGCCAACCAACCAACCTTGTTCACGCAAGACAGACAACCAAATTCAGCATACCTCGCTGTACCTGAGGTGTCATCGGAAAATCGTCGGTTTATCCCAATCGGATTTTTGCAACCTGAAGTCATAACAAGCAACCAATTGCAAATTATCGAGGGTGGAACAATTTTTCATTTCGGCATTATGAGCAGTACGATGTACAACTCATGGATGCGCACTGTCTGTGGACGCCTTGAAAGCCGCTACCGCCATTCTCCTGCCGTTTACAACAACTTCCCTTGGCCTGACTTTCCCTCATCCCCAGCCCTTCTCCCGGCGGGAGAAGGGAGTAAAAGCCCCTCGCCCTCCGGGAGAGGGGTTGGGGTGAGGGAGCGCATCGAAGCCGCTGCCCAGGCCGTGCTTGACGTCCGCGCCCAATTCCCCTGCTCCACCCTGGCCGACCTCTACGACCCGCTCACCATGCCGCCCGCATTGCTCAAGGCGCATCAGGCGCTGGATAAAGCCGTCGATGCCGCCTACGGCAAAACCAGCTTCAAAAGCGAAGCCGAGCGGGTGGCGTTTTTGTTCGAGCGCTACCAGCAACTCACGTCCTTGCTCCTGGCAGCATCCAGCGGAAAAACACGAGGAAAGAAGAAATGAGCGACATTGTTATTTATGAGACGGAAGGAGGGGCGGTTTCCGTCAAGCTGGATGGTGAAACTGTCTGGTTGACCCAAGCACAAATGATTGCGTTATTCGACCGTGACCAGTCCGTTATTTCGCGCCATATTCGCAGTGTTTTTAACGAAGGCGAATTGCCTGAAGAAAGCAATATGCAAAAGATGCATAGTGCAAATTCAGACAAACCCGTTGCCTTCTATTCTCTATCTGCAGCGCCCAGCTTGTAACGTGTAAGCATACAAACTACAATCAGCCATGATTAAAAACTTCCGTCATGTCGGGCTTCAGGATTTTTATGAAACGGGCTCCAAAGCAGGCATCCGACCGGATCACGCGCCCCGCTTGAAACGTATTCTTGGCGTTCTGGATGCGGCTCTGGTCATTGGGCAAGTGGATGTGCCGGGCTTCAGGCTTCACAAGCTCAGCGGGGCTCTAAGTGGCTTCTGGGCGGTAACGGTAAATGGAAACTGGCGCATCATTTTCCGTTTTGAAAATGGGGAAGTTGAACTCGTGGATTATCTGGACCATCACTAGGAGCACACCATGCGTATGCATAATCCGCCCCATCCGGGCGAAATTTTGAAAGAAGATGTGTTGCCGGAACTAGGCCTTACGGTGGGAGAACTGGCTGCGCACTTGGGTTTGTCTCGTCCTCATCTTTCCAGGTTATTGAACCAGCATGCCGGAATTACGGCAGAAATGGACATCAAGATTTCCGAAGCGCTTGGTCAGCCTGCTGGTTTGTGGCTGCGGATGCAGGCAAGCTACGATCTTTGGCAGGCTGAGCAACGACCCCGCCAGCATGTGGCGCCACTGCGCGTGGCAGCCTGAGGCAGCGGCCAGAGGCAAAGGCAGAAAATGCGTTTTTTAGAAAATCTGGACAAGGATCTCAGGCAGTCCGTCCTCTGCGCTTTGCGCGATCTTTGGACGCATACTTCCACTGCGCTGGAGGGCAATACCCTTAGCCTGGGCGATACGGCTTTTGTTCTCAACGAGGGTCTGACCATAGGCGGGAAGCCGCTCAAGGATCATCAGGAAGTCCTTGGTCATGCCAAGGCAATCGAGCTGGTCTACGGCCTGATGGATAAGCCGGTGATCGATGAAGCCGATCTGTTCCTGATCCACCGGGCGGTTCAGATCGAAGCGATAAGCGATATTCTCAAGCCGGTCGGCGACTGGAAAAAAGAGCCCAACGGTACTTATGCCAGGTCGCCGGAGGGCAAAACGGTGTATGTCGAATATGCCGCGCCTCAGCATGTTCAAGCGCTCATGCAGAAATGGTTGACTTTGCTGAATGGCTTTTCAAGAGACCTGACAGAAGCGCAAGCCCTCAAAGCCTACGCGATGCTGCATCTGAGTTTTGTAACGATTCATCCTTTTTTTGACGGAAATGGTCGTATGGCGCGACTGCTGGCCAACTTGCCGGTGCTCAGAGCCGGGCAGGTTCCTGTCGTGATCGACTGTGCCAGACGGCAGGAATATATCGAGCTGTTAAGCGCGTATCAGCGTGTTGCAGGGCAAATTGGCCAGACTGAACTGATCGTGGAAAATGATGAATACCAGCGTTTTGAGGTATTTTGCGAGTCATGCCGGGGGCTTTCGCTCGAAATCGTCCATGCAGCATATGAAACACAGCGCCGCCGATAAAACTTTCCTTATGTCCCTGCAAGCCTGGCTGTTGGCCGCCCGACCCAAAACCCTGAGCATTTCAGTCATCCCCGTGCTGACGGGCTCTGCGCTTGCCTGGCAGCAGGGCTGGGAGCCGCTCTGGTGGCCGTTTCTGGCGGCATTGCTGGCGGCGATACTGATCCAGATCGGGACGAATCTGCATAACGACGCGGCCGATTTTGCACGCGGGGCGGATACGCCGGATCGGCTGGGGCCGGCGCGGGCGGTGGCCTCGGGCTGGTTGAGCGGGGCGGCGGTCGAGCGCGCGGCGCTGGGTTGTTTTGGCCTGGCGCTGGCGTGTGGCGTGTATCTGGTCTGGCATGGCGGCTGGCCCATCCTGTTGCTGGGGCTGGCCGCGCTGGCTTCCGGCTGGGCGTATACCGGCGGGCCCAGGCCGCTGGCTTACACCGGGCTGGGCGAGGTGTTCGTGTGGCTATTCTTCGGGCTGGCGGCGGTGATGGGGAGTTTTTACCTGCAAACTTTGAGTCTGTCCTGGATGTCTTTTGTCGTGGCAAACATGCTGGGCTTGCTGGCGGCAGCGGTTATCGTGGTGAACAATTATCGCGATCTGGAGGGCGACGCGCGGGTGGGCAAGCGCACGCTGGCGGTTCGCCTCGGGCGTGCTGGCAGCCGTATCGAGTACGCGCTTCTATTGCTGATTCCCTATGTTTTGCTGTTTCCTTACTTTTGGCTGTCTCCTTACACTTCGCTGGCGCGGCTCGATTTCCTTGTTTCACCTCAATGGCGTCTGTTGCTGCCCTTGTTAAGCTTGCCCTTGGCGCTGGGTTTGATCTGGCGTTTTGCGCGCGAGCCGGTTGGGCCGGTTTTCAACCGGATTCTGGCGCAAACGGCGTTGCTGCAATTTGTGTTTGGTTTGCTGGTTTGTCTTGGATTGTGGATTTGAAGAAACTTTGTGTGTCCCTGCTGCTGGTTTTTCTGTCGTCGCTTGTGGCGGCAGAAGGCTTGCCTTCCCGTCCCCTGTACGAGGCCGAATTTCAGGATATGAATGGCCAGCCTTTCGCGCTATCCAGTTTGCGCGGCAAGGTGGCAGTGGTGAATTTCTGGGCAAGCTGGTGTGCGCCCTGTCGTAAGGAAATCCCTGATCTGGTCGAAGTTCACCGGCAATATGAAACGCAAGGCGTGGCGTTTGTGGGCATCGCCGTTGAGGATAATCCGGAGTCGATCAGAGATTTTGTCCGCACTTTCAACATGGATTTTCAGGTTGTGATGGGGCGAGAAAAGGCCATAGTGCTGATGCAACAGTTCGGCAATGCCGTGGCAGGCTTGCCTTATACCCTGGTGCTGGACGCGCAGGGTGAGGTGGTTGACCAGCGGCGCGGGGCGATGAGTGCGGAGCGTTTGAAAAGTGCGGTTCGGGCGGCGCTGACAGCAATCCCCTCCCCAGCCCTCCCCCGGCGGGAGAGGGGGGGTGTAGACTCGCTCTTGTGCCCTTCAGGGTGTCGCGAGGGTTTGGTTAACAGTGCGACTCAGCCTTAGCCGGGTTATCCCTTATCGCCTGGCATTGCGGCGTCAGTGGAAGACGGCGGCGGGCAGGATGGAAGCGCGTTCTGGCGCGCTGCTGCGGCTGGAAAGCGAGAATGGTCAGGTGGGCTGGGGAGATTGCGCCCCGCTGGTGGGTGATGTGAGCGAGCAATTATCTGCCTGGCAAAAGAAACTGCCAGGCATGGCGCTTACGCAAGCAAGAGAATCGTTAAAACATGCCGACTTGCCGCCAGCGGCAGCTTGCGCGGTGGAAACCGCACTGCTGGATTTGGAAGCCCGTTCACGGAGTCTGTCGCTGGCGCGGTTGCTGAACCCCGATGCGGCGGATGAAGTTTCATGTAATGCCGCGTTGGGTGAACTGGGCGGGGAAGCGCTGGATGACGCGCAAATGGCGCTGGAGCAAGGTTTTCGCATTCTAAAGCTGAAAACCGGGTTGCTGGACTTCCGACGGGAACTGGCCATGCTGGATAAACTCGCAGCGGCCCTGCCGCCAGGTGCGCAACTGCGGCTGGATGCCAACCGCGCCTGGGATGACCGCCAGGCACGCTATGTAGTGGATGGGCTGGCTGGTTTGCCGGTGGAGATGCTGGAAGAGCCCTTGTCTGCACCCAGCGTGGAAAAAATTCAGGCCTTGCAGGCATCGACCAAGATCCCGCTGGCACTGGATGAATCCTTGCCGGAATTGGGCGTGGAGCGCATTCTTGCGAGCCGCGCCGTTTTGCGGTTGGTGCTCAAGCCCATGGTCTGGGGCGGTTTGCGCGGCCTGCTGGATATCGATCAGGCCGCGCGGGCAGCGGGCCTCTCCTGCGTGGTGACGACCACGGTCGATAGCGCTGTAGGCGTGCGCGCAGCCCTGCATGCAGCCGCCGCGTTGAATAATGGCTTGAGTCACGGTCTGGCTACATCGTCCTGGCTGGCCGAAGATGTCGGGCTGTCGCCGGAAATTCGGGCTGGCCGGATGAGGCTTGAGGAAGATGTTGGTTTGGGTTTTGAATTATTTAGGGAGAATACGGCGTGAAGAAAATGCTTCTAATACTTGGAATGGTCTGGTTGCCGCTGGCATCCCATGCCGCCGAATTGTCCGCCGATGCGGGCTTGGCGGACGTGCGGGCGCTGGGTCGCCTGAACGGCTTGGCGCTTTCCTGTTCCATGACGGATGTCGCGTCGCGCATCAAGCAGGTGATGATTCAACATGCACCCAAATCCAGTGTTCATGGGCAGGCTTTCGAGCAGGCAACCAACGAGGCGTATCTGGCGAGATCGCGCGGGGAGGCTGATTGCCCTGACAAGATCCATGCAATCAGCCAGGTTGAAGATGGCGCGCGCGCCTTGCAAGCCTTGGGCGGGCAGCCATGAGGATCCGCCATCTGCTGATAGGGTTGGCATTGTTGTTCGCCATGCCTGTCTGGGCAGTCGAGCCAGAGGGGCCAGAGGTAGAAGAGTCGCCGCAAGTCGAGAGCGTTGTGCCGCGCTATATCCTGAGGGATCAAAACGGTAGCGCGGTGAGCGACCAGAATTTTCGTGGCCGTTTTCAGTTGATCGCCTTTGGCTATACCTATTGCCCGGATATTTGCCCCACGACATTGGCGGAAATGTCGCTGATTCTAGGCAAGCTGGGCGATAAGGCGCCACGCTTGCAGCCGCTTTTCATCACCGTTGACCCCGAGCGGGATACGCCCGCTGTGCTGAAAAACTACACGTCTTTCTTCGATTCACGCATTCTGGGTTTGACCGGATCGCCGGAACTGATCCGCAAGATTGCCGACCATTTTCGGGTGCGCTATGAGAAATTCCGGGCACCAGGCATGGAGCCGGGCAAGTACGCGATGGATCATTCCGCAGGCATGTTTTTTCTGGGGCCCGACGGGCAGTTTCTGGTCAAGTTTGCTTACGCTTCGCCGCCAGCCGAGATCGCCGAGCGCATCGGCAAAATTATGGATGAGCCTGAATTCAACCGAAAGCGGGGACGATGAGGTAGTTCTTCTTATTCTCCATCATCCAGCGTAGTCAGGAAGGCCAGCATGTCCCGGATTTCATCCTTGCTGAATGGCGCCAGGACATCCTTGCCCGGCGCTGCATCTTCATCATGCTGGCGCTCGCCTTTCTGGAATAAGCCGATTTGACGTTGCAGGTAGGAGGTGTATTGCCCGGCCAGCATGGGCATGAAGCTTTTGCCTTCGCCTTTTGCGCCGTGGCAGCGCACGCACTTGCTCTCATACAGTGTTTTTCCGGCAGCCACATCGCCTTCCGAGCGGGGGATATTCAATACTTTTTCCATTTTGAGCAGCCGAGCCAGGGCGTCGTCGCTATCCTTGAATTCAGGTAATCTGGTTTCAAGCTGGCTGTTCGCCAGAAAAGTGGCGATGTGCTCGATGTCGGCATCGGGCAACTCTCTGTCCTCGGTATAGGGGAACATGGGCAGATTGATGCGCTGGCGATTTTTGAACTTGACCAGTTGTTCTTTCAGATAGCCGACTTTTTGCCCCGCCAGACGGGGGTATTCGCCTTTCTTTCCGCCCTGGCCGTTATCGCCGTGGCAGGCGGCGCAGACGCCGTTGATCTGCTGTCCTGTTTCCAGGTCGGGTGCGGCAAGTGCTGGTTGGCTGAGACCTAGCCCGGCAAGGCCGAGTAAAACCCATTGATTGAATTTCATGCTTTCTTTCCTTGATTGGTTCTTTTTCATTGTGGGGTAGCAATATGCAACCATTCCTTGATCTACATCAATGTCCATAATTCGCTTGGTTGCAATCATGATGCGACAAATTGCCGCATATTCCAACGGCGCGGCAAAATAAGGATTACTTTTTGATTTTTAGTGTTTTTTTAGAACAGGGGGTTCAAATGAAGCCAATCAGTAAACGGGCGCTATCACTGGCAGTCGCAGCAACCATCGGTGCAGGCGCCATGGCCAGCGCCATGGCTGCCGAGTCATTGCAGGATGTCATGAAGCGTAGAGGCTTGTCCCAGCAGGATCTGCTGGCTGCCTCCAAAACCTATGTGCCGACCGGCAAGCGCGATGACTTTGTCGCCTTCAGCTCCGGCGGACAAAGCGGTCAGATCATCGTGTACGGTATTCCGTCCATGCGTATTCTGAAGTACATCGGCGTGTTCACCCCAGAGCCATGGCAGGGTTACGGCTTCGATGAAGAGTCGAAGAAAGTGCTGGCTGGCGGCAAGATCGACGGCAAGGACATCACCTGGGGCGATACGCACCATCCTGCCATTTCCGAAACCAACGGCAAGTATGACGGCCAGTTTCTGTTCATCAATGACAAGGCTAACCCGCGTCTGGCAGTGATCGACCTGCGCGATTTCGAGACCAAACAAATCGTGGTCAACCCGATTTACAAGTCGGAACACGGCGGCGCATTCGTGACCCCGAATACCGACTATATTATTGAAGCTGCACAGTACGCGACCCCGCTGGCGAACAAGAAATTTGTTCCGCTTGAGCGCTTCAACGAAGAATATCGCGGCGGTGTGACTTACTGGAAGTTTGACCGCAAGGCCGGTCGCATCAAGCCGGAAGAATCCTTCTCGCTGGAGCTGCCACCTTATAGCCAGGATCTTTCCGATGCCGGTAAAGGCCCGTCCGATGGCTGGTCGTTCACCAACTCCTTCTGTACCGAGCGTTATGTCGGCGGAATCGAGAAAGGTCGTCCCCCTTATGAAGCCGGTTGTTCCGCCAAGGACACCGACTATCTGCACGTGATCAACTGGAAAAAAGCTGCCGAGCTGGTCAAGGCTGGCAAGGCCAAGAAGATCAATGGCCACAACGTGTTGATGATGGAAACCTCGATCAAGGAAGGTATTCTGTTCCTGGTTCCTGAGCCAAAAAGCCCACACGGCGTGGACGTGACACCTGACGGCAAGTTCCTGACGGTAGCCGGCAAGCTGGATACGCACGTATCTGTTTTCAGCTTCGAAAAAATCATGGCCGCCATCAAGGCAAACAAGTTCGAGAGCAAGGATCCCTACGGTATTCCTGTGATCGGTATGCAAGACGCCCTGCACAAGCAGGTAGCACTGGGTCTGGGTCCTTTGCACACGCAGTATGATTCCAAGCCTTGTATCGCCTACACCTCTTTGTATGTGGATTCGCAAGTAGCCAAGTGGGATCACTGTGAAGGCAAGGTTCTGGACAAGATCTCCATCCATTACAACATCGGTCACCTGATGACCATGGAAGGCGATTCGGCTGATCCTAAAGGTCGTTACCTGGTTGCGCTGAACAAGCTGGCGATCGACCGCTTCAACCCGGTCGGCCCGCTGCATCCTCAGAACCACCAGTTGATCGACATCAGCAACGACAAGATGCAGCTTCTGTATGACATGCCTCTGCCGCTGGGCGAGCCGCACTATGTGGTCGCTATCGATGCCAAGACCCTCAAGCCTGGCGTTCGTTACAAGGTCGGCACCAACAGCCGTACTGATGAGCCGCATCCAGGCATGGTAAGGGCTGGCGAAGAGAAGACTGTGAGAAAGGGCAACAAGGTCGAAGTGTTTGGTACGCTGATCCGCTCGCACATCACACCTGAAACCATCGAGGTGGAAGTGGGCGATGAAGTGACCATCAACCTGACCAACCTGGAACGCGCTCAGGACGAAACCCACGGCTTCACTGTCAGCACCTACAACGTGCATGCTTCTGCTGAACCAGGCAAGACAGTCAGCGTGAAGTTCAAGGCGGACAAGGAAGGCGTGTATCCGTACTACTGCACCGAGTTCTGCTCGGCGCTGCACCTGGAAATGCAAGGCTACTTGCTGGTCAAGCCTAAAGGCTACAAGGAAGTGAAAACGGCAGAAGCCAAAGCTGTTTACACCAAGGCTGACTACGACAAGCAGGTCAAAACCAACGTGGAAACTCAAGCCGTAATCGATAGCGTGGTGGGTTACATCACCAGCGTCAATTACAAGGACTTCCCGCCGGTTGTGGCACTGGTTGAAGATGCAACCGACCAGCTCGGCAAGGCCGGTGAAGCCAAGGTCAAGATGGAAGAAGCCGCCAAGAAGGGTGATTGGCAGAATGGTACTTTGTGGGCAGGTCAATGGTGGCAATATCAGGTGAAAGCCGCTGATATTGGTCTGCGCGCCAAGACTTTCCTGGAGCAGAATGGCGCCAAAAAAGCCAAGTAAGCCAAGTAAGCCAAGTAAGCAATAGCTGCCCTCATCCCAACCTTCTCCCATGGGGAGAAGGGGCGGACGACAAAGGCGATTGTTTCGATCTGGGGGGCCTTGCCCCCATTTTTTATTGATCCATATCAATGTTTGCTTGGGGCGTAGTCTGTAATCTGCCTAGCCCGACTCTATTTCCCGGAGAATCAAACATGAAGATGAATAAATTAGTTGCGCTGCTCGCGTTGCCGCTGGCCTTGTCCGCCATGGCAGCCCAAGCTGGCGATGGCAAGGTTTTGTATGGTGAAAAAACCTGTAACGCCTGCCACGGTCCGGAAGGCAAAAAAGCCCTGATGCCGCAATACCCCAAACTGGCCGGTCAGAATGAGGCATATCTCATCGTGCAAATGAAAGACATCAAAAGTGGCAAGCGCGCCAACGGCGACACCGCCGCCATGAAAGGCGTGATGCACCTGGTCAATGATCAGGACATGAAAGATATTGCGGTTTACCTGTCCAAGGTGAAGCCCTGATTTTATTTTCCCCGACCCTGCCAACCGCCCCCTCCCCAACCCTCCCCCGGAGGGAGAGGGAGCAAGCGTGAAAATCGATGGTTTTGATCGGATTGACTCATGTCAAGGTGTCTGCATCAGGCTTTGCTTATACTGCATCCAGACATAACAAACGGAGATTGACGAAATGAATATGAAACTGATTCTGGCGCTGCTGCTGGCTCCCGCTATTGCATTTGCCGGCCCCCCTGCTCCCAAGACAGAAGGGATCGAGGGCAAGGGTTACAAGTGGAATGAACAGGCAGGCGAGAAGATTGAAGCCCTGCATAAAAAAGGCGACATCAAGAACGGCGAAGAAGTGTATGAAACCTGCGCGGCTTGCCACCTGGGTTCCGGCGCCGGGCGTCCTGACGGCACGTTCCCGCAACTGGCTGGACAGCACTCGACCGTGCTGATCAAGCAGATTGCCGATATCCGTGGTGGTCTGCGCGACAATCCGACCATGTACCCCTTCGCTCAGGTCATGAGTGATGCGCAAGAACTGGCCGATGTGTCTGCCTATATCGGCAAGCTGTGCATTCCGTTGGGCAATGGCAAATATGAAGGCAAAGATGCTGCCATGCAGGTTGCCAAGGGCAAGGAGCTGTACGAGAAACAGTGCCTCGAATGCCACGGCAAGAACGGCGAAGGCAACAAGGAGAAGTTCTATCCCGTATTGGCCGGCCAGCACTACAAGTACCTGCTGCGCCAGATGGTCGAGATCAAGGAAGGCAAGCGCCGCAACTCCAACCCCGATATGGTCAAGATCATCAAGCCTTACACCGAAGATCAACTGATCGCGATTTCTGCTTATCAAGCCAGCCTGACCATGCCTGGCGCGATGTGCAAGGACAAGCCTAAGAAGAAGTAAGTTTGTAGGAGCGGCGGCAGCCGCGCATGCTTGAAATTCGCGGCTGCCGCCGCTCCTACAACCCCCATATAAAATAGGTATGGGTGCAGCCTATAATGAGAGCCGATGACGCGGATATAAAGCTCACGTCAATCAGGTTCCGCTTGGGAGCGTGAGGTCATCAGTAAGCTAAACCTTTGAGAGAAGATCGATGAATGACCCGCAAAAACAAATGACTAAAGTCAGGGTGTTGACCCTGCTGGCGCTGCTGCTGATGATTGGCGCCTATTTCAGCCCTATCTGGTGGGTGTCGCTGACTGCCCCGAATTATCCCAAGGATGCGTTTCCAGACGGGATTCGCATTCACTTCCAGTTCAATGGCGTGTTCAATGGTTGTAACTCCCAGCCAGTCTCAGGCGGGCGTCATGACGAGATCATTCAGTATGACCTGGGCGATGATCTGGCCATGCGTAATGATCCCAGCTTGGCCAAAAAAGGCGACCAGGTTGTCGGTCTGGATTGCGTCCATGAGATGAATACCATCAATCACTATGTCGGCATGTATCCGATCGCAACCGGCGCACCGGTTGAAGTGCCGATGTCCAAGTTCATTATTGGCATGTTCTCCGTCATGTTGCTGGCATTCATGGCAAAACAGAAACGCGGCCAGATCATGATTCTGAGTGGTGGTTTCGCCGCCGTGAGCGCATGGATGGTGACCGATCTGTATGTGCTGGGCAATCTGGCTACCTTTGCCGAGCATTACTACAAGGAGGCCAGCACTTTCTTCAACCAACCAGAAGTATTGGCGCGCTGGGTTGCCAATCTTAAAACAGCCACTATGGCGGCTGTGGCTGGTTTGATGGTGTCCATGCTGATTATCGTGCTGGGTGTCTGGAAGCTGCGCCCGTTTGTTTTGCTGCTGGGTCTGGTTCCTGCGTTGCTGCCGGTGTTCTTTGTGCTGGATTACGCTGGCTGGCTATGGTTCTTCGGGCATAACCTGCATCCATGGGGCGCATTCACGGTCAAGCCTTTCATGCCGACCGTTTTTGGCGAGGGCAAGGTAGCGCAGTTCAGCACCTATTCCTACCCCTACTACGGTTATGCGCTGTTGGTGGCTTCCGCTCTGCTGTTGGCGCTGGCGGTGCTGATCCGGCGCAAGCTGCAACATGAAGACCGTTATTTCCAGTAAGCGGAATGATGAGTCCAACTATCGTGGAGCCGCAAAACTGGAGTAAGTCCATATCCTGTACTAATTCGTATGAATGGATAAGGTTTTGCGGCGGTCTGCTCTGCCTGTTGTTGGCGGGGCAGCCAAGCGCTCAGGTGCTTGAAGCGGGTTCTGCCCCCGATTTGAGCACCGCGCCCCGCGTGAATGTGGATAAACCCGTCGAACTGATCCCGCTTTACCAGCGCGACAAGCGCATTCATGGCCTGGTTCCTTTCCAGTCGCTGGTGGATGCCGCGCCAGCAGGGTCAACTTTGCGCCCCAAGCCTGGCATCTATGCCGGGCCGGTGCATCTGACCAAGCCGCTGGTGATTGATGGTGGCGGAAAAGTGACTATCGACGGCGGTGACAAGGGCACGGTTTTTGTCATTGAAACCCAAGGCGCGACGGTGCGGGGACTGCATTTGACCGGCTCCGGCAATTCGCACGATACGGACGATGGCTGCCTGAACGTGCGCGGACATCACAACAAAATCGAGAGCAATGTCATCGATAACTGTTTGTTCGGCATCGACCTCAAGCAGTCTGACCACAATCTGGTTTACCGCAACAAGATCAAATCCAAAGTGGCCGATCTGGGTGTACGCGGTGATGGCATCCGCCTGTGGTACAGCATGAATAACCGCATCGACGGCAACTCGGTGGTCGATTCGCGCGACATGGTGGTGTGGTACTCCAACCATAATCTGTTTATCAATAATTACGGGACGCGCAGCCGTTATTCCGTCCATTTCATGTTCGCGCACGACAACACCATCGAGGGCAATCATTTTGTCGATAATGCGGTCGGCATCTATCTGATGTACACCGAGAACAGCGTGGTGAAAAACAACATCATTTCCCACGCCATGGGCTCGACCGGCATGGGGATCGGCTTCAAGGAAGCCAGTAGCGCCTTGCTGGAAGGCAACGAGATCATCTATTGCGCCATAGGACTTTCCGCCGACTTGTCGCCATTCCAGCCCGACACAAAAATCATATTGAAGAATAATCGCCTGGCTTTTAACGGCATTGCCATTTCCTTGAATAGCGATCTGGTGGGCTATGAAATCACCAACAATGCCTTTGAGGGCAATATTTCCAATATCTCGGTCGGCGGCGCGGGCGGGGCAGACCGGAACGTCTGGCGCGGAAATTACTGGGACGACTACAAAGGCTTTGACCGCAACAAGGACGGGATAGGCGACACACCCTACGAACTGCATGCTTTCGCTGATCGTATCTGGATGGAAATCCCCCAGGCGCGATTTTTCAAGAATGCGCCGATGCTGGAAATGCTGGATTTTCTTGAACGTCTGGCGCCTTTTTCTGCGCCGGTGCTGATGCTGCGCGATGACAAGCCGCTTTTCAACAACCCACTGACGCCACGGAAAAAAATATGAGCGAAGACAAGAAACCCGTTCATCCGGTCATCAACAAGCGCAAGCTGGAAGACCGCCGCCGCTTCATGCGCACCGTTGTGCTGGGCGTGGTTTCGGTGGGGATTCCCTTGCTGGGCCTGACTCCCATGGCGCGTGGCTGGGAGTCCCGCATGCGCCCGCCAGGGGCGTTGGATGAAACTGATTTTCTGTCCTCCTGCATCAAGTGTGGACAATGCGTGCAGGTCTGCCCGGTCTCGGCAATCAAGCTGGATGATATCACCCACGGCTTTGGTATCGGCGTGCCCTATATCGATTCGCGCGCGCAAGCCTGTGATTTTTCCTGCGATGCGGTGCAATGCATCCTAGCCTGCCCAACCGGCTCGCTGACTTACAACAAACCAGCTTTTCTCCCTGTTCGCGCGGGCGCAAAAATGTCTCAGCCGCCCATCTTGCTGGCCAAAGAAAAAGACCCCGAGCCGACGCTCAACCTAGCCGAGCGCACCGGCCTGGCCGTGGTGGTGAGGCCTGATTCCTGCCTGGCGCGTCAGGGCAAGGGGTTCAAGGGTGCAGCCAGAGCGCCGGGATTTGCAGGCGCGATGCGCTTCATCGAAGTGGATCGCTGGAAACCCATCCCCCTCAACGATCATCCCTTTGATGTCGAATTGTGCGACCTGTGCGTGCGCACCTGCCCGATCAAGGGCGCGATCAGTCTCGAAACCATGCAGGGCAAGGATGGATCTTCATACAAATTGCCTATCGTGCACGAGGCTTGTGTCGGATGCGGCGTCTGCGAAATGGTGTGCCCGACCGAACCAGCCTCGATTGTGGTCGAAGCGCGCAAAGTTTGGGAGGCGGTATGAATCTAAAAACCCCAGTTGACCACGAAATACACGAAATACACGAAAAAATACAGTGTCTTTTGTTTGTCGCCGAATGGGCAGGCAGAAAAATGAAGCCAAGCAATTGACTTCTTTCGTGTATTTCGTGTGTTTCGTGGTAAATGGAGGCTTGTAGGATGAAATACTTTGATTCCCTGATGGTGATGCTGGGGCGAGAGCCGAAAAAGCCGCAGCCGCAGGAATTTACGTCTGCCGCCAATACCATCCATGCCATGAAGCGCGTCGAGAAAGTCGATTGGGGCGCACTCAAGGAACATGCCAGAGCGCATCGGGCGCAAGGCCAGAAATGGCGCAACCGGCGCTGGGCTTTTTTGCTGGTCATCAACCTGCTGTTTACCGTGTCTTTCTGGCTGGACATCCAGATACTCGAAGGGGCATTAACGGCTTCGAGAATGCTCGGTTTCCACCTGATCGACATTAACTCTGCCCTGCAAGTACTGCTGGCGCACAAGCACATCATCGTCAACCTGTTGATTGGGACTGGAACGGTTATCGTCTTGTGGTTCCTGTTTGGCGGACGAACATTTTGTTCTTGGGTTTGCCCCTACCATTTCGTGGCCGAGTGGGCGGAAAAAATCCACCTTTATCTGGTCGATAAAAAACTGGTGACTGACCACACGTTCAACCGGGGCGTGCGTACCATCCTGTGGCTTATTTTCGCCGTGCTGGCTTGGGTGACGGGCTACACCGTCTTTGAAACCCTGTCGCCCACCGGCATACTCAGCCGCGCGCTGATTTACGGGCCGTCGCTGGCACTGGGCTGGGTAGTGCTGTTGCTGGCATTCGAGATATTCTATTCGCGCCGGGGATGGTGCCGTTATGTCTGCCCGATCGGCTTGACCTATGGCGTGGTGGGCGTATTTTCGCCGCTACGGGTCAAATATGACCTGCAACACTGCTTCCACGAAGGCGACTGCCGCAAGGTCTGCGAAGTCCCGCATGTGCTGGAAATGGTAAAAAAAGGCCGAGCCGCCGACGCGATCATGGACACCGGCGCCGACTGCACGCGCTGCGGCGCCTGCGTGGACGTGTGCCCGAGCGGGGCGCTGAAATTCGACGTGCGCGGCTTGCATAAATTACTTTGAAAAACATTATTTAACCACGGGGATCACAGGGAAAGCATGGATTTTCAAGGGGGCACAGTGAAGTGTTAATTGGAGTTTCCCCGTGCCCCCCGTGCTCCCCGTGGTTAATCAGCTTTTATGGCAAATAACGCATGATCGAATTCAATAAAGTTTCCAAAACCTTCAAACGCCAGCGCGTGCTGGACGGGCTTGACCTAGAGATTGGCCTGGGCGAGCGCATCGCGTTGATCGGCTCCAACGGCGCGGGCAAGACCACCATGATTCGCTGCCTGCTGGGCGAGTATGTCCATGATGGCAAGGTGCTGGTGCATGGCTTGGCTCCGCGCCAGAACCGGCAGGCTGTTTTATCGCGGATTGGATTTGTGCCGCAATTGCCGCCGCCGCTCAAGATGCCGGTCGGGCAGCTACTGGAGTTTTCCGCTTCCGTCTGCAATAGCGAAAAGCAGCGCATGGTGGAGATTGCCAAACGCTTGGGGTTGGATGTCGAGCAGATGAAACACCAGCCTTTTGTCAAATTGTCCGGCGGACAAAAACAGAAGCTGCTGATCTCCATCGCGCTGGGACGGGACAGCAATATCCTGGTGCTGGACGAACCCGCCGCCAACCTCGACCCCGATGCGCGCCAGATTTTCTTCGGCCTGCTGGCGGAACGACTGGAAAATACCACCATGTTGATTTCCAGCCACCGTCTGGATGAAGTCTCCGCGCTGGTCAACCGCGTGATCGAAATGGATAGAGGCAAAGTGGTACTGGATGACAAGGTGGCGGATGAGGTGTCGCTGACTGGCAAACTGGATTGCAGCCTGAGCTTGCGTCGTTCCGAGGAATCCATCACCAAGGCGTTATCCCACTGGGGATTCACGGACATGGGTGGAGGATTGGCGTGGCAGGGCAAAGTCGCTGGCCCGGATCGCTTGCGCTTCCTCGGGATGGTGTCGCGCTATGTTGGGATATTGACCGCGATTCACCTGGAAGAATCACCGCAGGATGGTAAAGACGAAAAATGAGCGGCGTGATCGAGACGACCGTGGAACGGCTGGATGTACAAGGTTTTCGCGGCTTGATTTTTGGCGGAATTCTGATTGCCTTGCTCTCTGGCTGTTTTCAGGAACCGACCAGCGGTCCGGTAGAAGTCAAATGGGATCGCGACACCTGCATACGCTGCAACATGGCGCTGAGCGACCGCCATTTCTCCGCCCAGGTGCGCGGTGGTGCCAAGCACAAGATCGTCAAGTTCGATGATTTCGGCTGCGCCGTTTTCTGGCTGGAGAAGCAAGCTTGGGCCAGCGATCCCGCCACGGAGTTCTGGGTAATGGACTACAGCGGAAATGATGTGAAATGGCTGGATGCCCGCAAATCACACTACGTACCGGGCAAGACCTCGCCCATGGGCTACGGTTTCGCTGCTGTGGCGCTACCGGTCCCTGGCAGCATGACATATGAGGAAGCGCGGAAACAAATCCTCGCAAAAGGAAAATAATGAAAAATCTCTGGCTTACCGCCAAGCTGGATGTCGTGGAATCCCTGCGCGCCCGCTGGTTCCTGATTTATAGTCTGGTGTTTGGTGGCCTGGTGGCCTTGCTGTTCGCCTTCGGTCTGACCGAATCGCGGGTGCTGGGTTTTATCGGACTTTCAAGACTATTGGTGACGTATATCCAGTTGAGCATGGCGATCTTGCCCATCTTCGTGCTGATTTCCACCGTGCGCTCGGTGGCGGGGGATAGAGAAGCGGGCGTGTTCGAGTACCTGCTTTCCCTGCCGGTGTCCCTGTCAGCCTGGTTCTGGGGCAAGCTGCTGGGGCGCTACCTGGTGGTGTTCCTGCCGGTATTTCTGGCCATGCTGGGCGCAACATTGTGGGCGCTGTTCAAGGACATCGAAGTACCCTGGACCATGTTCCTGTACTACACCGGCTTGCTGGCCGCCATATCCTGGTGCTTTCTGGGCATCGCCATGCTGCTCTCGACCCTGGCGCGCTCCACCGATGTGGCGCAAGGCGCGGCCTTCGTGGTGTGGCTGGTGATGCTGCTGTTTCTCGACCTGATCCTGCTCGGCGTGATGATCCAGGAACGCGCCCCGCCCGAACTGGCTGTCGCGCTGGCGCTGGTCAACCCGCTCCAGGTATTCCGTACGGCCGCCCTGATGCTGTTCGACCCGCAACTCATCATTCTGGGGCCTGCCGCCTTCGTGATTTTTGATCATATCGGGGCGACGGGCTTCATGATCTATGGCATCGTTTATCCGGTCGTGGTCGGAACCTTGTGTGCACTGGCCGGGTTTTTCATGTTCAGGCGTGGCGATTTGCCGTGAGAAGTTATCAGCTGACAGCTATCAGCCATCAGCTAACAGAGCTGTCAGCTAAAACCTGGCGCGTAGCGCCAACAACCCACTGATTACTGATGGCTGATAGCTATAATATTTCCCGCACCTTCGGCAATCAAACCGTCGCCGAAACCGAGCGAACCCGCCTGATCCGGCGCGTATTTCAGAGTGTTGCGCCGCGCTATGATCTGATGAATGACCTGATGAGCTTCGGCATCCACCGCTGGTGGAAGCGACGGCTGGCGGAAGCAGCGTGTGTCCAGGCCGGGCAGTGTGTGCTCGATCTGGCCGGTGGAACCGGCGATGTGGCGCGCTTGATGAGCGGGAAAGGCGCGCAGGTGATGGTGTGCGACCCCAGTTTGGCGATGATGGCGCAGGGGCGCTTGCGCGGTCTGGATGAACTGTCCTGGCTGGCCGGGATCGGGG
This sequence comes from Sulfuricellaceae bacterium, assembly GCA_030690895.1. Taxonomy (GTDB): domain Bacteria; phylum Pseudomonadota; class Gammaproteobacteria; order Burkholderiales; family Sulfuricellaceae; genus Sulfurimicrobium. The sequence continues at coordinate 18,624 of JAUYFQ010000178.1, forward strand.
AACGGATTCCTTTGGCCGACAATAGTGTGGATACCCTGACCATCTCGTTTGGTATCCGTAACGTCACGCATCTTGAAGCCGCGCTGGCCGAAATTTTGCGCGTGCTCAAGCCGGGCGGGCGCTTCCTGTGCCTGGAGTTTTCCCGCCCCTGGGCGCCGATCCGGCCTTTTTACGACTTCTTTTCTTTTCATGCGATCCCTCGCCTGGGCGCCTGGGTAGGGCGCGATCCTGAGGCCTATACCTATCTGGTGGAATCCATTCGCCGCTTCCCGGATCAGCAGGAAATGGCAGGCATGATGAGGCAGGCGGGTTTTGCCGAGGTCGGCTTCGTCAACTTCTCTTTCGGTATCGCCTGTCTCCATCGCGGTTGCAAACCCCATGCTTGTACAGTGGCTTGAGCAGTCCGCAGCACGCTTTCCAGATGCCCCCGCACTGATCGCAGGGCGGGAAACAGAAACCTATGCCAGTTTGGCCTTCCGGGCCGCTGGCCTGGCCCGTGTTTTTGCCGAGTGCGGCTTGGATTGCGGCGATACGCTGGCTGTTACTTCCCGTTCACCGCTCACCATCGCCATGGCGAGCTGGGCCATGGCGCATCTGGGCGCGCTGCTGCCGCTTAACCCGGACTGGCCGCTGGCCAGACAACTTGCCATGAAGAGGCTGGCAGGGGTGGAAGAAGGCGGCCACGCGCTGCAAGGCGCAAGCTTCCGGATGGATGAACAGTCGCTGCGTGAAGCCTGGCTGGGTGCGTGTGATGTGGGTCGGCCTTCAGGCCGACATTTCGGCCTGAAGGCCGACCCACATGCTGCCGCGCTGATCGTCCCAAGTAGCGGCAGCAGTGGCGAGCCTAGGGGCGTCATGCTCAGTTATGCCAATCTGGCTGCCGCAGTCAAGGCGGCGCGCAGCCGCATCCCGCTTGAGCCGGGCGATGTCTGGCAAATTTGTCTCCCGCTCTACCACATTGGCGGTCAGGCCATTCTTTACCGCTGTGCCGAGGCTGGCGCCTGCGCTTTGCTGGAAGATAGATTCGAGCCGCAAAGCGTGCTGGCCAACATGCATCGCCACGCGGTGACCCATCTATCCTTGGTTCCTGCCATGCTGGCCCGATTGCTGGAAGCGGGTGCACCGCCGCCCGGCCTGAAATTTGTCCTGATCGGTGGCGGGGGGCTGTCGGCTTCGCTGGCTCAGCGCGCCGCGCAATCTGGCTGGCCCTTGTGCCCGAGTTATGGCATGAGCGAAATGGCTTCTCAGGTGGCGACACTGAACCCCCTTCCGGACGATTGGCAGCCAGGCCTGGTGGGCGTGCCGCTGCCCGGCGTGGAAGTAGCCGTTGTCGATGGGCGGCTCTGTTTGCGCGGCGAGATGCTGATGGCAGGATATCTGGGTTGCAGCCCGCATGAAGGCTGGCTAAAAACCGGCGACCTGGGTCGGATCGATGAACAGGGCAGGCTCTGGATGCTGGGACGCGCAGATGACATGCTGGTCAGCGGCGGCATCAACATCCACCCGCAGGAAGTGGAAAACCTGCTGAGCATTTGCCCCGGCCTCCGCGATGCGGCCGTGACAGCGCTGCCTGATGAGGTGTGGGGTGACCGCTTGACCGCGCTGGTGGTAGGGGTAGATGCGAGCCAGACGCAGTCCTGGTGCGACCATCACCTGCCGTCACATTTACGTCCGCGCCGGGTGTTTGCCGTTTCCGAATTGCCACGTAACGCGATGGGCAAGCTGGAGCGGCGCTTGTTGCGCGAAATGGTGCAAGATTTGGCGCAAGAAATGGCTGGAACTGGCGCGGAGGTCTTCTAACCTGAATGTTGCACAAATCCCCCTCCATGCCATTTGCATCACCACAGCGCATTTTTTTGATTTTCAGGCGAAAGCCCCCTAACCCCCACTGGCGGGGTGAAGGGTGATTTGTGGTTGACAAGGGCGGGAGGCATC
>JAUYFQ010000179.1 GCA_030690895.1 Sulfuricellaceae bacterium
AAACGGCCCGAACCCCGCTCAGTGGCTCACGATGGCGCTGGGTGGGGCGGCTTAACAACATGATTTGCGAAATGAGCCATCGTAAAACTCCACGTAAACCCTTGCTCCGCCGTGAAATATTTTCTGGTAAACCGAGCCGATTTCATCCCATCCGCGTTTGATCCCACCCAATGGATTACTCATGACGCATCTGCCTGAGTGATCCCAGTTTTCCTCCATTGCCACTGAATCCCTGTTGTTAAACGCATGGTAAAAGCGAACCAGTGCCGCATGGGGGGACTCATGGCAAATCGGCTCCACACCGGTAATGGGATGAGAAAAGATTTCCATGTTGCTTTGCACCCGCTCAGGGGAAACGGTTTCGATCAATGCCATGTCAGTCCTCTTCAAATAACATACCAACCATTTGGTATGTAGTTAAATAAAAAAATACCTACGCTGAAGCGTTCACCAACAGCCCCGCGACAAACCCATGCAGCTGTTCCATGCACATCCCGAAGGCTTCCGGCGACTGGAGGTTTTTGGCAATCCCGACACAGCCCTCCCAGGCTGAAACGACAAACAAGGCCACCGCCTTGCAATCCACATCGGCGCGGATCACGCCCTGTTCCTGGCCGCGCAGCAAGGCATCCTCAACCGTGTCCTTCCACACCGTCAGCACAGTATTGAGCCTATCCTTGAATGCTGCGTCGAGCGGACTCATCTCCTGCATCAGGTTATTGAGCGGGCAGCCGAGCAGGATGGATTCTGACTCTCGCTGCTGGCCGATGGTCGCGATGATTTCCAACAAGGTTTCCGCCGGATGCTCACTCTCCCTTAAACGCTGAAAAACCAAGCACTCCAGGCGCTCCCGGATAACCTCGTCAATCACAGCCAGCCCCAGCGCCTGCTTGGTGGGGAAGTGATGGTACAAGGCACCCTTGGTCAAGCCGGTATCGGCAAGGATATTGACGATACTCGCCGCCTGGAAACCCTGGCGGTGAATTTCGCAGAAAGCGGCTTGTAGCAACTTGTCGCGAGTCAGATCGGCTTGTTTTGAGTCCATGCGCCCATTACATACCAACCGGTATGTATGTGTCAATGAAATTTAAGAGCCCGCCCCAAAGCACCCCATGGAATATTGGATTGTTAACGTAAAACTCGCGAAGCGGGCCTGATTTCTCCCTCTCCCATCGGGGGAGGGTCGGGGTGGGGGAACTGTCATGGCGAGTTTCATCATTTTGGACGGCGATTCGCCATGACAGTTAGAACTGACCGAATACCCTGATTGCAAAACCCAAGAAGTTGAAATTCTTGCAGGCGTAGCGGCAACAGCGCAGAATAAATCGACTTACACCTTAATTATTGGAGCGGATGGTGAAAGCTCTGTTGCGCCCTGCCGTGTCGTTCCTCAATCGGTTCCGCTATCCCTACAAACTCGCCTTGATCGGGTTCCTTTTCTTCCTTCCTTTCGTCGCTGCGGGATACCTGCTGGTATCCGAGACCAATGTCGGCATCGCCTTTGCTGAGCGGGAGTTATCGGGTCTTCAGTCGGTCCGCCCGTTGAAAAAATTGATGCGCATTGCCCAAGAACACCGAGGCGCTACCCAACTGGCTTTGCACGGCGACTCGGATGCGCTGCCACGGCTCGATCATCTGGAGCAGATGGCCGACGAGGTGATTCAGGAACTGGATACCTTCGATGCGGAGTTCGGCAAGACCATGAAGACCTCCGACGAATGGGCTCAGGCCAAATTCAGGTGGGATAAGCTGAGCAGGAAATCCACCTCAGTCAGCGCGGAAGAAAACTTCAGTTTGCACTCTGCATTTGTCGAATGCGTGCAGGTTCTGCTGCTGCATATCTCCGATGCATCCGGCCTGTCGGTGGATCCCGCGCTTGACACCCACTACCTTATCTTTGCCGTGACTTTTCCGCTCAATCAGTGGACGGAAAGCCTCGGGCAGGCACGCGCGCTATCCGCTATCGTGGCCAGGAAACAAACCCTGTCCCTGAGCGAACGCTATCAGTTGTCCAAGCGGGTGGGAGAAAGCCAGAAAGCTGGCGCCAAGGTACATGCGGATCTGGAGACTGCACTGACTTTGACGCCGGGACTGCGAAAACTCATGGGCAGTTCGTTGAACGACGCCCAGTTTGCTGCGGATGCCTTCCTCTCCAGCGCGGAAGAACTGATGCTTCATCCGGACAGTATTTTGCAGAATAGCCAAACGATGTTCCGCCAGGGAACGCTGGCTGTCGATGCCGTTTACCGCCTGTGCGAGGCCACCCTGCCCGCGCTTCAGGGGGCGATAAAGGCACGTTCCGACCGGCTGGTACTGAAGAGATATACGCTCCTTGCCATTGGTGCTGCGGTGACGTTGATGGCGGGTTATTTGTTCCTTGGTTTCACCAGTGCGTTGATCCAGCAACTGGATGCGTTACGGCGCGGCGCCAAGGCGGTGGCGGAAGGGAATCTGCACACACGGGTAGCGCAGGACAGCCGGGATGAAATAGCCACCATCGCCTATTTTTTCAACGGAATGGTAGATTCCCTGCGCTATCAGATGGCTAAAGTGGTGCAGGGAGAAGTCGAGCTACGCAAATCGGAAGAAAAATATCGGACGCTGATGGATCAGGCAAACGATGCCTTTGTCGTGGTAGATCTGGAAGGCAAGTTATTGGATGTCAACCGGGCAGCCGAGAAAATGTTGGGGTATGGCAAAGAGGAATTATTGCAACTCCACGCAGTGGATCTTCACCCGGAGGAGGAAAAGGAGAAAGTAAAACAGTCTTTCCAGATTTTGCGGGAAAACGGCTTTCACCATGTCGAGCATCTGGTGCGGCGCAAGGATGGGAGCGTCATCTCGGTCGAAGTCTCAGCCGCACGGGTCGAATTCGGGTCTGGGAAGATGATCATCGGGATTTTTCACGACATCAGCGAGCGCAAACGAGCGGAGGAGCAGTTGCACCTCGCCGCCACGGTGTTCGAGGGGACAAGTGAAGGCATCATGATTGCCGACAGCAAGGGGGTAATCGTCTCGGTTAACCGTGCGTTCAGTGAGCTCACCGGCTATGCGCGGGATGAATCGGTAGGCGCGACCCCCTCTATCCTCAAGTCTGGACGCCACGAGCAGGCGTTTTACCGTGAAATGTGGAGTCGGGCGCTGGCGGAGGGGTCGTGGCAAGGTGAGGTATGGGATCGGCGCAAGGATGGCTTGTTGTTTCCTGCGTGGCTGACTATCAGCGTGGTGCGCGGGGAGAATGGCGAACCCCAGTATTTTGTCGGTATTTTCAGCGACATTTCGCTCATCAAGGAGTCACAGCGGCGCATCGAGCACCTTGCCAATTTCGATGCCCTGACCGGCTTGCCCAACCGCAACCTGTTCCTTGATCGTCTAAAGCGGGCGGTCTCGCGTGCGGTAAGACAGGGAGAGGGATTCGCCCTGATGTTTATCGATCTCGATAATTTCAAGGCCATCAACGATACCCTCGGCCATGACGCAGGCGACTTGCTGTTGCAGGAGGTCGCCAAGCGGCTGGAAAAATGTATCCGTGATGGCGACACGGCAGCCCGCCTTGGTGGCGACGAGTTCACCGTGTTATTGGAAGCCAGCGACCAGATGGCAGTCGCGAGAACCGCGCAACGGATCGTGGAGATGCTGGCTGCGGCTTTTACCCTGCGTGACAGCGAAGTTTACGTCACTTGCAGCATTGGCATCAGCATTCACCCGGATGATGGCTCGGATGACCAAACCCTGATGAAAAATGCCGATCTCGCCATGTATCGAGCAAAGCAGCAGGGGAAGAATAATTTCCGGTTTTTCGGCGATTAATAAAGATAGGAAATTCAAACGCACAACCCATATTGGTTTATTTCGTGCATTTCGTGTGTTTCGTGGTTGAAATAAGGTGGCGGTTTTAAGGATAATCCAAACCGTCTGGCACAGCGTGCCAGGCCTACGTCAAGCAATAATGTTGTGATAGTATGCGCATATCAAGACAACATAACCGGAAGGCCGCCATGTCCACCCCTGTCGCGACACCCAAAAAAGCCACCAATATCACCCTCTCCGCCGATGTGTTGAACGAGGCAAAGTCTTTGGGAATCAATATTTCTCAAGCTTGTGACCAGTTCTTGCGGGAGTTGGTTACGCGGGAGCAGGGGCGACGCTGGCAGGCCGATCATGCCGAATTCATTGCGGCCTACAACGCCGGCGTGGAACGCGACGGCTTGCCTCTGGATGCATGGAGGTCTTTCTGACATGGCGCGCTTCGAGGTCTTGCGTAATAGTGGCTACCATGTTGATGACGTTCCTTATTTGCTGGATGTGCAAAGCGATTTGCTGCATGGCCTGGATACGCGCGTCGTTGTTCCCCTGCGCCGCCGTGACCGATTCCCCGTCAGCCAGATTCCGCAACGATTGACGCCGGTTTTCGAGATTGAGGGTGTCGCCTGCCTGCTGGAAACGCCCAAACTGGCCGCCGTGCCGGTACGCCTGCTCAAGCAGTCGGTGCAATCGCTGGTCTCTGAGCAGGCCGCGATAACAGGCGCGCTGGATTTTCTGTTTCTGGGGTTCTGAGCGGAATGAAAAAAGGAGCAGATTTATTACCACTTCACCATGCCCGTCAAACCAGCAAGTGCTGCTCGTTATAGACGTTCAGCCCGCGCAGGGCATCGACAAACTGCGGGAACTCCAGCTTATACTGGCCTTCCAGCGCCTTGGCGCGTTCGAATAGCTCCTGCGTACTGACCCTGATCTAGAGTTATTGATCTGGAACGCTATTGTCTTAAACTGTGGGTCGGGCTTTAGCCCGACATGTCGGCCTGATACCCGAGGGCACAAGAGGCCGACCCACACTTCAAACTTCACTTGGCCGGATCAATAGGCTATTGATTTACAGTTAATTCGACCCTTTAATTCGCGAACAAATACGATATTACGGACAGCATACGGATGCGATCTAACGTCCAAATTCAGCGGTGAGCGAAGCGAGTCCGCTGCAATGCAGTGATAGGCAAATTTGTTGGATTGGCGGGGGGAGCCAAAACCTGGATGCCGGCCGCCTTCAACTTAGCCTCGCCAAGTTGTATCTCTTTGAACAGTGCATCCAGATTTTTGCCATACTTGGCGCCAATCGCGTCCTTGATGGCATGGACTTCCATCATGATTTCGTCAGTCATCGTCATTTCCTCCAAGAAGTTCCTCGGGGGGGCATATGATCGGGAGGAACAATCCGAGTTGCTCAAGATACACGGCAATCTTTTCCTGAATCATTGGATTGGCAATGTGACGGCAATTCCAGGTCAGCAGAAAATCAACGTGATGCAGTGTCGAAACAGCAATATGAAGAGCATCCTCAATCGCCTTGGCGGGAATAATGGCTTGCTCAATAAGCGATTTGGCCAGGCGAATCATGTCTTGCGTTATCGCGAGTACGGATATCCCCTCAAGTGCCGCAAGCCTTTTCTGCGCAGCCACCGGATCGCCAGCGGCGCACTCTATGCCAGACCGACTGAGAAACAAGAAGTTCATAGTCCGTGTAGCTCCCACCAAGCCAGAGTGATTTGCTGATGGGCAGCACCAATAATGGTTTTGCTGGGGCGTGCCGTCAGATAGCTGATGACGGAGGTTTTGCGCTTCATGATTTCCGCCTTGGTTCAGAAAAACCGTGGCCCCCTAATACGCCGACGGGAACGAGCCGGGTTAGATCTGGGCGCGTCAGATTAAGGCTATAGTAAACTTCCCTGCTGGCTTTCCGTATATTTGGGTTTGGCTGGCAAGCACTCAGTCGGCATTTCGAGCGTCGCGCCCTTGTATTTTGGATACAGAGCAGAAAACTCATCAATATTCATTGTTAACAATGAAAAATATTCCTCATCAACCTCTACGCCAATAGCGTCGTACCCAACAGCTTGGCAGGCCGCAATCGTGGAGCCTGAACCGCAAAACGGGTCTAGAATTTGCCCTTCTCCCAAAGGCAAAAGACTGCGCACCAGAATTCTCAGCAATTGTTGCGGTTTAACGGTAGGGTGGTTTGAAATTGACTCCTCAATTATTGGCGTTTTCCCGCTTTGAATAACATCCGGAAGGGGCTGATCTACGTTAAGCCGTCGTAGCCCTCCTGTACCCCACTTTCTTAAATTTTGAGCCACTGTTTTCTCTTCGATTGGCTTGCGAAAAAGCATCCATGGCTCATATGCGCCTCGCGGAGTGACGCACACTTCCGGAAATTCCTGTTCAGCGAGTTTTGGGCGGTCGCCGCCACGGAATCCACGATAAAGGCGCATAACTGCACCTCTAACTTCAAAACCCGCCTCAGCCATTCCACTTTGCACTAAATATTGCAGCATCGGTGTGCCCGCAACAAAAACATGAGCACCAGGCACGAGCACAGGAATCAAAGCTTCACCGAATTCACGGAAATAAATACGTACATGCTCCCGCTCTTGTGGTGTCAAAGTAGTAAAACGCGGAAGCGGAGCGCGTTGACTTCCTCCAATAGTTGGAGGCAACCTCCAAACCCCCCCCCGCCCGTTACGCAGTTTTGCCATTTCATGAGGCAAAAACTCGACAATCCCAAATGGTGGGTCTGTGCATACGCCTTGAACGCTTACTGGAGGCTGTTCGCGCAACCAATCGAAGCAGTTCGCGTGATGTAATTCATAGTGTGCCATACGCTTAGTTTCGCCTATAGTTGAAAGACTGTCAAGATAATGGCCGGTACACTACTTAGCCATGAGCGAAGCCCAAAAAATACTTGGCGCATGCGTGCGCGCACTTCGAGAGCAGAGAAGCCTCTCCCAAGAAAACCTTGCCACAAAGGCTGGAATAAGTTACCAGTACCTCTCTGGCGTTGAAACCGGGAAAGAGAACTTTAGCATTCAAGTCCTTGAGTCTCTGGCAAAGTCTCTTGATCTACCCGTGAGGGCACTTGTCGCCGCAGCCTACGATAGTGCGGCGGGAGCTAAGCCCCCACGACTGGAATCCAAGTATTTTAGGCCACAAGTCCCATTACCTGAAGAACTCGCAATCTCCCATATTGAAGCGGCTGCAAATCTCACACAGTCGATCATTCATCGTATTAATCGAAACATGACCTTGGAGATCGGTCAAACCCTTCAATCGCTAATTCAGGGCAATAACTTCTCGGGGCTTGTTTCAAATATTTTTAGCAATGCGATGGATGAATGCTCGCCTTATAAGCACAATCACGATCAGAAATACCCCGATCTTATCTGCAAAAAAGGCAACGACAGTGCTGGTATCGGGCTTGAGGTAAAAACAACGATTAACATCGGCAAGGGCGGCGAAAGCCATAATGGGCATAGCGGGTGGCATGTCATAGCCTGCTACAACTTTGTTGAAAATGGCGACATTCTGTTTGTTCACTTTATGTTTGCCAAACTAAATGGGCACCAGCACTCAAACCCGGATTGGGGTTATGTAGGTAGCAAAGTAAATTCAGACACAGGCAGTCGGCGAACCGAAACATATGTAACAACACTGACAGGCACAACAAAACTTCGTGATGGCTCGGCATACATGGATTCAAGCAAGGTGAATTTTTCCCGATGGCGCCAAGCAAGAGATGGCGCCATTCCTCCCTGGTCTATTTTCACAACAAAGAAATCCAATCTGACGTGACGTTATTGCCAACGCCGACTCATTGAGTCAAGTCTTGCGTTCCGGTTCGAGCAGTAGATTTATCACTGGCTCTCAAACCAGCAAGCGCTGCTCGTTATAGACGTTCAGCCCGCGCAAAGCATCGACGAACTGTGGGAACTCCAGCTCATACTGGCTTTCCAGCGCCTTGGCGCGTTCGAATAGTTCCTGCCAGCGCGGGGAGCCGGGACTTTGCTTGAAACCGAAGACGATGATGTTGCTGTGGATGGAAGTCGTCATGCACAGGGTCAGGCCTTCGAAGCTGGTTTCGATGCGTTTCAGAAAGCCGTCGAAGCGTTTGTCGCTGCCCCACAGGTTGACCACCAGCACACCCCGGTTGGTGAGCGCGGCGGCGCAGTCGTCGAAGAAGCTCTGGCTGACCAACTCTTCTGCCAGGCTGTTGTCGTTGTAGCCATCCACCATCAGGACATCGAATTCGCAGGCGGCATTGCGCACTGCCTCGGCGCCGTCGCCGACTTCGACCGACAGACGTTCGTCCATGGGCGGCAAATGGAAGTGGCTGCGCGCTACGGCGACTACTTGCGGGTTGATTTCCACGACTTCCGTGCGGGTTTCCGGCAGGTTGTGGTAGACGAATTTCGCCAGCGAACCGCCGCCCAGACCCACCATCAGAATTTTTTCCGGATCAGGATGAAATAGCAGAAAACCCATCATGGTGCGGGTGTAGTCCAGTTCCAGGCGGTTGGGCGCGGACAGGCGCATGGCGCTTTGGACGGTATCGCTGCCCAGATGCAACACGCGCACGCCGTCCTTCTCGCTCACGTCCACCACGCCTTGCTCGCACACGGCTTTATGCGTGCGCCATTTTGAGAAAAAACCCATGTTAGAATGCTTTAATTAAAAATTATCTGGATTTTAACATGCGCGTTTCCCGTTTCTTTCTCTCCACCCTCAAGGAAGCCCCAACCGAAGCCGAGCTGATCAGCCACCGGCTGATGCTGCGCGCCGGTTTGATCCGGCGTTTGGGCAGCGGACTGTATAGCTGGATGCCGATGGGGCTGCGGGTGCTGCGCAAGGTGGAAGCCATTGTCAGGGAAGAAATGAACCGCAGCGGGGCGATCGAACTGCTTATGCCTGCCGTCACCCCCGCCGAATTGTGGCAGGAGACCGGGCGCTGGGAAGTTTTCGGCCCGCAGATGCTGAAAATCAAGGACAGGCACGAGCGCGATTTCTGCTTCGGCCCTACCCACGAGGAAGTCATCACCGACATCGCGCGGCGCGAGATCAAGAGCTACCGCCAGTTGCCGCTCAATTTCTACCAGATCCAGACCAAGTTTCGCGACGAGATTCGCCCTCGCTTCGGCGTGATGCGCGCACGCGAATTCGTGATGAAAGATTCCTATTCTTTCCACGCCGACCGCGCTTCGCTGGAGCAGACTTACCAGGTCATGCACGAGGCCTACTCGCGCATCTTCACCCGACTCGGCCTGAAGTTTCGCGCCGTAGCGGCCGACACCGGCGCCATTGGCGGCTCCGGCTCGCATGAATTTCATGTGCTGGCCGATTCCGGCGAAGACGCCATCGCCTTCTGCCCGAATTCCGATTACGCCGCCAACGTGGAGCTGGCAGAAGCGCTGTCGCCCGCCAGCCCGCGCCAAGCTGCGACGCAAGCGATGGAAAAGGTCGCCACGGAGGCCGCGCACAGCATCGAAGAAGTCAGCGCTTTCCTGAAAATCCCGGCGGAAAAAACGGTCAAAACCCTGCTGCTGGAAGGGCGCGATGGTGGCATCGTCGCGCTGTTGCTGCGCGGCGACCACGAGCTGAACGAAGTCAAGGCTACCAAGCTGAGTCTGCTTGCCGACGAAGTGAGTTTTGCCAGCGAAGCCCAGGTTCTGGCTGCCTCCGGTTGCAAGGCTGGCTCCATCGGCCCGGTCGGCTTGAATATTCCGATTGTCGCTGACCGCGCCGTTGCCGCCATGAGCGACTTTGTCTGCGGCGCCAACGAGGATGGCTATCACCTCACTGGTGTCAATTTCGGGCGCGACCTGCCAGAGCCCGCTCTGGTGGCCGATCTACGCAATGTAGTCAGCGGCGACCCCAGCCCGGATGGCAAGGGTGCGCTGGAACTGTGCCGGGGTATCGAAGTCGGCCACATCTTCCAGCTTGGCAACAAGTACTCCTCCGCTATGAACTGCGCCTTTCTGGACGAATCCGGCAAGGAAAAAATCATGGAAATGGGCTGCTACGGCATCGGCGTTTCGCGCATCGTGGCCGCTGCAATCGAGCAGAATCACGACAGCCGTGGCATCATATGGTCAGCGACCATCGCGCCTTTTGAACTGGCCATTGTTCCCATCGGCATGGGTCGCAGTGAACTTGTGCGCGAAACCGTGGACAAACTTTATGGCGAATTGGTGGCTGCTGGCATCGAAGTCCTGCTGGATGACCGCGACGAGCGCCCCGGCGTGATGTTTGCCGACATGGAACTGACCGGGATTCCGCACCGAATCGTGGTAGGGGAACGCGGGCTGAAGGAAGGGATGCTGGAATATCAGGGACGGCGCGACGAAAAGGCGCAGGCTGTTCCCTTGGCCGAGATTGGGGAATGGATCAAATCAAGATTATGAGGAAACTAATCGAGTTCAACTATCTTCGTAGGTCGGCCTTCAGGCCGACAAGTCGGCCTGATACCCTAAAGGGCACAAGAGGCCGACCTACATCAAGTCGCTCGATTTTATTGGTCATTTCCATGCTCTGCTCTGGGCTCAGCGCAGGCAACGCGCTGGCAGGCGCGCAGATTTACGAGCCGATGTCGGCCAGCGTGCGTTCGTCCATGTCCAAGGCCGTCAGCGATTTTGCCCCGCCCCGTCTGGCGTTTTCCTCGCCGCTCGAAGCGGCCAACTGGCTGAACGAAATGTCGGTGCGTCTGGAAAAACGCATCCCGGATCGGGATACCCGCCTTGATCTGCTCAAGGCCATCCATTACGAATCCACCCGCGCCGGCCTCGATCCGCAAATGGTCATGGGGCTGATCCAGGTCGAAAGCGGATTCAAGAAATACGCTGTTTCCAGCGCAGGGGCGCGCGGTTTGATGCAAGTCATGCCATTCTGGGTCAAGGTCATCGGCGCGCCGGAAAACAACCTTTTTCACATGCGCACCAATCTGCGCTATGGCTGCACCATTCTGCGGCACTATATCGACATCGAAAACGGCGACCTGTACCGCGCGCTGGGTCGTTACAACGGCAGCCTGGGCAGACCGGAGTATCCGACGCTGGTTGTCGGCGCCTGGCACAGGCACTGGCCTTACCCAGGACAAACGCGCAACGCCTCCAATCCGCCGAACCCGACAGGAGCTTCCTGAAGATGCAAAAATTCCGCCTCGTCTGGGATACGACACGCCACACCACCGGCTTTGAGGAAATCGATCGTCAGCATCAGGCGCTCGTCGAACGGGTCAACCAATTCTCGCAAGCCGTGGAGCAACACGCCGATTTCAGTGAATCCCTCCGCCTGATGAACGAAATCCTGTCCTACGCCAAGCAACACTTCGACTACGAAGAAGATCTGATGCGCGACAGCGGTTTCCCCGGCGCGGAACGCCATACCTCCGAGCACGATGCCTTGATGACAAAAATCCATACCTTGGTGGATACGCTTTCCAGCAACGATTCAAACAAGATGCTGCTGGTCACCGCCTTCCTCACCGATTGCGCCGAAAACCACATCCTGCACGAAGATCAAGCACTGGCGCTGTATTTGCTGGCACAAGGCGTCACCTAGCCTGAATGTTGCACAAATCCCCCTCCATGCCATTTGCATCACCACAGCGCATTTTTTTGATTTTCAGGCGAAAGCCCCCTAACCCCCACTGGCGGGGTGAAGGGTGATTTGTGGTTGACAAGGGCGGGAGGCATC
>JAUYFQ010000180.1 GCA_030690895.1 Sulfuricellaceae bacterium
GATGCCTCCCGCCCTTGTCAACCACAAATCACCCTTCACCCCGCCAGTGGGGGTTAGGGGGCTTTCGCCTGAAAATCAAAAAAATGCGCTGTGGTGATGCAAATGGCATGGAGGGGGATTTGTGCAACATTCAGGCTAGGTATCCTCTTCATGGGTTAGTTCAATGCGTAATGACAGTCCGATGGATTTGGTAAAACCAGCCACTACTGTCAAGGATAGGAAACTCAAGCGTACAACAGTCATAGTATCCTTGACCCCATTACTCCAGTCAATGCAGAGGCGCCTACTTTTGGTTTATTTCGTGTATTTCGTGTATTTCGTGGTCGAAATGCGGTTTTTAGGGTAATTCAGCTATAGCGCAGTTGTCAGAACCACAGGCCAGGATTTTTTCATCTTGCCCACCACATGCATTTCGCAACGCCGACAGTCAAAGCGCAAAGTAAGTTTTTCCTTGCCGTTGACCAGTGTCATCGGTTCAGCCGTCACGGTTCCTTGCACACCGATCACGCCTTTGGCTTCCTTGGGGCACAGGCCGTGGCTGAAGCGCAGGCAGTGTTTGGTGATCATGAGCGAGACTTCGCCGCTTTCTTCGTTTGCCTCGTAGGCCGACTTCACTACCCTGACCCCATGTTTTTCATAGAAAGCCCGCGCCTTGTGGTTGTACACATTGGCCAGATAGCTCAACACATCGTCCGGGTAGGGCGCTGGCGGTTCGGAAGCTTGCCGCCGGGGCAGACGCAGGCAAGCTGACAAGCGCGCTGCGGCAAGCTGTTCGACCGCTTCGCGGCGCAAGGCATTGAGAGCGGCAACCGGGACAAATAGTGGCTGGGACCATTCCACTTCGATGGTGCTGGCAATAAAGTCCGTATTGCCAAGTTTGCCCAGTTGCTCGCGCACGCTGGATGCGGCGCGTTCCGGGTGCTGGGCTGACTGTTTTTCACTGACCATCTCCAGTGATACCGTGCAACCATCTTCATCGCTCAGCGCCAGGACAAACCTATTGGCCTGCTCGGCAAAACGCATCGCGACGCTGATCCGGCGCTCGGCGGATTTCTTTTCCAGCAGGCGTTCGAAAGCCTGGTCGCGATTGCGGAATAGCGTCATGCCGCGCCGCACATCTTCCGGCATGGCATTGGGAATCAGGCGATTGCCCTCCACAATATTGACCCGCAACCCGACCAGTTCCTTGTGGCTATCGTAAAAGCTCAGGCCATCGCCGTTTTGTAGCGGCACGTCCAGTTCGGCCTCAATATAGTCGCTGCCAACGCGCGTGACCCGCCCCACTTCCTCGCCCGAAAACTTCGGGCTATCGAAGGCGCCAATATCCGCCTGCCGTCCATTGACGAAGTAATCCGTCGCGCCCCGGTTGAAGGTTTTTTCCGGCTTGGGGGTAAAGGTGTAGGCACAGCGGCCGGAGGAAGCGCGCGAGTAATCCGTCCTCTCCTCCAGCAGCTTATCCAGCAGCGTGCGGTAGTGTGCGGTGATGTTCTTGACGTAGGAAAGGTCTTTCAGCCGCCCCTCGATCTTGAAAGAGCGGATACCGGCATCCGCCAGTGCGCGCAGGTTGGCGCTCTGGTCGTTATCCTTCATCGACAGAAGGTGCTTGTCGTGCGCCACGATGCGTCCCTGCGTGTCGTTCAGGGTATAGGGCAGACGGCAGGCTTGCGAGCACTCACCCCGGTTGGCGCTGCGACCGGTGTGCGCGTGGCTGATATAGCACTGGCCGCTGAAAGCCACGCACAAGGCTCCATGCACAAAGAACTCCAGCTTGGCGCTGGTGGCCTGCGCAATTTCGCGAATCTTGGGCAAATCCAGCTCCCGCGCCAGCACGATCTGCGAGAAACCGACCTGATCCAGAAAAACGGCTTTTTCCACCGATCGAATATCGGTCTGCGTACTGGCATGCAATTGAATCGGCGGCAGGTCGATTTCCAGCAGCCCCATGTCCTGCACGATCAGCGCGTCTGCACCAGCATCGTACAACTGCCACGCCAGCGCGCGTGCGGCCTCCAGCTCATCGTCGTGCAGAATGGTGTTGAAGGCCACGAACACCCTGGCGTGAAAGCGATGGGCGTGCGCCACCAGCCGGGCGATGTCTGCCACCGGGTTATCTGCGTCAGAACGCGCCCCGAACGCCGACGCACCGATATAGACCGCATCTGCGCCATGATTGATGGCCTCGATGCCGAAAGCGGCATTTTTGGCAGGCGCGAGGAGTTCGAGTTGGGCGTGATCGGTGGCCATGGAAATAGGTTTTGAGAGAAAAATATGATTTTACGTCAACCGGCCTGTTTTTAACCGCGTTAATGCCTCATAGCGGAACACACCGCGCCACTGATGGAGTTTAAAATGGGTAGCCTAAGCACAGAGTCCTTCGAAGAGTTTCTGGATTCGCTCAAACATGCCGGGGTAGTCATCACAAACGAGCGCGAACTGCGCGAACGCCTCGCCGAAGCGCAACGCTGGCGCTATGCATTCAACGCCATGGCCATGAATGGCCGCGCCATCGGCATCCAATTTTCAGATTGCGGCACCGGACGTAACCAGGAAGAAATTCATCGCACCTTCACGATGTTTCAGTTCCCGGAAAAATACGAAGCCACTTTCTCCGCAAATCTTCAGGCGAATTGATCAAACTGTCATACCCAAAGGGCGCAAGTGGCAAATCGCCGCCCCGTATTATGAAACTTTCTGCATTCGTCACCCCGTCCCCTCCCCAACCCTCCCCTTGAAGGGGAGGGAGTCAAAGCACCTCCCCCTTTATGCCCAGCTTCACCGGGTATTCAAGGGGGAGGCTGGGAGGGGGAGGGGGAGTGTGTTTCACGCTAACGCCGTAGCCCAAACATTATCGTGACCGCGTCACGAAGCTGTCATCCAATCGTCGGACAATCCTTGGTGTTTCTTAAAATCCAAGGAGATCGACAAGTGAATGCCCCGCTGACCCTCACCCTGAACCAGAAAGAACTGCTCCTTATTGATGCCTACTGGCGCGCCTGCAACTACCTCGCGGCGGGCATGATCTATTTGCGGGACAATCCCCTGCTCAAGGAGCCGCTCCAGCCCGAGCACGTCAAGAGCCGCTTGTTGGGGCACTGGGGATCGAGCCCTGGTCTGGCTTTCGCCTACATTCACGTCAATCGCCTGATCAACAAGTACGACCAGGATGCCATTTTCATGGCAGGCCCCGGCCACGGCGCCCCCGGCGTGCTGGGGCCGGTCTATCTGGAAGGCACCTACAGCGAAATTTACCCCAACAAGGGTGAAGACGAAGAAGGCATGCGCCAGTTTTTCAAGGAATTTTCCTTCCCCGGCGGCATTGGCAGCCATTGCACGCCGGAGACGCCGGGTTCCATTCATGAGGGCGGCGAGCTGGGTTACAGCATTTCCCACGCTTTCGGCGCGGCCTACGACAACCCGGATTTGCTGGTGACAGTCGTGGTCGGTGACGGCGAATCGGAAACAGCGCCGCTGGCTACCTCCTGGCACTCCAACAAGTTTCTCAATCCGATCCGCGATGGCGCGGTGCTGCCTATCCTGCATCTCAACGGCTACAAGATCAACAACCCGACCATCCTGTCGCGCATCTCGCATGAGGAGTTGGAAAACCTCTTCAAGGGTTACGGCTGGACGCCGCATTTTGTCGAGGGCAGCGATCCGGAAACCATGCATCAGACCATGGCTGCGGTCATGGAAGAGTGCGTGCAGGAGATCCACCGCATTCAGAGCGACGCGCGCAGTAGCGGCAAGCCGATCCGTCCGCGCTGGCCGATGATCGTGCTGCGCAGCCCCAAGGGCTGGACTGGCCCCAAGGAGGTTGATGGCAAGAAGGTGGAAGGTTTCTGGCGCGCGCACCAAGTGCCCATCGGCAACGTACACAAGGATCCGGCGCATCTGGCTCAACTGGAAGCCTGGCTGCGCAGCTACAAACCTGAAGAACTGTTCGATCAAAATGGCAAATTGATGCCCGAACTCAAGGCGCTGGCGCCCAATGGCATGCGCCGCATGAGCGCCAACCCTCACGCCAACGGCGGCCAGTTGCGCAAGGCATTGCGTATGCCGGACTACCGCGACTACGGCATCGCCGTTGCCAATCCGGGCACCACGGTGGCCGAGAACACGCGCCCTTTGGGCAAGATGCTGCGCGACATCATGCGCAACAACATGAACAATTTCCGCGTTTTCGGCCCGGACGAAAATTCCTCCAACAAGCTCGACAACGTGTATGAAGTCAGCAAGAAAACCTGGCTCGCCGATTTTCTGCCAGAAGATGCCGATGGTGGAGAGCTGTCCCCAGATGGGCGGGTCATGGAAATGCTCTCCGAGCACACGCTGGAAGGCTGGCTCGAGGGCTATTTGCTGACCGGTCGTCACGGCTTCTTCTCCACCTATGAAGCCTTCGTCCATGTCATCGATTCGATGTTCAACCAGCACGCCAAGTGGCTCGCAATGTCGAAGGAAGTGCCGTGGCGCGCGCCGGTGTCCTCGCTGAATCTGCTGATTACCTCGACTGTTTGGCGCCAGGATCACAACGGCTTCACTCACCAGGACCCCGGTTTCCTCGATCTGGTGGTGAACAAGAGTCCGGATGTCACGCGCATCTATTTGCCGCCCGATGTCAACACCCTGCTATCGGTGGCGCAGCACTGCCTGGAAAGCACCGACTACATCAACGTCATCGTGTGCGACAAGCAGAAACACCTGCAATTCCTCGACATGGATGCGGCGATCAAGCATTGCAGCAAGGGTATCGGCATCTGGGACTGGGCCAGCAACGACGATGGTTGCGAGCCCGATCTGGTGATGGCCAGCGCTGGCGACATTCCCACCAAGGAAGCGCTGGCGGCGGTGGTGCTGCTGCGCGAAAATTTCCCCGATCTCAAAATCCGCTTCGTCAACGTGGTCGATCTGTACAAGCTGACACCTGCCAGCGAGCACCCGCACGGCCTGTCGGACAAGGATTTCGATAGCCTGTTCACCACCGACAAGCCGGTGATTTTCAACTTCCACGGCTACCCCTGGCTGATCCATCGCCTCGCCTATCGCCGCACCAACCACAGCAACATGCACGTGCGCGGCTATAAGGAAAAGGGCAGCATCAACACCCCGCTGGAACTGGCGATACAGAACGAAATCGACCGCTTCAGCCTGGCCATCGACGCCATCGACCGCATCCCCGCCCTGCATGTAGCTGGTGCTCACGTCAAGGAAAGGCTGCGCGACCGGCAGTTGGAATGCCGCAACTATGCCTATGAACATGGCGTGGATCTGCCCGAAGCCGACGGCTGGACATGGCCGTATTGAGACTGGAACAGGAAATAGCCATGAATAATTTTGTCAGTATCGATGCCCTGAACGGGGAGGTGGTGCATGAACATACCCGCACCGGGCGTTCGGTGGAGGCGCTAAAGCGCGCTTTCATCGATAACCTGTTCTATGTCACCGGGCTACCTTTATCCAAGGCCTCTCCCCAGGATCATTACCGGGTGTTGGCCTATACCATCCGCGACCGCCTGCTGGATCGCTTTATCGCCTCGGGTCAGAACTACAAGCGCAGCGGGGCGAAAACGGTGTGCTATTTCTCGGCTGAATATCTGTTGGGTCCGCATCTGGGCAACAACATTCTCAGCCTGGATCTGTGCAAGAACGTGGAACAGGCCATGAACGAGCTCGGCCTGGACATGACCGCGATTCTGGAGCAGGAAGAAGAGCCGGGTCTCGGCAACGGCGGCCTCGGGCGGCTGGCGGCCTGTTACATGGATTCTCTGGCAACGCTGGAAATCCCCGCCATCGGCTACGGCATCCGCTATGAGTTCGGCATTTTCGATCAGGAAATCAGGGATGGCTGGCAAGTCGAGATTACCGATGCCTGGCTGCGCAACGGCAACCCTTGGGAGCTGGCGCGTCCCACGTTGCGTTATCCGGTCAACCTGGGCGGTCATGTCGAGCACGCTGCCGATGCAGCAGGGCAGCAGCAGGCCAAGTGGATTCCGGGTTATACCGTTTTCGGTCAGGCCTACGACACGCCCATTCTCGGTTATGGCGTGAACAACGTGAACCTGCTGCGCCTGTGGAAAGCGGAAGCGCGCGAGTCTTTCGACCTGCACGCGTTCAACCTGGGTGACTACTATGGCGCGGTCAACGACATGGTGGTGGCGGAAAATCTATCCAAGGTGCTCTACCCCAACGATGAGCCCGAAGTCGGCAAGGAATTGCGCCTCAAGCAGCAGTATTTCTTCGTGTCCTGTTCGCTGCAGGACATGATCCGCATCGCCTTGCGAGACGCGGGTGAACTCGAGCGCTTCCCGGACAAGTTTGTCGCCCAGCTCAACGACACCCATCCGGCCATCGCCGTGGCCGAACTGATACGCCTGCTGACAGACGAATACCATTTGCCGTGGGAGCAGGCCTGGAACATTACTCGTCGCACCTTCGCCTATACCAACCATACCCTGTTGCCGGAAGCGCTGGAAACCTGGTCGCTGGCGTTGTTCGAGCGCATTCTGCCGCGCCATCTGGAAATTATCCAGGAAATCAACCGGGCTTTCCTCGACGACGTGCGCATACGTTTCCTTGGCGATGAACAGCGCCTCGCGCGCATGTCCCTGATCGACGAGTCCAACGGTCGTCGCGTGCGCATGGCGAATCTTGCCTGCGTGGGCAGCTTCGCCGTCAACGGTGTTGCCGCCATGCACAGCGAACTGCTGAAAGAAACCGTGTTGCGCGATTTCCACGAAATGTGGCCGGAAAAGTTCAATAACAAGACCAATGGCATTACGCCGCGCCGCTTCATCGCGCTCGCCAACCGGCGGCTCAGTTCATTGATAGGGGAAACCATCAAAGGTGACTGGCTACGCAATCTGGAGCGTCTGCGCGAACTGGAACCGTATGCCGAAGACGCCGCATTTCGTTATGACTGGCGCACGGTCAAGCGTGGCGCGAAAGTGGACCTGTCCAACTACATCCAGCGCGTCGTCGGCGTCAGTGTGGATCCCGATTCGCTTTTCGATGTTCAGGTCAAACGCATACACGAATACAAGCGCCAGCATCTCAACGTGCTGCACATCGTCAGTCTCTACCACCAGCTCAAGCACAACCCCAATATGGAATTCACGCCGCGCACCTTTATCTTCGGCGGCAAGGCGGCTCCAAGCTATCGCATGGCAAAACTGATCATCAAGTTGATCAATGCAGTGGCGGAAACCATTAACCGCGACCCCCAGGTCAACCAGCTCATGAAAGTGGTATTCATCCCCGACCTGAGCGTCAAGTCCAGCCAGTGGATCTACCCGGCGGCGGATCTGTCGGAGCAGATTTCCACCGCCGGCAAGGAAGCATCGGGCACTGGCAACATGAAGTTTTCCATGAACGGCGCCCTGACAATAGGTACGCTGGATGGAGCCAACGTCGAGATTCGTGATGCCGTTGGGCATGAAAATTTCTTTCTCTTCGGACACAATGTCGAACAGGTCGAAGCCTTGTGGGCGAGAGGTTACCAGCCCTGGCAGGTTGTGGAGACGGATGCAGAGCTGAAAACAACGATCAGTCTCATCAATTCCGGGCTTTTTTCCCATGGTGATCATCAGTTGTTTTCGCCGTTAACGGAAAATCTGTACAACCATGATCCCTTTCTGTGCTGTGCAGATTTCCGTTCCTATATGGCGTGCCAGACAGAGGTCAGCAAGCGCTTCCGAGAGCAGGAACAGTGGAGCCGCATGTCGATCCTGAATGTAGCGCGCATCGGCTATTTTTCGTCAGATCGCGCCATCCGCGAATACTGCGAGGATATCTGGAAAGTTTCCCCGGTTTCTGTCAGCGACAGACTGTAATGTTGGCATGACCCCGATCATCCTGACCGTCAACAGCGGCTCGTCTTCCCTCAAGGCGAGCCTGTTCCGCGCTGACGGCACACGGTGCAATTTCCGCTACGAGCGCATTGGTCAGGGTGGCTCGCGTGACCACGCGGAGGCGTTCGACCAGTTGATGAAGGATTTGGGGGGCGAGGTGCCAGATGCGGTGGGGCATCGTTTCGTCCACGGCGGAGACATTACCGATCCGGCGCGCCGCGTCGATGCAGCCGAACTCGCACGGCTGGAGAGTATCGTCCATCTCGCCCCCCTGCACATGCCGGGTAATATCCTGGGCGTGTCGCTGTGCCGGGCGCATTTTGACGTGCCCCAGGTGGCTTGTTTCGATACGGCATTCCACGTCACCATGCCGGAACTGTCGAAGCGACTGCCCATTCCCCAGCATCTGGGTATCCAGCGCTACGGCTTCCATGGCATCAGCTATTCTCATGTTGCACGCAGCTTGCCTGACATTCTGGGTGAAGCCGCGCACGGCCACGTCGTGGTCGCGCACCTTGGCTCCGGCGCCAGTTTGTGTCTGCTGGAAAATCTTCAGTCCGTGGATACCAGCATGGGGTACACGTCGGCAGGCGGCATCACCATGGGTACGCGCAGCGGCGACCTTGACCCAGGTGTGATGCTGGAACTGGCAAAGCGCTACAACGCTGATGAACTGGCTGATCTGGTGTATCACCGCATGGGGCTGATTGCTCTCTCGGCGGGAGAGGATAGCGAAATGTCCGCCCTGGTAGAGAGCAGGAGTGCCGAGGCGCAATTTGCCGTGCAATATTTTTGCCGTCAGGCGCGCGCCGCCATCGGCGCCCTCGCTGCCAAGGCTGGCGGTATCGATGCACTGGTGTTCACCGGCGGCATCGGCGAGCATTCCGCGCCAATTCGAGCCATGATTTGCGACCCGCTCGAATTTTTGGGTTTCCGCCTGGATGAGCGCTTCAATCAAGGCAACGAAGTAATGCTCGGAGCCAATGGATCGAAGCCGCTCGTCAATCTGGCCGCAGACGAAGAAAAAGAGATTGGCATACTGGTTAACCAGCTTCTGGAAGGGCGCTCAGCAAGCCGATGAAGGAGGCTGCTATATTAGTGACCGGCACAGGTCATATACCGCTTGTGCGGTGGTGAAGTGAATATCCCGATAGGGATTGTATTCGACGATTTCCAAGGCCAGCAACTGCGGGTCGCTATGGATGGAAGCCAGTGCATCGGTGACTTCTGCCCGCAGCAGACCGTTGGGAACTGGGGTGCCAACACCGGGTTCCTCTTGAGGGTCGAAAACATCCAGGTCAATGCTGATGCCATAGCCGATGGTGGCCTGGCTGACATGGCTGCGAGCCTCGTTGAGGACAGCGCTCATCCCGCGCAGATTCACCTCGTCCATGAAATACACTCGCACACCGAGGGTCTGCAACAGGTCGGCCTCCCCCCATTCGAAGCTGCGCACCCCAATCAGGCAAACATCCTCGGGGCGCAGTTTTGGGGAGGCGCAGGCGACCTCGGTCAATTGCGGGTCGCCATGACCCATCAGGCAGGCCAGAGGCATGCCGTGGATATTCTGG
Organism: Sulfuricellaceae bacterium; assembly: GCA_030690895.1. Classification (GTDB taxonomy): domain Bacteria; phylum Pseudomonadota; class Gammaproteobacteria; order Burkholderiales; family Sulfuricellaceae; genus Sulfurimicrobium. The sequence goes on from JAUYFQ010000180.1 coordinate 9,416, forward strand.
CTTGGGCTGGTGAGCGAGGTATGGCTGTCCATGTGGGCATCGATCCATATCAGACCCAAGCGAGAATCTGGCCCTGACGTGGTGTTGAGATGGGCGCGCACGCCAGACCATGTGCCGATAGCGCAGGAATGGTCGCCGCCGATTACCAGTGGAAAGTCACCAGTTGCAAGGTGGTAGGCAACGGTGGCTGCAAGCTGCTGGGCAATATCGCGTACCGCCGTCATGGGTTCGGGTTCAGGTGATCGGGGCAGGCGTATGGTTTCGTCCCAGCGAAAATTGTTGCCGGTGAGAGACAACTCCTTGAGAAATTCAAGAGCACGCAGGACTTCGGGGCCATCCTGGCAACCCGAATCGCCAGCGCCATAGCCGCTGGCGACACCAATCACTGCGGTTTTTCGTTGGGGCATCAAGTGGGCTTTTTTATTCATGGTGGGCGAAATTTTATGACTTGATTGTGACTGTTTGATGTCTGAGGGGAAAATCCAACCGACCTGACAATTTTATCCTCACGGAGGTTGGCAAAACACAATTAACGATATAAACTGTTTATTCCGTTTACTTTGATTAAAGGACTTGCCATGAACAACACCTCGTCTCAGGATGCTGTACAAGAGAGCGTCTCAGCAACGAACGCCACCAGCTCGGTCGTGCCAGAAACATCAACCCCAGCCGAAAAATCCGCCGCCAAGACTGCCCCCAAGCATCCTGCAAAGCCTGCGGTGAAGCCCGCAGCCAAGCCCATTGCCAAGGCGCCTACCATAGCCACGGCAAAGCCCGCCAAAGAACCGGCTGCCGAACAGGAAGCCACGGTGAAAGACGAGGCCGCCAAGACTGACAAGAATGCCAAGCCCAAGAAAGCCAAACTGGTACGGGATAGCTTCACCATGCCAGAATCCGAGTATGACCTGATCGACACAGTGAAAAAACGTTGCCTTGCCAACGGGTTAGCCGTAAAAAAGAGCGAGGTGCTACGAGCCGCCATTACCGCCTTTGCCGCCCAGAGTGATGCCGCCGTCTCGGCGGCTCTGCAAGCTCTGGATGCCATCAAGACCGGCCGCCCGCCCAAAGCGCATAAGTAAGGATCATGCTCAATCGCTTTAATCTTCTCTTTGGGCGCGAAAAATGACCGCGCCCACCGGTTCAGCAGGCCTGCGGCTCAATATCCGCCCGGATCTTAAAGCCCGTGCGCTGTTGCTGGCTGACCGGCTGGACCTGAAATCCTTCAAGATCGCCGGTTCCCTCGCCACCACGCCGCTAACGCTGGAAGTGGATGCCGAGGGCGGCGTAGCAGTGCTGTTCCGTTATGGAGTGGTGGTGTTTTTTGGGGTGCCGGCGCTGGATGAGGTCAGGTTTGTCGACTCTCTCAGGCCGCTACTGACTAATCCCTATGAGACGCCGGAAACGGAGGAGCTGGAAGTTCACTGCGGCACGAGCAGCATCGGTGTGCAGAGTGGCGCGGTTTCGCTGGACGAGATTTCGCTGGAAAAGCTGCAAGTGATCGCCGACGCCCTGAGCAAGAACCTGGTGCTTTCCCTTTATGAGAAACAGGTGGCCGGCGAATTCGACAAAATCGAGCCGTTAGCGCAGGAGTTGGCGCTACGCGGCAGGGTGAGCGCGGATTCCAGGAAGCTGCTATCAAAAATCGGCAGCATGCTGCTGATCGAGCACCGCATGGTCGGGCGTGCCGAAATCGGGGACAAGCCGGAAACGCTGTGGTATTTCCCGCAACTGGAAGGCCTGTATGCCGGTCTGGAAGATGAGTTCGAGTTGAAGGAGCGTCAAGCGGCGCTGGAACGCAAGCTGGGGCTGATTTCGGATACCGCGCAAACGCTCGCCGATGTCTGGGACAACAAACAGCTGCACAAGCTGGAATGGTACGTAATTGGATTGATCCTGTTCGAAGTCGTCATCACCCTGTTCGAATTGGGCAATAAATACCTGCGTTGACAGCATAAATTTTTCCACCAGCACAGATCATTCGTTTCCCTGATCCAGTGCCTCTCTCCTTTCTATTCCTCGCCGCACGCCCAACTGTCATCAAACGGCAACCATGACGTGCTACAACATTCATAAACCTAGAAAACTCAGTTAACCACGGGGAACACGGGGCAAAATCTACGTGTTACATGATTTTCATCTATCACCAAATGGGTGAGGTATATCAAGCTCAGAATCCCTCGGTTTCCCCCGTGATCCCCGTGTACCCCGTGGTTAAAATGCGGTTTTTAGGATAAATCATGAATGCAAAAAAATACTCTGCTACGTCGATGGATATGGCGCAACTCCTGCGCGAAGTGCAATCCCTGCGCGTAGCGATCAAGAAAACTCAGAAGCAATGCATGGCGCAGTGGCGCCCTCATATCAGGCAGCGGAGTTTTCTTGCCAGCGCCTCCAATCTCGCCGCCTATCTCGGCCTGCGCCGCCATGATCTGCGCCAAATGCAATGCCGCCTGGCCAATCTCGGGCTGTCCTCGCTCGGTCGCAGCGAGGCGCATGTGCTCGCCTCGCTGGATGCAATTACCCATATTCTGAAAGTCATTTCCGGCAAATCCCTCCCTACGGAAAAGCTGACACTCTCGAGCGCAGCCATGGAGGGCGCGGAGGATTTTCTAAAACGCCACACCCGCCAGTTGTTTGGCCCGCCGCCGCCCCGCCGCTGGGCGCGCATCATGGTGACTTTTCCCCGCGAAGCGGCAAGCGATTACCTGTTCGTGCGTGAACTGGTCGTGCGCGGCATGGATTGCGCCCGCATCAACTGCGCCCATGACGATCAGGCGAGCTGGCAGCGCATGGTGGAATTCGTGCACCAGGCCGAGCAGGAAACCGGGCGATCATGCAAAATTCTGATGGATCTGGCCGGCCCCAAGCTCAGAACCGGATCAGTTATCCCTGGCCCAGCGGTTATTCATCTCAAGCCCAAGCGCGACCTAAGCGGCAATTTTACCCAAGCTACCAGCGTGGTTCTCGACGGCAGTGGAAACCCAGGCCGTCCCGCCGAGCGCGATGGGCTGGGGCGGCGCGCTCCGGCTCGCCTGGCAGTGGGCGCCGAGTGGCAGGAGCGGCTCCAGCATGGCGATGTCATCCGTTTTGCAGATACCAGGAACAGGCAATGCGAACTAATCGTTTTGAACCGCATATCCCAGAACGAAGTCATGGCCAGTTGTGATGCGAGCGCCTATCTCCGGCCGGGTCTCGAACTGGAGTACAGTCACTCCAAAAAGGGCGCGCCAGCGTTGACCGTGATTGGGGACATTACGTCGCAGCCGCAGCCCATTATCCTGCATCAGGGCGATGTCCTGATGCTCACGCGCGCACCCACCCCAGGTGAACCGCCCAAGATGGACGAGGATGGCAACACCCTGATTCCCGCGCATATTTCCTGTATCCAGCCGGAAGTGTTCAATTATCTGAAACCCGGTCATCGTGTATGGATCGACGATGGGCGTATCGGCGCGATGCTTGAGTCACTCAACGATGAGGGTGCGCTACTGCGGATCATTCGAACCCGCCAGGAAGGAGAGAAGCTGCACCCGGGAAAAGGCCTGAATTTTCCCGACAGTGTGCTGAACTTTCCTGCCCTGACTGAAAAAGATCTACATGACCTCGATTTTGTCGCCGTCCATGCCGACATGGTGGGCTATTCCTTCGTGCAGTCAGCCGATGACATGGAACAACTCATTGCCGAACTGGCTGCACGGGGAGGCAAGAAAATCGGCATCGTGGCCAAGATCGAAACTGGCATGGGGCTGCGAAATCTGCCCGAGATTATCATTCGTGGCGCAGGCCGGCATTCTTTCGGCGTGATGATTGCGCGTGGCGATCTGGCGGTTGAAATCGGCTATGCGCGCATGGCGGAAATCCAGGAAGAAATCCTGTGGCTATGTGAGGCCGCTCATGTGCCGGTGATCTGGGCGACACAGGTACTGGAAGGGCTGGTCAAGCAGAATTTTCCCTCACGTGCCGAAATGACCGACGCCGCCATGGCGAATCGAGCCGAATGCATCATGCTCAACAAGGGACCGTTCGTGCTTGACGCAATTGAGGTACTGGATAACGTGGTGGAAAAAATGCAGGCTCACCAACAGAAAAAGACATCGCAACTCAGGGCGCTGCACTGGTAGGCGGCACGGCAACTGGCCAAACGCTACCGGCTGCAATTTTGCCCATAATAATATTGCAACTTTCAAGTAGCTTAATACGGATGGAAACCAATAACCGTATCGGGCGCCCCATGATTACCGCAGCACTATCAAACCTTTTCAGCCATCAGCTTAATGTGATTTTCATACCCGAACCGCTACGCGTCTGTGGTAATTGCCACTTCTGGTTAGGCCAGAGAGTAAAAAACGAGCGTTTTGGCTATGCAGCGTTGAGCGGCGACGTGGGGATTTGCTGCAACAGGACGCGCAAACAGGAAGTTCCTGAAGAATTGCTGGACGAAGCAACCCCGCTCTCAAATCCCGATTGCCCGATCTGGAGCTGTGCCATTAAGTGAGTATTTCAGCAGGATCCCTTCACCCACCTTGATGCTCGAATACCCTGAAAAACGGTAACAAAAACCTCTGCACTCCAGCAGAGAAATGGGCGTATTATGATCCATAAGAGTTCTCTAATATTCAGGGGTCACAAAAATGAAAAATAAAGAGAAAACAACGGGAAATCAGGAAAAACAGACGACATCCATCCTGTATGTCCGCCTGCCCTGCTGGAAAATTTACCCCGGTGGCGTAATCTACGTCGCCGACTACATCCACAAGCAGCGGCCAGACATTCAGCAGCACCTGCTCGACCTGGCACTGGTTGCGCCTTCCGAGCGCAAGCGCGTGCTCAGGGAACATATCACCGACATGCAACCGGACGTGGTGGCTTTCTCCTGGCGCAACATGCAGTCCTTTGGCCCACACCCCGAGGACGACGCCCTGGGCGTGGTGATGAATTTCGATCATTCACCCAACCTGTTCCGTCGGATCAAAGCCGCCAAGGATGCTTTTTCCATCGTTTCCGACTACACCCTGAGCCGGTTGCGCAATTTCGGCTACATGAAGATGGTGCGAAAAATGCTGCCGGATTCGCGCATTGTCGTGGGCGGGACGGCGGTGTCGATTTTCGGCAAATACGTGGCAGAAAAATGCCCGCCCGACACGATCATCGTCATCGGCGAGGGTGAGGACACCATGCTGTCCATCGTCGATGGCTTCACCACGCCGGTTGGCGAATATTTCCACAAAGGTCGCGATGGGCAGGTTGAACATCGGGAGCGTGCGGAAGTGTTCGACCTGAGCCGACTAAGCGCTGTGGATTTCCCTTATGTTGAATCGATTTTTCCCGATTTCAGCAGCTATCTCGGCGGCGACTTCGGTGTTCACACCAAGCGCGGCTGTCCGCTCCAGTGCCATTTCTGCCTGTATAACAAAATCGAAGGGGCAGCCCAGCGCTACCGTGACCCGGTCGAGATAGCCAACGAGGTCGATACGCTGAACAAACGTTATGGCGTGAAGAATATCTGGTTTACCGATGCCCAGTTCTGTTCCACCAAGCGCAGCACCGAGCATGTCGAACAGATCCTGGATGAACTGCTGGCGCGCAAGACCGACATTAGCTGGTCCGGCTACCTGCGCCTGAATCACCTCACGCCGGGCATCGCGCACAAGATGCTGGCAACCGGCATGGGCAGCCTCGACCTCTCCTTCACCGGGTCACAGGAGATCATCGACAAACTGACCCTGGGCTACAAGCTGGAACAACAGATGGACGCCTTCCGCATGTTCCGGGAGAACGGCTACACCAACCAGAAAATCAAGCTCTACATGCCGCTCAACGCCCCCGGCGAAACCATAGCAACGCTGCGCAAGACCATAGATAAAATCAAGGAGTTGTACGATTTGTTCGGGCGCGATAACGTCTTGCCCTTCATCTTCTTCATCGGCATCCAGCCCAACACACCGGTGGAACGCCTGCTGATTGGCGAAGGCTACCTGAAACCGGATTACAACCCGCTCACGCTCAACCCATTCGTCATCAAGAAGCTGCTTTACAACCCTCAGCCGCTAGGCCGTCTGATAGGCCGTGCCTACCTGGAAGCGATTGAATTTTCAGATATAACACTTGATCCATACAGCGAATATATCGGTCGCGCCACCATGGACATCATCGAGCGCGAATTGAACAAAATGGCGCCGACGGCCAAGCCCAAAAGGGTGTTCAGGATATTGGAAGCCAAAGCATGACCAGCGCCTTTCGCAAGGATGACTTCACCCATGAGCAAGTGTTCGGGCATCTGCAACAGGAAGCCTTTTCCGCTGGGGAAGCCGCCGAGTATCTTGAAGTTTCAATACCCACGCTACGCCGGTATGTGCAGTCTGGAAAACTCGTTCCGAGCCATACCGTAGGCCGCAATCAGATGTTCTCTGCCCAGACTATTCGCATGGTTAAATGGGATCGGGCAGCGCCTTGATGCCTACAGAAGTTAGTCCTATATTCGTAGCATGAGCAGGCCGACGAAGACAAATATGACCTCTTTTTAGATCCATATTTGTTGCCTTTTTATGGTTCGATATTTACAATCCAGGCATTGCCCCCACTGCTGGACACCCGCCATGGAAACTGTTTACGCCAATACCTCAGTCAGCATCACCGAATTGAAAAAAAATCCAACTGCCGTATTGGGACAGTCCGAGGGATTCCCTGTCATGATTCTGAACCACAACAAGCCGACGGCTTATCTGGTGCCCGTTGCTGCATATGAAGCCTTGATGGAAAAACTGGAAGATGCGGAACTAGCGCAACTGGTCAGGGAGCGTGAAAACGAGCCACGCGCAAAAGTTACGCTTGATGAGTTATAAGCTGGAGTTCGTCGAATCAGCATTCAGGGAATGGGAGAAACTTGATTCCGTCGTTCGCGAACAATTCAAGAAAAAACTGGCTGAACGGCTTGAATCACCCAAAGTCCCTTCCGCCCGCCTGAACAGCATGGCCGACTGCTACAAGATCAAATTCAAAAGCAGCGGCTACCGCCTCGTCTACAAAGTGCTGGATACAGAAATTGTGGTGCTGGTCGTGGCAATTAGCAAACGAGAACGCAACACTGTATACAAAAGCGCCATGAAGAGAACCAAGTGAGGCGCTGAAAATCTCTACTTCGCAATGTTACATCCGTGATAGACCTGACCGTTCGCAGTAACAGCAGTAAATCCAACGGGTTAAAGTCCCGTCTGGGGAGTTGTCCGTACGCCCCGGTAGCATGAGGAAGCGGCGTTGGAGTAATTCACAGGGACGTGGAAAAAGGGGACTGGAAAAAGGGTGGAAAAAGGGGACAGATTTATTTTCCATGCCCCGCATCCTTTATTGGTCGAAATTTGAATAAATAAATCCGTCCCCTTTTTTCACGGTTGGCTAACGCTGAGTATTTGTCCACATCACTGGGTGAAAACCCATATTTTATGTATGCGGTTTCAAGACATACAGAAACAGCACGCCTTGAATTGGGTGCGCCAGCCTTAATGAATGCGCTGAGCTTTTCAAAGTCCTTGAGTAGGCCGCCACTCTTTTCTGCCCCAAATCGCCGATCGACCTCCATCGCCTTATCTAACGAATTGCGGTGGCTATTCGCTCCCGCTTTAAGCTCAATCGCAATACTTATGCCGCCGGAATCAATAACGAAGTCTAGGTAACCTGTCTTTCCATCAGGCAAAACAACAGGAACCTCACGCTCAACTCTATCGACCTGATCGCACCTTTTTGCTAAGTCATAAATGATGCATTGGTACAGGCCCTCAGAACCGCAAATGTGCCTCGCCTGATACGAAGCATCGTTAATGATCTGGGTTGCCGTTTCAAATCCCACCACTGTTTCCCCCATACGTATAACATAAAGTGGACACCTTTACAGGTGCATATAACGCATCCATCAACAATGCGGATTCTGTTATATCATTTTGATTCAAAACAATTAAATTCAAATCAGGCATCAAATACAAAGGCTCATTTCGCAAATCATGTTGTTAAGCCGCCCCACCCAGCGCCATCGTGAGCCACTGAGCGGGGTTCGGGCCGTTTCCGCTGTCACGATCAAGCGCCCGGAACCAGCCCAGGTAGTTGGCCAGATAGCACGTTGCCA
>JAUYFQ010000181.1 GCA_030690895.1 Sulfuricellaceae bacterium
GATGCCTCCCGCCCTTGTCAACCACAAATCACCCTTCACCCCGCCAGTGGGGGTTAGGGGGCTTTCGCCTGAAAATCAAAAAAATGCGCTGTGGTGATGCAAATGGCATGGAGGGGGATTTGTGCAACATTCAGGATAGATGTTGTAGCGCACTGGTGCATCTCCTCATTTGCCGATCACGGCGACCGACAGGAACAGCAGCAGCGGGTTATCCGACGATGCCTCAAAGCCGAAGTTTAGGTAGTACCCTGCCGCTTGCTCATCCAGCGCATCGACGAACAAACCAATCCCGCCGGCCACTGCGTAGATGCGCTGCGCCCGTGTCAGAGCATCGACCAGCAGCAGTTCGCCCAGCCCCCTGCCCTGATGCTGCCTATCGACAGCCAACCGGCCCAAACGCACGCCGGGGATGCGACGCGGCAGCTTCTTGCGCCAGGCTTCCGGCAGATGCCTGTTCTCTAGTTCTGCCAGCGTCAGCGCGTAATAGCCGCAGATGCGGGTTGGCGCTTCCTCGCGAACGGCGACGAAGGTCTTCGATAGCCTCTTGTCCTGATGTTGATGGGCGACCTGCCGCAGCCAGTCGTTCAGTTCCTGGCGGCCACAGTCGAACCCATGCCGGTCATGGTTCCCAGCTAAAGGTAGCACCTGCACCGTCTCGCTTGGCCTTCTGGTAATGCTTCAGGGCTGCCTTCATCTGGGCATTCGGCTTGGGCGGGTTTTCCATCAGGTCGAGCAACCAGTTCCAGTCGCGCAGCGACAGGCGGATAACATCTTCCCGCTCGATGACTTCTTGGGCCTCTTTCAGCGCAGCCTGTACCAGAAACTGATTGACCGTGGCACCGGTTAATTCAGCTGCGCGGCACAGCGTTTCATAGACCTCATGCGGAACGCGGGCACCGATACGGTCTCGCTTGGCAACGGCGGTTCCCATCATCACCTCCTACATTGATGTGAGCAGTCAGTCTATCATTGTCGCCAAAATGGTGCCAATTATTTTCAATGCCGGCACGATCAAATAGAGCTTGGCTTGCCTATAGAACAGCGCGTTCATGGTGGTGTCGTCAATCACATCATGGAGCCCACGATGAACGCCAAGACGCCCAGCCGGTTGCAGGCACAAGCTGCGGCGCTGACGGTGACGGCCTGGGCTGCTGCCCAGTCGCCGTCGCACTGGCGCCGCCTTGCAGTGCGCGAAGGGGAGAAGGGGATGTCGTTGCGGACTACCTGAGCGCTCGGGTGTGGCTGTGGGATGGTAAAGAGAGGCGGGCGCGCTGCTGGCATCTTCTGGTGCGCAGGGAGATTGACGGTTCGAAGTTGAAGTTCTGCCTGTCCAATACCAAGCCCGCAGCCAGCTTGTGCCGGTTGGCAGAAATGCAGACGGCGCGGCATTTCGTGGAGCGGGCGTTCGAGGATGCCAAGGGCGCGTGCGGTATGGCGGACTATCAGGTTCGGGGCTGGCAGGCGTGGCATCACCATATGGCCTTGGTGATGGTGGCGCTAATGTTTCTGGCCAAGGAGCGGATGGTGTGTCGAGCGTCGGCAAACCTGTTGTCCTGTAACGATCTGGTACAAATCATGCGCCACAAATTACCGTCCAAGATCGAAACGGATGCCGATCTTGTCGCATCCATCGAGAATCGACATCGACGACGGCAACGAGCCAAGGATTTTGCTTATGGGAAACAAGGGATTATCCAATCTGGGTCAAGGTGTAATGGAATCTGACAAAGTAGAATTAGTGTCAGTCACAGCAGCCAAATGTCCCTTATATGCCCACAAAAGTACCATCATAAAGTTGGTATGCAATAGGCACTGGTAGGATGCTATAGGCGATAAAAAACCCCGCAAACTCAATGTTTACGGGGTTTTTGGTATCTCATGGGATGCCTTGAGATAGGTTACTGGTGGGATAGGTGGACTTGAACCACCGACCCCAGCATTATGAGTGCCAAATAATCAATAGGTTACAACAAGCAGCAACAAACTAAAGCAATTGTATCAGTCAGTTAAGGTGTTGCTCATGTTGTCACTGATTGTCATTTTTGCTGGTTATTTTTCTGCTAGTGCCCCACCAGTGTCCCATGACGATTAAATAGCCGGGTTGTCTTCAACCAACCAATCAGGCTGCTATCTTCCAGCCGGTGGCTGATTCTTCCGCCACGATGCGTTCCTGCACCGCGTTATCGGTGTCATTGATGCGCTCGATGGTGGCGCGGATCGGGGCGTTGCCGTCCATGTGTTCCAGGTAGATCAGGCGCGTCATGCGGTCCGCTGTCTTGGGGACACGGCTGGTTTTCTCCCATTTCGCCACAGCCTGGTCGGACGCGCCCAGCAGTTCTCCCAGGGCGCGTTGCGAGAGGCCCATTTCCTTGCGCAAAAAGCGCAGTTCGGCGCCGGTCAAACGCGACTTTTTAGCCAGTATCCTGCCGATCAGCGCGTGCAGGCCCGGCACGTCATGAATAGCGATGCCGCGCCCGTAGCGCGTCTCGACAAACTCATAGCCGCTGGCCAGCCAGATATTGCGTAGCCCGCTTTCCATATAGTGGTAGCCATTTTCTTTCATGTCATCACCGTTATCACAATGCAATAATCCCCGTTGTCCTTCATTTCCAGCACTACCGCCACGGATACCGAATCACCACCACAGCGATGGCTGATGGTCGCCTTCCAGTCGCCATATGGCGTCAGGTGGGCTGGTTCGCTTACCATCCCCTTGCGCAGACACTCAACCACCTGATTGAGCGTCACCCTGCGCTGCTTCATGCGCTTGACCGCGTGCGGCATGGCCACAATGCGCGAAGTGTCCGCAGCAGCCAGGCGCAGGCGTTTGAGGAAGTTGGCATCATTCAGGATGAATGGTAGCGGCGTTATCATGACCTATACATTGTATAGATTTATAAGCAATTGTGGCAATAAAAAACCCGGCGAT
>JAUYFQ010000182.1 GCA_030690895.1 Sulfuricellaceae bacterium
GCGGAAGCTTGTCACCGCATCCTCATTTTGCCCGAGGGTTTGCAGGGCGACGCCCAGATTGCTGTGCGCCTCGGCGTAATCGGGCTTGATCTCCAGCGCACGGCGATAGCTTGCCACCGCATCATCGATTTGCCCGAGGGCTTTCAGGGTAATGCCCAGATTGCTGTGCGCCTCAACGTAATCGGGCTTGATCTCCAGCGCACGGCGGAAGCTTGTCACCGCATCCTCATTTTGCCCGAGGGTTTGCAGGGCGACGCCCAGATTGCTGTGCGCCTCGGCGTAATCGGGCTTGATCTCCAGCGCACGGCGATAGCTTGTCACCGCATCATCGATTTGCCCGAGGGTTTGCAGGGCATTGCCCAGATTGTAGTGTGCTTGGGCAAAATCGGGCTTGATCTCCAGCGCACGGCGATAGCTTGCCACTGCGTCATCAAATTGCCCGAGGTCATTCAGGATATAACCTAGGTTGTAATGCGCTTCGGCAAAATCAGGCTTAATCTCCAGCGCCCGACGATAGCTTGCCACTGCGCTATCAAATTGCCCGATCTCTCTCAGAGAATTACCCAGGTTGTAATGCGCTTCGGCATCTTTAGGTAAAAATTCAATGGCCTTTTGTAAGGCAGGCAGAGCTTCCTTACCTTGCGCCAGAAGTGAAGCTCCCAATGCCTTCCAGACAAGCCCGGAGTCTGGATACTGTGTAACCAGCAAGCGCGTTCGTTTTTCCAGCTCTGCATGACGCCCGGTATTGAACAAGGCGACAAGCTCGTTTATTTCGACGGGTGACGGCGCTTTTCCATTCGCGGTAGTCTCGATTTTTTGCTGTGGCGGTTGAAATACAGAAAGCGTAGATTCAGATGTATCCTGGCAACATTTCTTGTATTTTTTCCCACTACCGCAAGAGCAGGGGTCATTTCTTTTCAGTTTTATATTCACTTTCAGTAGCATAAAAGCCGATCCTGGGAAGACGAATTCAATAGAGGGAACCCTAACTCATTAACCAACGCTGTCGTTCATGCTGGTCACGGCAAGCATGATGGCGACCATGATCATGCCGATGATGCTGCCGATCAGCAAGATGGCTATCGGTTCGAGTAATAACAGAAAACGCTTCATTCTGTCGCGCCCGGCATTTTCATACAGTGTGGCGAGTGCGCGCAACATCGGTGCGAGTTCTCCTGAACGCTCGCCTACCCGTATCAGGTTGATTCCTGTTGCGCCTAGTGCGCGATTGGCGGCCAGCGCATCGGCAAAACGGGTGCCGCTACGAACTTCGCGCAGCACTTGCTGCAGGCTGTTGCGCAGCGTTGAAATTTTTACTCCGCTCAACGCCAGTTCCATCGCGGTAATGATGGGTACGCGGTTTTCCAGCAACGCGCTTAACATGGATGACCATCGCCCCATTTCCGTTTCCATGATCCATTGCCCCAATATGGGTATGCGTACCAGCCATTCAAAGGCTTGGCTCCTCACATCGGGGTTGCGCAGCGCTGCTGCCACGCCCATAACGAGTGACAATGAAATCAGGCCAACCCAAAGCAGGTTGCCTTGTACGAACATTCCCGTGCCGATTACCCATTTGGATAGCAGTGGGATGTTTGCCGTGTTGCCCTTGAGCAGGTTGGCAAATTTTGGGACGACTACGATAAACACCAGCAATGTTGCTGCGATGCCTGAAACGACGAGTATGGCGGGGTAGGTCAGCGCGTTGCGCATTTCCTGGCGCATGCGATCTTCATATTCCATCTGGGCAACTGCGGTCTGCAAGGATTGTCCGAGTTTGCCGGTCAATTCACCCGCTTCTACCAGTTGATAGAGGTAAACGGGTAGATCAAGCTCCATCAAGCGCAAGGCATCAGAAAATCGTTCGCCACGTCGCAGCGCGGCAAGTGCAATGGAAAATGCAGCGCCAATGGCCGTTCCGGCATGGGCGATGCTGATTGAGTCTACCGATTCGGCTAAAGGCACGCCGGCATTGAGCAGGGTTGTCAGTTCTTGTATCGCCAGCGTTTTGTCCTGGCTGCTGGCTTTCTTGCTGCTTGCCTGCCCGTCCGTTGGCCTTGTCGTGGTGGAGATAATGGAAATCGGCATCAGGTTTTGCTGTTGCAACAAGCGCATCGCTTCGCGATCATCAACCGCACTGATTTGACCCGTCAGCACTTGTCCTTGCGTATTGGCCGCCTGGTACTGAAAATCCATTAGAGTATTTCCCCGCCTTCGCCCATGCCGGTAACGCGCAGTACTTCATCTGTGCTGGTATGACCTCGCCAGGCTTTGATGAGGCCATCTTCGCGGAGGTTGCGATAGCCTTGTTGTTGAGCGATTTTCAGCATCTCGGCGATCGGTTCATGGCGCATGACGGCTTCTTGAATGTGCGGCGTCACTTCAAGAAATTCGTAAATGCCAAGCCGTCCCCGGTAGCCGCTGCCCCGGCAATCTTGACAGCCTTTTGCTACCCGCCAGCCGGGCTTCCCCTGAAACAGGTGGGGAGCCCTGACTTTTATTCTTTCAGTTGCTTCGGTAAAGCTTTGTGAAGGTGCAGCCGGGATTGCGCATTTGTCACAAAGTTTGCGCACGAGTCGTTGCGCTTGCACGGCGCGCACGGCAGAGGCGACCAGGAAGGGCTCTACACCCATATCGAGCAGGCGCGTGAAAGCGCTTAGGGAGTCGTTGGTATGTAAAGTGGATAGCACCATGTGTCCGGTGAGCGCCGATTGCACGGCAATTTCAGCTGTCTCCAAATCGCGAATTTCGCCTATCATGATGATGTCAGGGTCTTGGCGCAGGATGGCGCGCAGCGCGCGGGAAAAAGTGTAGCCAATATCACTCTGGGTTTGAATTTGGGTAATACCGGACATCTTGTACTCGACCGGATCTTCTACCGTGATGATTTTTCGTGCCCGATTGTTGGCTTTGTCCAGCGCGGCATACAGCGTGGTACTTTTCCCTGAGCCGGTTGGCCCGGTCACCAGCAAAATTCCGTGCGGTTCGTTTATCCAGCGGGTGAATTGTTGCAAATGATCCGATTCCATCCCCATCGAGTTGAGATCAAGATCAGTGCGTTCTTTCGGCAATAGGCGCATGACGATGGATTCGCCATTTACGCCAGGTACGCAGGAAACGCGGATGTCCATTTCTATCCCGCTGGCGCGAGTGGATATTCGCCCATCCTGTGGCAATCGTCGCTCGGCGATATCCATGCCGGAAATGAGTTTGATGCGCGAAGCCACTGCGTCAAAACGTTCTCGCGGCAGCGTCATGCGTGTGTGCAATACGCCGTCTATTCGGTAGCGGACTGTAAATGCACGCTCTTCCGGTTCCAGGTGTATGTCGGATGCACCATCATCGGTGGCCTGGGAGAGGAGATTGTTAACCAACTCGACGACCGGGGCTTCTTCCGCAAGCTCACGCAGGTGCGCAATTTCATCATGCGACTCTCCGTGTGAGCCGGGTTGTATCAGTTTGAGTGAATTTTCAACATCTTGTGTGCGCGCAAAACTCCAAGAGAGCTTGTGGGATGGATATACAGACGAAAGCGTTTCTTGCAGATTGCTGTCTATCGGGTTGCGCGATGCGCACCGAATGATGCCGTCTGCCCCTTCCCAAACCAGCACCCGTTGATCTTGAAACCATGCAGGGGCAAGCCCGCTCATCCGGATGGCATTCAGGATCATTTCCGGTTGAGCAGGCAATTCACGGTTGTCGAGCAAGGACAGATTGAGTTGCTCGGCAAGAACGGGTAGTAGCGCGTCTTCGGAAATGGCACCAATGCGCACCAGTATCGCGCCAAAACGCCCTTTGAATTTCTGTTGAAACGCCAATGCCTTGTCTATGTCTTTGGCATTGATCAGCGCACGTTGCAGTAATAATGCACCGATGGGCTGTGTTGCTGGGTTGGATGCTTCCATCTAGGCTGGTTTATACCCGATATTTGATTGGTAATTTTAACCCAGAAACTTCATCTGGGCATCAGATGCGTTCGTAGTGATCGTGAAAACGGACAATGTCATCCTCGCCCAGGTACTCGCCGCTCTGCACCTCGATCATAACCAGATCCAGTATTCCAGGGTTTTCCAGTCGGTGTTGATGCCCTGCTGGAATATAGGTTGATTCGTTGGTGTTGACAAACAGCTCATTTTCTCCATTTACCACCCTAGCCATGCCGCAGACTACAATCCAGTGCTCGCTACGGTGGTGGTGCATTTGCAGAGAAAGCGATGCGCCGGGCTTGACAACGATGCGCTTGATCTTGAAGTGGTTACCCTCCTCCAGCACGGTGTAAGTACCCCATGGGCGGGTAATGGTGCGGTGCAATTTGTAACTTTCGTGGGCTTGTAGCTTGAGTTGCTCAACCACTTTTTTTACGTCTTGGGTTCGGTCACGGTCGGCCACCAGTAGCGCATCCGGGGTGTCAATGATAATCAGGTGCTCCAGTCCTACGGCGGCGACAAGGCGGGACTCGCTCTGAATATAGGTGTTTTCAGTGCCCACCAGAATTGCCTCGCCGACCACGCGATTACCGGCTTCATCCGGGCGCGTCAATTCGCTGACCGCACCCCATGAGCCGATGTCGCTCCAACCGAAATTACCTGGCACAACGGCAACTTTGTCGGAATGCTCCATAACAGCGTAATCAACTGAAATATCCGGCACATGGGTAAAAGTGGCCGATTCAATCTCCATCATCGCAGCGCCATTGTCTTTTTCTGTCCGAGTGGCGTCCCAGCAGATCCGTGCCGCCTGATACAAATCAGGAGCATGTATTTCCAGTTCCCGCAGGATGACGCCTGCCTTGAAACAAAACATGCCGGAGTTCCATAGATAGCGCTTGCTTGCCAGATATTCCGCCGCTAACTCCTGGGTAGGTTTTTCTACAAAGCGCCTGACAGGAAGACTCTTTCCCTCCGCTACCGAATTCTCTTCCCATGTAAAAGGCGGATCAATATCCATTTCAATGTAGCCGAAGCCTGTTTCAGGCGCAGTGGGTACAATGCCGAAGGTGACAAGGGCGCCTTGTTTAGCTGCCTCGCTGGCATTCTTGATGGACAGGGAGAAAGCTTCCAGATTTGCTATCAAATGGTCAGCAGCCAAAACCAGCATGAGCGCATCCGACCCGTGTTCTGCTGCAATCTTCATTGCTCCAAGCGCGATTGCCGGGGCTGTATTCCGGCCAACGGGTTCGAGCAGGTAGGTGTGTGTGGCGGGCGATTTGGCGATCGCGCCCGCATACTCATCCTTGGTCTTGAAGTAGTACTCACGGTTGGTGATGGTCAGAACTTCACTCACGCCAGCCAAGCTTATCGCGCGTAAAAAAGTCTTCTGCAGCAGACTCTGGCCATCCGCCAGCTTCATGAACGGCTTGGGGTGCGCCTCGCGCGATACCGGCCAAAGCCGAGTTCCCGCACCGCCTGAAAGGATAACCGGGATTAACATGATTATTCTTTCTCTACCCGCCGCATATCGGCATCTGCCATCATGATAATGAGCGTCTCCAGACTGGTTTTGGCCTCCCAGCCCATTTTTTCATGGGCCTTGGCGGGGTTGCCGAGCAACACTTCCACCTCTGCGGGGCGGAAGAATTTTGGATCGATCAGCAAATGATCTTCATAATTCAGGCCAACATGACTAAAAGCAATCCGGCACATATCGCGAACAGTGGTGGTTCGTCCTGTCGCTATAACATAATCATCCGGCTGTTCCTGTTGCAGCATAAGCCACATTGCATCGACGTAGTCCCCAGCAAATCCCCAGTCGCGCTTGGCATCAATATTTCCCAGGCGCAGCTCCTTTTGCTTGCCCAGTTTGATGCGCGCGGCAGCATCGGTTACCTTGCGCGTCACAAATTCAATGCCGCGAAGGGGGGATTCATGATTGAACAGAATGCCGCTACTGGCGTGAATATTGAAGCTTTCTCTGTAGTTAATGGTCATCCAGTGGCCATAGAGCTTGGCAACGCCATAGGGACTGCGGGGATGGAAAGTCGTTTTTTCATCTTGTTTTTCGGCCTGGATCAGGCCAAACATTTCGCTGGTTGAAGCCTGGTAAAAACGCGCTGTCGGGTTAACGATGCGGATTGCTTCCAGCACGTTGGTTACCGATACGCCGGTTACCTGGGCTGTCAGCAGTGGCTGCTCCCAGGAGGTGGCGACGAAACTTTGCGCCCCCAGGTTGTACACCTCGCTGGCTTGGGATGTTTCCATGGCGCGGATCAGGGAGGAAACATCCGTCAGGTCGCCATTGATCAGCTCGACTTGTTGCTCAATTCCCAGTTCGCGCAGGCGCCAGAGGGTATCCGTTCCACGGCGGGCAATCAGGCCGAATACCCGATACCCTTTCTCCAGCAGCAACTTGGCCAGGTATGCACCATCCTGCCCGGTCACGCCGGTGATCAGCGCCGATTTGGTCATGCTTTATTTTTCTCCCAGTAAGACAGTATCGATTTCAATGTTTCCTCAATGGTTTCCGTTGGACGCCATCCTGTATGCGCTTGCAAAAGAGAAGGATCCCCCGCCATGCGCCGTTGCTCGTTTGCGCGAAGACGGTGCTCATCAATATGGATATCAACTGTGATGCCACAAATTTTAGCCATTTTTTCAATCAGGGAGCGCAGCGTTCTTTCCTGGCCGGAGCAGACATTATAGACAGTTCCGGCTTGCCCTTTATCCAGCAAGGCAAAATACGCCCTGATTACATCGTGAATGCTCAAAAAATCGCGTGTTACGTCTACATCCCCCACGGCCAGCTCTGCGGCTCGGCGGCCATTCCGGATATCCACGATCTGAGCGGCAAAATCACTAACTGCGAAGCGCTGATCCTGGCCAGCGCCAATATGATTGAATGGTCTGGCCACCACTATGTTCATGCCATCGCTGCGAGTCCATTGCCCACACAAATGTTCTGCAGCAAGCTTGCTAACTGAATAGGGACTTCGGGGCGCGGGAAGATGGGTTTCGCTAACGGGCAAACCATCTTCTGGAACCATCCCGTAGACATCCCCCGAACTAACGTACAACACCCGACCGGTAAAACCCGAATCCCGAAGCGCAGAGAGGAGGTGAAAGGCGCCAAGAAAATTGACATCGAAGGTGGCGATCGGGGCACGAAACGACTCCGGCACAAAGGATTGTGCCGCGAGATGGATAACCGCCTCTGGTCGGACTCTAGCCACCTCTTCTGCAATGGTCATGGGGTATCGCATATCCATGACGGAAGAAGCGGGCACAATCTCCCACCCTGCAATCAGCACGTCTGGCACGGACTCCTGCGCCATGGCCTGTATCGCGCCGCCGACAAATCCCCGCGCGCCGGTAAGCAACAGTCGTTTCATAGGTTTGCCAACTATTTGATAAACAATTCAAGTTCGGCGACACGACGACTTACTGCGGAAATATCCCCTCGTGTTTCCACGTTCAGCCGCAGTAGCGATTCGGTGTTTGACGAACGCAGATTGAAACGCCAATCCGCGAATTCCATGCCAAGACCATCAGTGCAATCCTCTTCGTGCGACTCGCTCTGATAAAACTTCCTGATTTGCTCCAGCACCAAGGCCGGGTCGGCAACGCAATAATTGATCTCGCCGCTGCACGGATAGGCTGCCATGCGTTCATCCACCAGACTGGCAAGCGACTGACTCGTATGGCTCATCAATTCGGTAATCAACAACCAGGGAATCATCCCGCTATCGCAATATGCGAAGTCGCGAAAATAATGATGGGCACTCATTTCGCCGCCATAAACGGCATCCTCCAGACGCATGCGCACCTTGATGAAGGCATGCCCTGTCTTGGACTGGACGGGCACTCCGTTTGCGGCGCGCACTTGCTCGATGGTATTCCAGGTCAGGCGCGGGTCGTGGATGATTTTCGCGCCAGGATGCCTGGCGAGCATGACCTCCGCCAGCAGGCCGACAAGGTAGTAGCCTTCGATAAATCGCCCCTGGGCATCAAACAGAAAGCAGCGGTCAAAATCGCCATCCCAGGCAATGCCAAGATCGGCCCGATGCTCGATGACTGCCCGGGATGTGGCATCTCTGTTCTCCGGAAGCAGCGGGTTGGGGACCCCATTCGGAAAATTGCCATCAGGCGCTTCATGCACATAGATGAACTCGAAGGGCAGGTATTTTTCCAGCAGACGCATCACCGCGCCTGCGCCACCATTGCCGGGGTTGGCGATGATTTTGAGCGGCTTGAGCGCGTTGCGATCAATGTAGGTAAGCAGGTGCTTGATGTAGGTGGTTTTGTCGTTATCCCTGTGGCTGGCGCCCGTCAAGACATCCTTCGGCACAGGGGAAAAACCCGCGTAGTCGTTTGACTCCACACGGCTACGGATAGCGAGCAGACCACTGTCTTCGCTGACCGGTCTGCTTTGCTCCCGCACCAATTTCAGGCCGTTATAGCCCTTGGGGTTGTGGCTTGCGGTAACCATGATGCCGCCACCGGTCTGGCGGTAGAAGGTTTGGAAATAAACTTCTTCCGTTCCACAAAGACCAATGTCGATTACATCAACACCGCCAGCATTTAGGCCTTTGATCAGCGCTGCGGCAAGCGAAGGGCTTTCCAGACGGATATCATGACCGACGATAACCGTATGTGGGTCAAATTCAATGGCAAACGCGAGGCCGATACGCCAAGTTATATCCTCGTTCAGTTCATCCGGCACTCGGCCACGAACATCGTAGGCATTGAAACAGGCAAGCGATATTGGATGTGTTGTTGTCATTTGTTTTCGTCACAACCCCTGCGTTCAACTCGATGGTCAAATTTAATTATGGGGGTAATAAATAGAGTCTGATTTACAAGTGCTGCCAAACATAGTCATGGATTTCACCTTGCGGTTGGTAGCCATCCACAATCTCGAGCAGGATATCCCTTACCTTTTCATATTCAAATTGGTGGCAGGCCGCATCGATCCGATCCAGTACATCGGAGAGTTCGTTCCAGGATAATTCGCTTTCTTCCGCGCGCATGATCAAGGGATGTTCCGTACCTGAAACATTTTCTCCGATCAGCAGTTCCTCATACAGCTTTTCTCCCGATCGCAGCCCCGTGTATTCAATCGAGATATTGCCGCCAGGGTTAGTTTCGTCCCTTATGTCAAGCCCGCTCAGATGTATCATCCTGCGGGCAAGGTCCACGATCTTCAACGGCTTGCCCATATCCAGCACGAACACATCTCCGCCCTGCCCCATCGCCCCTGCCTGCAGCACGAGGTTTGCCGCTTCCGGTATGGTCATGAAATAACGCGTAATTTCAGGGTGTGTCACCGTGACCGGGCCGCCATTCTGGATCTGCTTCCTGAACAGTGGTACCACGGAACCCGATGAGCCCAGCACGTTGCCGAACCGAACCATGCTGAAGCGCGTTTCCCCGCTTTCTCCTGCAAACGCTTGCAATATCAGCTCTGCAAGGCGCTTGGTGGCGCCCATCACATTGGTAGGTCGCACAGCCTTGTCCGTCGAAATCAGTACAAATGTTTCAACCTGGGCATTTCGCGCCGCGTCCGCAACGCGCAAGGTACCAAACACGTTATTGACTACACCCTCAATCAGATTATGCTCAACCAGAGGAACATGTTTGTAGGCTGCGGCATGATAGATGGTCTGCACGCCAAACACGCGCAGCACCATCTCAACCCGTTTTTGGTGGGTAACGGAGCCCAGCATTGGGACGATTTCTGCTGTGCTGTTGAACCGTGATTTCAGGCCATTGATTTCCTGCTCGATCTGATACAGGGCGAACTCGGACATTTCAAACAGGATCAGGCACTTTGGTTCGAGCATGATGATCTGACGGCAGAGTTCCGACCCGATGGAGCCGCCGGCTCCCGTCACCATGACTACTTTGCCGCTGATACACCGGTCGATCAGATGCGGAATCGGACACACGGAATCGCGACCGAGCAAATCTTCGATCGCCACTTCGCGAATTTCGTCGATTTTGGCTGCCCCCGTCAATAAATCCAAAGTATCTGGAATGGTTTTGACAGACACCTTATGGGGTTCGATCCTGCGGATGATTTCCTGGCGGCTCTTATGTGAGGCTGAAGGCATGGCCAGCAAAACGGAAGAAAACGCTTCAATGGCCAAAACTTCCGCAAATTTTGTGGGGGAAAAGACCTTAATCCCGCCAATTTCACTGCCATGCCGGTCAGGGTTGTCATCAAAAAAAGCCACCACGTTGGAATGCTGTCCGGCATGCAAGGACGCAGCCAGCTTGATGCCGGCCTCACCGGCTCCATAAATGGCGACACGATCACATGCGGCCAGATCACCCATAAACTCAAATCTGCGGAAAAAAGCGCGCGCGATCATCCGGCTGCCGCCGATGTAAAGCAAGGCGATAATCCAGTAAATCACAACTGCTGAACGAGGAATATTTCCCACCCCGGTCATCACGCTAAAAGCCAGCAGCAATAGAACCGCAAGTGTTACGCCTTTCAGCACAGTCAGTACGAACCGGTCCTCCATGTAACGGATGACGGCGCGGTACAAGCCTATCCGAATAAAGATGGGGATTGCGACAACAGGCGCCAGCAACATCAGCCAATACAAACCAGCCACATTGGGCAACCACTCGCCTAAACGCAAGGCGATGGCAGACCATAGCGCGAGCGGCAACAGCACCACATCAAGCGCCAGCATGACAAATCGTTTCGACCTTCTAGGAAGCTTGTCGAGGTAGTTAATCACCCGCCCGTCCTGCGCATTTACAGAACCATCATGGATCTATCAAGGTCACGGTCGCGGTTGCCGTGCCGTTCTTTCCATCCGTAATGGTATAGCTGAAAACCGTGCTGGCAAACCGCTCGGATGGTGTAAAGACCAGCTTGCCTCCCGGTCCCTGCGTGACTTTTCCGGTCGAGGGTTGAGTGAAGGAGGCGACCGTTAACACATCACCATCGGGGTCACTGTCATTGCCGAGCACATCCAGCAGTGAATCGCTGGTAGCTGGCACGGTGTACTGATCATTTCTGGCCACTGGGAGCTGATTGACGGCCTGCACGCTCAGGGAAACCTGGGCGGTGCTGGTTGCTCCCTTGCCATCTGCAATGGTGTAGCTGAAAGCGTCTGCACCGACATAACCAGGCACCGGGGTGTAACGAATTTTTCCGCCACTGAGCAAGGCGCTCCCATGCGCAGGTTGCGAAACGGAGACGATTTGCAACGGGTCCTGATCCGGGTCGCCATCGTTTGCCATGACTTCCAGCAGTTCCGACTGATCACGATTGAGCGAGTAGGCATCGTTCCGGGCGACCGGGTCGCGATTGACATAGCGTTTCTCGCCGCTGACGGTAGAGACGTTTCGCTCTTCCTGGCGATAAACATCAACGCTCAGCTTGTGGGGCGTCGTGTGGCGCAGGGCGCGGCGCATCCAGGCGGGCTCGCTTTCGATATATTCCTTTGCCCACTCGACCGGCTGCGCCTTGGCGGGCAAGACTGGCTGAGTTTCTGTCGGCAGGGCGACATCTTCCAGCTTCTCGGCAAACGTCACGAACTCCAGATCAACCCGGCGATTTCTGTAGCGCATGTCTTTGGTATTGGGGTAACGCGGCGCAGTTTCGCCTTTACCCTCGACCACAAACGCATCCGAGGTCAGCCCGCCCTTGCCGGTCAGATAGTTGCGAACCGAGAGGGCGCGCAGCTCCGACAGCTTCAGGTTGTGTTTGGCCGAACCCAGATCGCAAGTATGTCCAGCCAGGTGAATGTTGCCGCCATGTCCGGCGTTCTTCAATGTGTTGATGACCGAATCCAGCGCGGTTTTGGCTGCGGGCGTCAGCTTGTCGCTATCCAGTTCGAAGAAAGCGTCGGAGAGCATGGTGGCGGTTGTCTTGACCATCCGCTTTTCCACTGATGGCGCCGATTTGACGGCTTCGACAGGTGGCGCAGGTGAGCGGGCGGCAGGCGCGGCTTCGACCATGCGATAAGGTCGCTCAGGCCGGTAACTCTTCCCCCCCAGCTCATATCGGTACATGAAATACAGACGCTCATCGTTGCGCTGCGGCTCCAGCGAACCGGCCTTCTGATAAGCCTCGGCATGGAGCGCAATGCTGTGTGGGGTATTGGCGATGAATTTTTCCAGCATGACCGAGACGGTGCTCTGGTGGCTGGAGTTCTCGCCCCACTCGTAGTCCAGACCGCCAGCCAGGCGGATCAGCGGCTCACCGAAATAACGCCCGACACGCGCGCCAATGCCATAATCGTAGGGGCGTTCAAACAGCCGCGTCTGAGTGGTGGTAGAAATATCCTGATAATACTGGCGACCGTCCGGCTCCGACCCCGATATGGTTTCGGTGTTCATAAAAGACTGCTCGCCGATTTGGCGGCGACCGGAAATAGCAGCAGATACATAGAGTCCGGCAAACAGGCTTTCGTGCTCCAGGCCGCCGCCCAAGGTGATTTTTCTATCGTGCTGCTCATTCTGATCGACTGCAGCAAACAGTTTGCGCACGCTCTTGCCCGGCTCTTTTTCGTCGTTGGCAGCCCAGTTATAGTTCAGCTTCAAGCCGCCGGACGAGCCGCTAACCCAGCCCTCGCCGATCCAGGCTGCAAGATTGCCATCATTAAAAACATGAGCAACTTCGCCTCTCAGCTTTGTTTTGGTGTCATATCCCAGCCCTAGTCTGGTGTCGCTGCCGACGTAGGCAAGCTGCCCCGTCATGGGGGTAGTCGCCGGCTCTGCCAGAACCGGGAATGAGAGAGGGAGCAGCAAAAACAGGCTGGCGCTGGTAAAAGAGGTATCAGGGGAATTTGTCATGGGGTAGATTATACTTGGCGACAGGTTTGGCGCGAATGAAATATCATCTGGCGCCACTTTGATTCAACCCAGATTGTCCATTTAGGGGCGGTTTTAACCGCCTTTGGCGAATACCCAAAAATCGGGCACAAGTAAATTCGCCCCTACATTCCGTCGTTTTGACGAGATCATGCCTAATGGACAATCTGGGTTTAACACACGCAGTATCCACAAGCAACAAAGCGGATCGTGCATGATCTCTATTAAAAAGTGAACGGTTTGGCCGGTAAGATAGCGCCGCCCGTATTGGCATTTCTGGGAACCTTGATCGGCGTGACCTTGCTCTTGAGCGGACGTCTGCCATTGAACGTCCCGGACCTTCCCAACGCTCGCTCGCTCCATACGCGAATCACGCCCCGATCTGGCGGGC
>JAUYFQ010000183.1 GCA_030690895.1 Sulfuricellaceae bacterium
GGAAAGCGGAGTTGTTCTGGGGTAGAATTGGCATCAGGGCGAGTACAAGTAGTCATTTTTTACGAATATGTTTTTTGATAACTCGTATTATATCAAATGCTTACTTTGTTATTCGCCCTGTTTGTGCAAAATTCAGGTTAAAGGGGTGGCGCTAAATACCATCACGGCAACCATTTGGTTTGTGGGGTGGTAATCAGAATTCAAGAGGAAGCGACCGACCAGGTGTAGGAACACCCGGACGGCCACGTTTAACCAACAGATCAGATCTATGATCAATGACCCATTGATGTTTCACAATACGCAATTATGTTTCGCGTAATACAATCTTTCCCTGTTCCAAATATCGCGCAAATCTGTTCCAAATATCGCGCGGCGCTACATTTTTTGAACAAAAAAGACGAAAACTGGACTGAGGGGGAGCGCATTTTTTTCTCCTTCATGGACACGTAAACGGACACGTTTTCGTGCATGAAGCAGAAAAATACTGGTTAAGTCATTGATTCTAAATAAATCTGGCGGAGAGAGAGGGATTCGAACCCTCGGTGAGCTTGCGCCCACGCCTGATTTCGAGTCAGGTACATTCGACCACTCTGCCACCTCTCCGAAGCCCGCCATTCTACATTGGGTGAGGCGCTTATCAAACCCGGATAGACAAAAATTTCAAAGTCCCCCAAACTCGCGCCATGCGAATTTTGACCATGGCGGCCTTTTGGCTTGTTGTTCTGGCGGGATGCAACTATTCCCCGTCTTCAGTTCCAGTTCCCTCCGTGCAGGAGAGCGGCGAGCTTGTGGTGCTTACTCGAAACAGCCCGACGACTTATTTCGAGGATGCAGAAGGCAATCTGGCTGGCATGGAGCATGATCTGGTTGTTTTGTTTGCCAGGGAACTGGGCGTCAAGGTGCGCTTTGTCGTTGCCGACCAGTTTGCCGAAATCCTGCCGGACTTGCAGTCCAGAAAAGCACATTTTGCTGCCGCCGGGATCAATATCACGCCCGAGCGTCAGGCGCGCTTCCGATTTTCACTGCCCTATCACAAGGCCAGCCAGCAGCTTGTCTATAACTCGTCTGGTGGCGTTCGGCCAAAGAAAATGGGGGATTTGACGGGCCTAAGAATCGAGGTGGTAGCTGGTTCCAGCTTTGCAGAGCAGCTCCGTGCCGAGAAAGTGAAACACCCTTCCCTGCTATGGAAGGAAAGCTCGACTGAAGATAGCGAGGAATTGCTGGATCGCCTTGCCATGGGGCAACTCGACGCGGTCGTTGCGTATTCGGATACGGTTGCTGTGGCCAAGAATTTTCTGCCGACCATCGATGTCGCCTTCGATCTCACCGAAAAGCAGCCATTTGCCTGGGTTTTCCCCAAGGAGGGGGATGCTTTTGTTTATGAAAAATCGAAGGATTTTTTTTCGCGCATCGAAAAAGATGGCACGCTCAAACGTCTGCTGGATCGTTATTACGGTCATGTGAACCGGCTTGATCGCGTGGACGTTGAACGTTTTCTGATCGACGCCAACGGGATATTGCCCAGGTTCAGAAAGCTCTTTCGTGATGCGCAGGAGCAAACGGACCTGGACTGGCGCCTGCTCGCTGTCGTGGGCTACCAGGAATCGCACTGGAATCCGCTGGCAACCTCCCCTACCGGCGTTCGCGGCTTGATGATGCTGACCAACGATACAGCCGACCGGCTGGGTGTCAGCGACCGTCTGGACGCCAAACAAAGCATTTACGCCGGCTCGAAGTACATCGCTTTTCTGAGGGACCAGATGCCGGATCGCATTCAGGAACCGGACCGGACCTGGCTTGCGCTGGCTTCCTACAATATCGGCTACGGCCATCTGGAGGATGCGCGCACTTTGGCGAAGCAGATGAAGCTCAATCCGGATTCATGGACCGACCTGAAAACCACCCTGCCCTTGCTGGCCAAAGCAGAGTATCGCAACAAGGTGAAACATGGCTATGCGCGCGGGGGGGAAACGGTCATTTTTGTCGAAACCATCCGGACCTACTTCGATATTCTGAGCCGCTTTGAAAAGCCACATCAGCCCGAATTCGACAGGCCTGTCGCCAAAATCGTCCTGCCAAAAGGCACGCCCAGAAAGCTGGTGGAATCAGGAACTGGTATCAAGCCACCGGCAGGCGCTTTGTTACCTGAAAAAACTGAAGCGCCCACTGAAGAGGATGAACATTAGTTTTCCGCAGTTAATGCTGGGCATATTGGCGCAATGCCCTTCGGTTATTGCGCCCTACGCGAAACTTCAACCCGCCAATTCCAGCGTTTTCTGTCCCATCATGTAAGGCTGAAGCACCGTCGGGATATCCACCGATCCATCTGCGCGTTGATAATTCTCCAGTATCGCCACCAGCGTGCGCCCGACAGCCAGCGCGGAGCCGTTGAGCGTATGCACCAGTTCGGGCTTGCCCTTTTCTCCCCGGTAGCGCGCCTGCATTCTGCGTGCCTGGAATGCTTCAAAATTACTGCATGAGGAAATTTCCCGGTAGGTGTTCTGGCCGGGTAGCCAGACTTCCAGATCATAGGTTTTGGCGGCGGAGAAACCCATGTCGCCGGTGCATAAGGCCATGACCCGATAGGGTAAATCGAGTTTTTTCAGAATGGTTTCGGCGTGGCCGGTCAACTCTTCCAGCGCAGCCCAGGAGTCTTCCGGGCGGACGATCTGCACCAACTCTACCTTGTCGAACTGGTGCTGGCGGATCAGGCCGCGCGTATCCTTGCCGTAGGAACCGGCTTCCGAGCGGAAACAGGGGGTGTGGGAGACGAACTTGAGCGGCAGGGCTTCAGCCGCCAGAATTTCGTTGCGCACGATGTTGGTCACCGGCACTTCAGCGGTCGGGATCAGGTACAGTTTTTCGTTTTCGTTCTTCTGCACCGCGAACAGGTCTGCCTCGAATTTGGGCAACTGGCCGGTTCCGCGCATGGATTCGGCATTCACCAGATAAGGAACATAGACTTCGGTGTAGCCGTGCTCGACGGTATGCACATCCAGCATGAACTGAGCCAGCGCGCGGTGCAGACGCGCCATCTGGCCTTTCAGCAGGGTAAAGCGCGCGCCGCTGATTTTCCCTGCGGTCGCAAAATCGAGCTGCTTCAAACCCTCGCCGACATCGACGTGATCACGAACCTCGAAATCAAAAGTTTTCGGTGTGCCGACCCGGCGCGCTTCCACGTTGTCGGTTTCAGATTTTCCAAGCGGCGTGCTTTCATGCGGCAAATTGGGGATGCCTGAAAGCAGATCCTGCATTCTGGACTGAATAAATCCCAGTTTTTCTTCTGCCGCTTTGAGTTCGTCGCCCAGATTGGCGACCTCAGCCATGATGGAGGAAACATCTTCGCCCTTTGCCTTGGCCTGACCGATCTGCTTGGAGCTGGCGTTGCGCCTGGCCTGCAATTCCTGTGTATGGGTCTGGGTGGTTTTTCGATCCTGTTCCAGTTCCTGAAAATGGGTTGTATCAAACACAAACCCGCGCGAGGCGAGGCGGCTTGCCACGTTGTCCAGATCAGTACGCAGAAGTTGAATATCCAGCATTTTTCTATTCCTTGAATGTTGTTATACGCGCCTTTGAATCCAGCTCCCTTAGCCAGGCAAGGCGCTCGCCTATCTTCCCTTCCATGCCTCTTGGCGTGGGGCGGTAGAAATTGACCGCTTTCATCTCGTCCGGGAAATACTGTTCTCCCGCCGCATAGGCATCGGGTTCGTCATGCGCGTAGCGATAAGCATGGCCGAAGCCCAGTTCCTTCATCAGCCTGGTCGGCGCATTGCGCAGGTGAACCGGCACAGCTCTGGATTTATCGTTTTTAATCAAGGCGCGGGCTTCATTATACGCGACATAGGCCGCGTTGCTTTTGGGGGCGGCCGCCAGATAAAGCACCGCTTGCGCCAGCGCCAGCTCACCTTCCGGGCTACCCAGCCTTTCATAAACTTCGCAGGCATCCAGCGTCAGGCGCAGGGCGCGCGGATCGGCCAGGCCGATATCCTCGCTCGCCATACGCACCAGCCTGCGCGCCAGATAGAGCGGATCCGCGCCGCCATCAAGCATGCGGCACAACCAGTACAGGGCTGCGTCCGGGTTTGAGCCGCGTACCGACTTGTGCAAAGCGGAAATCTGATCGTAAAACTGGTCGCCGCCCTTATCGAAGCGCGCCCCATTTTTTGTTAATGTATTTTGTATGAATTCTACTGTAATTGATTGAATATCTGCAATTTCTGCCGCATTACCAATTTGCTCCAGCAAATTCAGAAAACGCCTGGCATCGCCATCGGCAAACCCCGTCAGCACTTGTTTGGCTGTCGGATCGAACTGAACTGGAACCAGGGTTTGGGCGCGCTCAAACAGCGATTCGAGTTCCTGCTCGGAAAGCGGCTTCAGTACATAGACCTGGGCTCGGCTCAGGAGCGCGCCATTGACTTCAAACGAGGGGTTTTCCGTGGTCGCGCCGACAAAGGTCACCAGACCCTGCTCGACAAAGGGCAGAAAAGCGTCCTGTTGCGCCTTGTTGAATCGATGGACTTCATCGACGAACAGGATGGTGTGACGCCCATATTGTTGCAGGGCAAGCTCAGCTCTCTGGATGGCTTCCCGAATGTCCTTGACGCCAGAAAACACGGCTGAAAGCGCAATGAATTCGGCATCAAAGCTTGCTGCCATCAGCCGCGCCAGGGTGGTTTTCCCCACCCCCGGCGGCCCCCATAAAATCATGGAGTGGAGCTTTCCCGAATCAAAAGCCATGCGCAAAGGTTTGCCTGCGCCGAGCAGATGGCTTTGACCAACCATCTGGCTCAAATTCTGGGGGCGCAAAGCTTCAGCCAGCGGTTTCCGGCTGGCTTGTTCAAACAGGGAATTATTCACCAACGATGTCCGCGCCTTTGGGCGGAATGAATACAAACTGGGAAGCGGGCAGCTTGGGGTTGCGCTCCAAGCCGCTGAAACGAATCACGGTGGTCTGGCTGAAATGATCACGCAGCTCCATGGCTTCCAGTTGCCCAGCCTTGAGACCAATACGAAAGCTGTCAAAGCCGCCCTCTTTTGATTTGGGCTGCGCCTCGACCCAGTCGATGCCATTGGAGCGACCTGCGCTGGAGAGTTGAAAATTCTGTTCGATCTCGCCACTCCCAGCCAGCAATGCCGCCGGGGTGCTACCCAACGCCTGACCGAGTTTCTTGACTGTAACCTGATTGAGATCGGGGTCATACATCCAGACTTTAACGCCATCGCCGACGATGAGCTGGACATAGGGCTTCTCGTAAGCCCAATAGAATTTACCCGGCCTTGAAAACTGCATCTGCCCGCTGGCAGACTGAATCTGATTGCCGTTGCGGTTCAGCACGGTCTGGGTAAACTGCCCCTTGAGCGAGTGCGTCTGGTTCAGGAAGGATTTCAGATCCTCGACGCCGCCCGCCTGGGCGATGGAGATGAATACAAGATAAGCGGGGGAAAAAGCCAGGTATTTTTTTATAACCACGGGGCGCACGGGGAACACGGGGGAACCCAAAAAAAAGATTTGCTTTTCCCCGTGCGCCCCGTGGTTAAATCGTTTTTTCAAGAACGAAATTGCAGCGCAAATCCTACTCATGATGCGGTGCAATCACTTCACGGTTGCCGTTGCTTTGCATCGGCGACACCAATCCGGCCTTCTCCATCTGCTCGATCAGACGCGCGGCGCGGTTGTAACCGATTCTAAGCTGGCGTTGGACGGAGGAAATGGAAGCGCGGCGGGACTTGACGACAATCGCCACGGCTTCGTCATACATCGGATCGGATTCTGCGTCCCCTCCCCCGTTTTCGGCGGATTCTGCATCCAGGTCAGTCGCCCCGCCTTCCAGAATGCCTTCGATATATTGCGGCGCGCCCATAGACCTGAGGTAATCGACCACTTTATGGACTTCATGGTCGGCCACATAGGCGCCATGCACGCGTTGGGGATAACCCGTGCCAGAAGGCATATACAGCATGTCGCCCTGCCCAAGCAGCGCTTCAGCACCCATTTGATCCAGGATAGTGCGCGAATCGATCTTGCTGGAAACCTGAAAGGCAATCCGGGTCGGGATGTTGGCCTTGATCAGGCCGGTAATCACGTCCACCGAGGGCCGCTGAGTTGCCAGCACCAGGTGAATCCCGGAAGCGCGCGCTTTTTGCGCCAGGCGCGCGATCAGTTCTTCGACTTTTTTGCCAACCACCATCATCAGATCAGCCAGTTCGTCGATAAAGACTACAATCGACGGCATTTCTTCGACTGGTTCCGGGCTGTCCGGGGTTAGGGAGAATGGATTGGTAATCGGTGTTCCGGCTTTTTTGGCATCCCGGATTTTCTGGTTCGCGCCAGCCAGGTTCCTGACCCCCATCGCCGACATCAGCTTGTAGCGCCGCTCCATTTCTGCCACGCACCAGTTCAGCGCGTTGGCGGCGTGTTTCATGTCCGTCACCACCGGCGCCAGCAGATGAGGGATGCCTTCATAGATGGAAAGCTCCAGCATCTTGGGATCAACCATGATCAGGCGTACCTGGGCGGGCTCCGCCTTGTACAGCAGCGACAGGATCATGGCATTGACGCCGACTGATTTACCCGAACCGGTGGTGCCGGCCACCAGCACATGCGGCATCTTGCCAAGATCGGCTACCACCGGCTGTCCGCCAATATCCTTGCCCATCGCGACAGTCAGGTTGGAATGCATGTTCGCATAAGCCTGCGAGCCGAGAATTTCGGACAGGCGTACGACCTGGCGTTTGGGGTTGGGCAATTCCAGCCCCATGTAATGCTTGCCCGGTATGGTTTCCACCACCCGGATACTGATAACCGAAAGCGCGCGCGCCAGATCCTTGATGAGATTGACGATCTGGCTGCCTTTCACGCCGACGGCGGGCTCGATTTCATAGCGCGTGATCACCGGGCCGGGATAGGCCGCAACCACTTTGACCTCGACACCGAAATCAGCCAGTTTGCGTTCGATCAGACGCGAGGTGTATTCCAGCGTTTCCGGGCTGATGAATTCCATGTTCGCTTCCGCCTCATCCAGCAAGTGCAACGGCGGCAAAGGCGAATCCGGCATATTTTCGAACAGCGGCACCTGTTTTTCGCGTTCGACCCGTTCCGAACGGGGAATCTCCATGATCGGTGGCGCTATGTGAATGGGTTCCTGTTCTTCCTGGCGCTTCTTTTCCACAGTCACGATCTGTTCGCGCGCCGCTTCCGCCTCTTTGCCAGCTTGCCTATCCTTGCGCGCTTCGCGGGCGTTGACGACGAAGAAAAATGCATTTTCAACCCAGGTGCCGAGGCGCTCAATCAGCTCCAGCCAGGAAAGGCCGATAAAGAAACTCAAGCCAATCGCCATCAACATCAGCAACATCAGCGTCGCGCCGGTAAAGCCGAATGTCCGCATCAACGACTCGCTGACTGCCGCCCCCAGCATCCCGCCCGGCGCCAGCGGCAGTGCAACTTTCAGGCTGTACAGGCGCAAAGCCTCCATCCCGCTGCTGCCGACCAGAATCAGCAGAAAGCCAGTAAAAGCTATCAATAGCGAGCGGCGGTCAGGCGCATTCAGGCTATCGATGCGCCGATAGCCCCAGGAAATCGCAAACAGAAAGAAAGCCGCCCACCAGTAGGCGGACAGGCCATGCAGGTACAAAAAGACATCTGCCAGCCAGGCGCCAAATTCACCGCCAGCATTATGAATGGTGGAAACCGTCGCACTATGCGACCAGCCCGGATCGGCCTGGTGGTAAGTGCCGAGGATCAAAATAAAATAAAGCGAAAGCCCGACCAAAAGCAGCCACCAGGATTCCCGCAACAATCCGGAAATCCGGGGCGAGAATGGATGGGCAGCGGGCTGCCGGGAGGGAATGTTTTTTGACGATGCCATAAGCGCGGGAATTATAGCAGAAGCCTTTTACAAGTTACGTGCGACCCGTTTCTTGATAATATTTGACTTAGCCCAACATACTGCAACAATCATTTTCCTACCATTTCCACATTGGAGCACTCGATCATGTCCGTCAAACACTGCCAGCTACTCATTCTCGGTTCCGGCCCAGCCGGTTATACCGCTGCGATTTACGCCGCACGCGCCAACCTGAAACCGGTACTGGTCACCGGCATGCAGCAAGGTGGTCAACTCACCACCACCACTGAAGTGGACAACTGGCCAGCCGATGTGGATGGCGTGATGGGCCCAGCGCTGATGGATCGTTTCCATAAACACGCCGAACGCTTCGACACTGAAATCATCTTTGACCAGATTCATACCGCCAAGCTGACGGAAAAACCGTTCACCCTGACAGGCGATAGCGGCACCTATACCTGTGACGCGCTGATCATCTCTACTGGCGCCTCGGCCAAATATCTGGGGATTCCTTCTGAAGAAGCGTTCATGGGGCGCGGCGTGTCTGGTTGCGCGACTTGTGACGGTTTCTTTTACAAGAATCAGGATGTCGCCGTGGTCGGCGGCGGCAACAGCGCCATTGAAGAAGCGCTGTACCTCTCCAACATCGCCAAACACGTCACCCTGGTGCATCGCCGCGACACCTTCAAGGCGGAAAAGATCATGGTCGACAAGCTGATGGATCGCATCAAGAACGGCAACATCACCCTGGAAGCCTTCTGCGAGCTGGACGAAGTGCTGGGCGACAAGACCGGCGTCACCGGCATGAGGCTCAAGAGCACCAAGGACGGCGCGACCAAGGACATCGCCCTGCAAGGCATCTTCATCGCCATCGGCCACAAGCCCAATACCGACCTGTTTGAAGGTCAGCTCACCCTGGAAGGCGGCTACATTGTCACCCAGGGCGGCAACAAGGGCTTTGCTACCCAGACCAGCATTCCCGGCGTATTCGCAGCCGGCGACGTGCAGGATCACATCTATCGCCAGGCCATCACCAGCGCCGGTACGGGTTGCCAGGCTGCGCTCGACGCCGAGCGCTACCTGGATAATTTGTCCAAGTAGCCAAGCCTTCCTTTTCTCTTGATGCACCCCCTCCCCAACCCTCCCCCACTTGCGGGAGAGGGGACAATGGTAAAAGGCGACTGGTTTGAATGAGGACGATCAACTCATGTTCCGCGCAGCAGTCGGCAATGCCAGACCGCTGCCGCAGGGCTTGAGATTCGTCCATCCCCGACCGAAACCCAGACCTGTTCCCCGCCAGGCCTTGCGTGACCAGCGTGAGGTCCTGCTCGACTCTCTCAGCGATCATGTTTACTGGGCAGACAGCCTGGAAAGCGGCGAGGAACTCGCCTTCCTGCGCCCTGGCTTGCAAAATCAGGTCTTGAGAAAGCTGCGTCGCGGTCACTGGATCACCCAGGATGAACTGGATCTGCACGGCCTGACTGTGGCACAAGCCAAACTGGAACTATTGCAATTTCTCCAGCATTGCCAGAAAAACAGCTTCCGTTGTGTTCGGGTCATCCACGGCAAGGGCCTGCGCTCCAAAAACCTTGAACCGGTGCTGAAGAACAAGGTGGCGCACTGGCTGATGCAGCGAGAAGAAACGCTGGCCTTTTGCCAGGCCAAGGCCGCCGATGGCGGGTCGGGCGCCATGCTGGTGTTGCTGAAAGCCTTCTGACCATTGCAACGGCTTCATTCCGACACTGACTGGCAATCCATTTCAGTCCATATTTCGACGCAGACCGGCACGCCCTTCAAGATAGCGTCCATCTGTCCAGTCAGCGGCGGTTGTATCAATCGCGCATTCAGGGTCGATGGCGGCGGCAAGCGTTATTTTGTCAAAATCAATGAAGCTGGCTACCTGCCGATATTCGAAGCCGAGGCGGATGGATTGCGGGAAATACAGGCCAGCCGGAGCCTGCGTGTTCCCGTCCCGGCGGGAACCGGCCTGGCCGGAACTCACGCTTTTCTGCTGCTTGAATGGATTGAGACTGGCGATAGCAGCCGTGCCGGGTGGGAAAAGATGGCGCAGAATCTGGCCGCCATGCACCGTCATGTGGAGACTTCATTCGGCTGGAAACGAGACAACACCATCGGGGCAACGCCACAGCGCCGCTCTACAATCTCTACCATGTTCTGAATCACGCCAACCTCTTTGGCGGCGGCTACGTCAGGCAGGCTGGCGGCACGATTGACCGCCTCTTGAGTGAGATCAAGTAAAGCCCCCTAATGCCTTCCCAAGAGGGCGATTTTGACGATTCCATGGTATAAACCTGATCCTAAGATGCTGAAAACCTCCCAAATAATGGCCTTGCAGACCGCATGAATCGCGGCTTCTACACCATTCTGATCGCGCAGTTTTTGTCCGCTCTTGCCGACAATGCCCTGCTTTTCGCCGCCATTGCCCTGCTGATGGAACTGGACTCACCCAGTTGGCATACCCCGGTGCTACAGCAGTTTTTTGTCGTTTCATATATCGCCCTCGCCCCCTTCGTCGGTGCATTTGCCGATGCCTTCCCCAAGGGCCGGGTCATGTTCATCAGCAACAGCATCAAGTTCATCGGCTGCCTCGCCATGCTGTTCGGAGCGCCGCCTTTGTACGCCTACGGCATCGTGGGGCTGGGTGCTGCCGCCTATTCGCCGGCCAAGTACGGCATCCTGACCGAATTTCTGCCACCGGAGAAACTGGTGGTCGCCAATAGCTGGATGGAAGGCGCGACGGTCGCCGCCATCGTACTGGGCGCAATCATCGGCGGCATCCTGATCAAGCCTGCCTTTGCGCAACACTTGCTGTCCGGGCTGAGTATTGAAATGAGCGCCGCAAAATTCGCCATTATCGCCGTCACAGGCCTGTATATCGCCGCAGCAATCTTCAATCTGTTCATTCCCCGCGTCGAGATCGACCACAAGTTGCCGAAGAAAAACCCTTTCTTTCTGCTGCATGACTTCTGGCACGCCTTCTTCCTGCTCTGGCGCGACCCGCAGGGACAGATTTCCCTCGCCGTCACCACCCTGTTCTGGGGGGCGGGCGCAACACTGAGGCTGGTAGTCCTGGCCTGGGCCGTATTGGCGCTTGGATTCGATTTGAGCCAGGCCACTCAACTGATGGTTGTGGTGGCTTTGGGAATCGCAGTCGGATCGGTCATAGCCGGGCGCTATATCGCCCTCGATCAGTCGGTCAAGGTCTTGCCGACCGGCATCATGATGGGTATTGTCGTCATCCTGATGTCGCTGGTCACAGACTGGCGCATCGCCATCTTCCTGCTGTTCATTATTGGCGCACTGGGCGGGTTTTTCGTCGTCCCCATGAACGCCCTGCTACAGCATCGCGGACACCTGTTGATGGGCGCAGGCCACTCCATCGCCGTACAGAACTTCAACGAAAACATCAGTATTTTGATCCTGCTCGGCGGCTACGCCATGATGGTCAAGGCCGGTCTGCACATCAACACCATCACGGCCATTTTCGGCGCGTTTGTCAGTTTGACCATGTGGGTGATTCTCAGGCGTTATCGGAAGGTTTTGAAATAACTGGTGACGGGTGATGGGGAATGAGTGATGAAAACCGCCCCACCACCCATTACTCATTACTTATTACCCATCACCCAAAATGCACTGTCACCTGCTTATTCCCACTCTGTTCCCACCCGGCGCCAACACGCCGGAGAATGATCCCCTTCATAACGCTCACGCGCCGGCGCTGGAATCCATGCTCGCTCGTGGAAAGCACACGAATTCTTCCGAAATGGAGATGGAAAGCTGGTTGTGTAAGCACTTTGGCATCCCCTCCCAGCCCGGTTATCCGTCCTCCTATCCGATCGCCCCGCTCAGCTTGCTGGCGGAAGGGATTGCGCCAGAGGGTGCGGCCTGGATGCGTGCCGACCCCATTTTCTTGACGGTTGAACGCGACCAGTTGATTCTGGCTGAAGCATCGTCATTGCCTATCGACGAGCAGGAAGCGCAGGCATTGATCGATACGCTCAATCGACATTTTTCCGAAGATGGCCTGGAGTTTGTCGCAGCATCACCCAAAAGCTGGTATTTGCGTTTAAGTCGTTTGCCTGCAATCGAGACGCATAGCCTGCATGCAACGGCGGGCCAGAATATCCACCCGTTTTTGCCGACAGGGCCGGATGCGAGGCAGTTTCGTTCCCTGCTCAACGAAGCCCAGATGTTGCTGTTTGAACACCCCGTCAATCTGGCGCGGGAACAACGCGGCCTGCCGCCGGTAAATAGCGTCTGGCTCTGGGGGGCAGGAACCCTGCCGCAGGCTGCCCTGAAAAATTTCGACCACATCTGGAGTGCAGACCCGTTGGCAACCGGCTTGGGGCTGTTATCCGGCGCGGTCTCGCACCCGCTGCCTGCCGGGGCGGATGATTTTCTGAGTCAGGGAAACGATGGCAAGCACCTGATTGTATTCGATCAACTACGAACCGCCTGGCACAACGGCGACCCATTTGTTTGGCGCGAGCAACTTGCAGCGCTCGAAAAAAACTGGTTTGACCCGCTCAAACGTGCGGTAACAAAAGGCAAGCTGAGCCTTTCCCTGCATCTGCCCAGATCGACTGGCACGAGCAGTTTCACGGTTCGTCGCCAGTCGCTGTTGCGCTTCTGGCTGCCAAAACGCCGTTTAACGCATTACCGGGATAAAACATGACCTCCATCATTCAGCGCTCCGTTCCCCTTGACGCCTCGGCCAATCTGGTCAAACAAGGCCTGCATCCGGTGCTGGCGAGGGTGTATGCCGCGCGCGGCGTGTCTTCGACCAGTCAGATCGAGTATGACCTCAAGGATTTGCCGCCATTTGGCCAGATGAAAGGGGCAGTTCAAATGGCGGAGCGGCTTGCCGACGCCCTCGCAGCCAACCAGCGCCTGCTGGTCATCGCCGATTATGATTCGGATGGTGCAACGGCCTGCACCGTGGCCGTCCGTGCCTTGCGCGCATTTGGGGCTGACGTCGATTTTCTTGTCCCCAATCGTTTCGAATATGGTTATGGGCTGACGCCTGAAATTGTGCGGCTGGCGGCTCACACCAAACCTGACATCCTGATCACTGTCGATAACGGCATTGCCAGCGTGGCTGGCGTCGAGGAGGCTCATCGCCTTGGCATGGCCGTGCTGGTCACCGACCATCACCTGCCCGGTGAAACGCTCCCGCAGGCGGCGGCTATCGTCAATCCTAACCAGCCGGGCTGCGAGTTTCCGAGTAAAAACCTAGCCGGCGTGGGCGTAATTTTCTACGTCATGCTTGCCCTGCGAGCCGTATTGCGCGAACGCGGCGCCTTTGCGGACAGACAGGAACCCAACCTGGGCCACCTGCTCGATCTGGTGGCGCTCGGCACCGTGGCTGACGTGGTTCAACTGGATGATCTCAACCGCACCCTGGTCAGCCACGGCCTGAACCGTATTCGCAGCGGCAAGGCTTGCCCCGGCATCGCTGCGCTGATGCAGGTGGCGGGTCGCAACCTCCAGCGGGCTTCTTCATGGGACTTGGGGTTTGCCCTCGGCCCTCGGCTCAACGCGGCGGGCAGACTGGATGACATGGCGCTGGGCATCGCCTGCCTGCTTGCTGATGAGCCTGGACAGGCGTTCGAACTTGCACAAAGGCTGGATGGCTTGAACCGGGAGCGGCGCGGCATCGAAGCGGGCATGCATGACCAGGCGCTGGCATCACTGGAGCAGATTGATGTCGGAGACAACTACAGCCTCTGCCTGTTCGAACCGGAATGGCATCAGGGCGTAATCGGCATTCTGGCCTCGCGCATCAAGGAAAAATATCATCGGCCCGTGATTGCCTTTGCAGGTGGTCAGGGCGGGGAACTGAAAGGCTCGGGCCGCTCCATTCACGGCCTGCATTTGCGCGATGCACTGGACCTGGTTTCCAAGCGACAACCAGCACTCCTGAAAAAATTCGGCGGCCACGCCATGGCTGCTGGCCTGACGCTGGATCGGGCTGACTTTCCCCTGTTTCAGCAAACCTTCGAGGCAGTCTGCCGCGAACTGCTCCCCCCTGACCTGCTGACCCGGACCCAGGAAACCGACGGCACGCTGGATTCGCAGGAGATGACGCTGGCACTGGCGCAACTGATCCGCAATGAGGTGTGGGGGCAGGCTTTTCCCGATCCCGCTTTCGAGGGCGTATTCAGCGTGCTCCAACAACGCATCGTCGGCGAAAAACACCTGAAATTGCGACTCGAACAGGCAACGCAAACCTTTGATGCCATGTTTTTTTTCCACGCAGAACCGCTTCCGGAAAGGATCCGGGCGATTTACCGGCTGGATGTAAACGAGTATAACGGCAGTACCAGCCTGCGATTGTTGATTGCTCACTGGGAAGCAAATTAGCCGGAGAAACCATGGATTTCCCATCCCTGCAAGGTAATGGCACCGAGCACATTCCCACCTTCCTGACCAGCCTGGCCATCGGCCTGCTGATTGGCCTGGAGCGCGAGCGCAACCCCAGCGCCAAGGCGGGGCTCAGGACCTTTGCGCTAACCGCGCTGGCTGGCACCCTGTCCGCCATGCTTTCCGCTCTGACTCACTCGCCCTGGGTACTGGGGCTGGGCTTGTTCAGCATCGCCCTGATTATCGTGATGGCCTATTTCGGCCCCAAAGCACCGGAAGAAGACCCCGGCACGACGACTTCGGCGGCGCTGATTGTGTGTTTTCTGCTCGGCGCGATGGTCTGGTACGACGCCCGTACCCTGGCGCTGATGCTGGCCATTGCCGTTTCCATCCTGCTTTATTTCAAACCCGAGTTGCGCGGCTGGACGCGCGAGCTCTCGCGCCGGGACATCATTTCCATCTTCCAGTTCGGTGTATTGACCTTCATCGTGCTGCCCATTTTGCCGGACATCAGCTACGGTCCCTATCAGACGCTGAACCCGCATCAAACCTGGTTGATGGTGGTGCTGATTTCCGGCCTGAGCCTGGCGGGCTATCTCGCCCTGCAATTCGTCGGACAGCGTTATGGCGCGCCCCTGCTCGGCTTTCTCGGCGGGCTGGTTTCGAGCACGGCAACAACGCTGGTGTATGCCAAGCATGGCAGAAATGAAGCCATGGTCCAGCTCGCCGCGATTGTCATTCTGATCGCCAATCTGGTCGTCATCGTGCGTCTGGGGGTGGAAGCACTGGTGGTGTCACCCAAATCTCTCCCTTATCTACTCCCGGTTTTGGGCAGCGGCTTGGCCTTTGGTCTGGTGGGCGCCCTTTTCCAGTGGCGCAGTCTGGCGCGCAACCAGGACCTGCCTCTGCCGGAAATCTCCAACCCTACTGAAATCCGTTCGGCACTGGGTTTTGGCCTGCTCTACGCCGCCGTGCTGTTTTTCTCGGCCTGGCTCTCCGATCAGATGGGCAGCAAGGGACTCTATGCGGTGGCGATTATTTCCGGCCTGACCGATGTGGATGCGATTACGCTTTCGAGCCTGCGCCTGTTTGAGACAGGAAAACTTCTTCCGGGCCAGGCCGTTACGGCGATTGTCTTGGCTTTCCTGGCAAACATGACATTCAAGTTTGGCCTGATTTTTACTATTGCCGGCGCCCGCCTGTCGAGAAAAGTCGCCATCGGCTTTGCTGCCATGGGTGCAGGGATGGGTTTGGGTATACTATTCATGCTATGAAAACCGATCTGAAAATAGCCGATCTCATCGAGGACATTGGCGGGCTTGTCAGCCTGCCTGATATGTATCTTCGCATCAATAAACTGGTCGATGCTCCCGACAGCAGCAGTGCGGACATTGCCAAGGCCGTCAGTCAGGATCCTTCCTTCACAGTGCGTCTGCTGCGTGTGGCAAACAGTTCACTGTATGGATTTTCCTCCACGATCGACTCGGTGCCCCGCGCAGTTTCCATTATAGGAACCAACCAGATTCGCAGCCTTGCGCTGTCGATGTCCGTTGCCCGCAGTTTTGCCGGGCTGCCAAATGATCTGGTTTCCATGGATAACTTCTGGCACCACAGCCTGCTCTGCGCGCTGGCAGCGCGACACCTCGCAAAAGTTGCCAAGCGCTGTGACCCGGATGCTCTGTTCACAGCGGGCCTGTTGCACGACATTGGCGAGTTGGTCATTTTCAACCGTCTACCGGAACAGGCACGCGAAGCGCTGGAAATGGTGCTCGACAGCCAGGATGAAATCATGGTGCATGAGGCCGAGCGCCAGTCCATGGGATTCAGCCACGCAGAAGTCGGGGGCGAACTCGCCCGGCAATGGAAGTTGCCGCCGATGCTGGAAGAATGTATCGAGTTTCACCATGACATTGCACAGGCAAAGCGTTTTCCGAGAGAAGCCGCCCTGATCCATCTCGCCAACGTGCTGGCCCTGATGGCGGAAATCGACAGCATCGAACCCACTGACGTTGAGCCCATCGATCCTGATACCTGGCGCATCATCGGCCTGGAGGAGAACATCAT
The DNA here is from genome assembly GCA_030690895.1 of Sulfuricellaceae bacterium. Classification (GTDB taxonomy): domain Bacteria; phylum Pseudomonadota; class Gammaproteobacteria; order Burkholderiales; family Sulfuricellaceae; genus Sulfurimicrobium. The sequence goes on from JAUYFQ010000183.1 coordinate 16,296, forward strand.
CCCGACCATCGTGGCCGACATCAGGTCCGAGATCAGCGAAATCGAGCAATTGTTTTCCGGTAAAGAAGGACAATAAAGGGCATGGCCATCGAATCAAACACAGTGCCCCCGCCCAAACCAACTCTGCCTGGTTTCGAGCACGTGCGCCGCACCTGGAACAACAACTATCAGTCCTACGCCGCCCGCATCCTGCCTGGGGAATATTACGTCACGCGCAATGACGAGGGCGTCCACACCACACTGGGATCATGCATCTCGGCCTGCATCCGCGACAAGGTGATCGGCATCGGCGGCATGAATCACTTCATGCTACCCGCCACAGACGCCGAAGTGGGCACCCTCAAAGCCAGCGGCCAAAGCTCGGCTACCCGCTACGGCAATTACGCCATGGAACACCTGATCAACGAAATCATGCGCAACGGCGGAAAGCGCCAGAATCTCGAAGTCAAGATTTTTGGCGGCGGTCGCATCATGCAAAACATGACCGATGTCGGCAAGCGCAACATCGAATTTGTGCGTGATTACCTGAAAGTGGAAGGCCTGAGCGTGGTTTCAGAAGACGTTGGCGACGTCTTTCCACGGATGGTGGTCTATTTCCCGCAAACCGGTCGCGCCCGCGTCAAGCGCCTGCGCTCCCTGCACAACAGCACCATCGTCAGTCAGGAAACCAGTTACATCGACACGATCAAGGCCAAGCCGATTACGGGAGAAATTGAGTTGTTTTAGAAGCATCTCAAACCGGGCGAGATTGAACGAAAGCAAGGTAAGCAGTGATGAGGAATGCGAAATGAAAGTTCCAGACCCCTTCACCGATTACCAATAAGTGATTAACCCAGATAATTCATTAGGCATGATTTCGTTAAAACGATGGAATGTAGGGGCGAATTTATTCGCCAAAGGTAACTACTCAGGTAGTGCTGCCCTGATCACTGAGATTGAGATCAAACGAAGCGAGGTTGAGGCGAAAATCCCTGGAAGGTCATGGTGAGGGAATGGAAGAGATTGTCGCCCTGCTTGTGCAGGGTAGCGAGGTAGGAGC
>JAUYFQ010000184.1 GCA_030690895.1 Sulfuricellaceae bacterium
GCTCCTACCTCGCTACCCTGCACAAGCAGGGCGACAATCTCTTCCATTCCCTCACCATGACCTTCCAGGGATTTTCGCCTCAACCTCGCTTCGTTTGATCTCAATCTCAGTGATCAGGGCAGCACTACCTGAGTAGTTACCATTGCTATTGTAATAGTCATGCGGCCGATAGCCTTCGCTAAGTTTGGCTTGGGCCTCGTCAGCTGTCAGGCCGAAGAGAAAAAAGTTTTCCGCGCCGACATCCTCACGAATCTCGACATTGGAGCCATCGAGCGTGCCGATGGTGAGGGCGCCGTTCATTGCGAATTTTATGTTGCCAGTTCCTGCGGCTTCCTTGCCCGCCATCGAAATCTGCTGCGACAGGTCAGCCGCCGGATACACCGACATGCCCAGCTTGACGCTGAAGTTAGGCAGGAACACCACTTTTAACAACCCCGCGACAGCTGGATCGTTATTAACTACTTCACTCACCGAGTGGATCAAACGAATCACCAACTTTGCCATGAAATAGCCGGGCGCTGCCTTGCCGCCGAATATCACGGTGCGTGGCGTGAAAACATAGTTGCGATCGTGCTTGATCCGCAGATATTGCGTGATGATATGCAGTACGTTGAGGTGCTGACGTTTGTACTCATGGATGCGCTTGGCTTGGACATCAAACAGGCTTGTTGGATCGACCCTAATTCCGTGCATCCGTTCAATGATTGACGCCAAGCGCTGCTTGTTGGCTAACTTTACTGCCTGCCATTCCGTCTGGAAGGTCGTGTTGTCGGCCAGTGGTTCGATCTGGCTCAGCCTGCCCAGGTCATTTTCCCATCCCGCCCCCAGTTTGCTTGTCAGCAACGTGGACAGTCCCGGGTTACTCAGCATCATGAAGCGCCTGGGCGTGACTCCATTGGTCTTGTTCTGGAATTTTTCCGGCCACAGTTCGTAAAATTCGCGCAGCACCGTCTCACGAAGCAAACGGCTATGCAATTTCGCGACACCGTTGATGGCATGGCTGCCGACGCAAGCCAAGTGGGCCATGCGCACATAACGAGGTCCCGACTCATCGATGATGGAGAGGGCTTGCAAGCGTTTTCCATCGCCAGGGAAGCGCCGTTTGACTTCCTCAAGGTGATAGAGGTTGATTTGATAAACGATTTCCATATGGCGCGGCAAAATGTCCTGGAATAGCTGAATTGGCCACTTTTCCAGCGCCTCGGGCAGCAGCGTATGATTAGTATAGGCAAACGTTTGCCGAACGACAGACCAGGCGTCGTCCCATTCAAGGTGATGATCATCGATCAGCAAACGTGTCAACTCCGCCACGGCAATTGCCGGGTGCGTATCATTCAGTTGCACGGCAAACTTTTCGTGAAAAGTTTTCGGCGATGCACCGGTTGATGTGTGAATGCGCAGCATGTCCTGCAACGAGCAGGTGACGAAGAAATGCTGCTGAAGTAAGCGCAGGCGCTTACCGGTTTCCGGTTCGTCGTTTGGATAAAGCACTTTGCTGATGGTTCCAGAACGCACTTCGCGCACGACCGCGCCATAGTAATCGCCCCGGTTGAAGGCGGGAAAATCGAAGGCCTCGGTCGGTTCGGCGGTCCATAAGCGCAGCAGATTTACAGTATTGACTCCGTGACCGAGAATCGGCGTATCGACCGCAACCCCGCGAAGCGTGTCGTACGCCTCCCAGCGTACGCGCGTCTTGCCCATGTCGTCCTGAAAGCGTTCGGTGTGCCCGCCAATCAGAACCTCGTAGCTGATGTGCGGCCTCCGTACTTCCCATGGGTTGCCAAAACGCAGCCAGTTATCGGCTGTCTCGAACTGCTCGCCATTGCGAATCTCCTGACAAAAAATCCCGAACTCGTAACGAATGCCATAGCTGGTAGCCGGAATTTCCAAGGTCGCAAGCGAATCCATGTAGCAGGCCGCAAGGCGCCCGAGGCCGCCATTGCCCAACCCAGGTTCTTCCTCGTAGTCGATCAAGGTATCGAGTTCGATCCCCAGTCCGGCCAGTGCAGTGCGAACTTCCGGCTCGATGCCCAAGTTGAGCAGATTGTTAGCGGTGTAGGGGCCCGGCAGATATTCGGCCGAGAAATAACACACGGTACGTGGATTTTTCAGGTGATAGGTACGTACGGTGCTGATCCAGCGATACAGCAGGCGATCACTGATCGTGAAGGCCAGCGCCTTGTACTGATCGTCGACCGAGCCAAACTCGGGCAAGCGGCCCTGAATATAGAACAGATGATCGAGGAAAGCATGGCGCAGGGCGTCCACACTGAGCCCGGTGCGCACCACATCGCTCCGAACTGCATCACTCAACGCGTCAATCGACCCCTTGTTGGCAGCTTCCTCCCAGGCTCTCTGACGGCCAGTCGTTTCACTCACCATAATTAACTTCTCTCGCAGGTAGATATCGGTTATGAACTATTCTGTACCAAATGGGTGCAGATATGCACGTGTTGCATCGTTCGTACTCCAAAACGGTCCAAGATCGGTAAGATCAGACCAGGCTGAATATCAGGTGAATTTCGAGCCTGGCTGCTTTTCCCGTTCCACCGCACATCAAACCCCATTGTTTTCATGACTATTGCGCTGTCTCGGTGATTCGACAAAAGTGGCTTCACTACTACCTGCCTGGCATTGATGTGTCGCTCAAGGTGACCAACCGAGAGCGGGTGCCGCAGCGAATGGTGGGCAATTTTCTGCGCGAGGAGAGCTAACCGCCAAGCGAACACTATTTGCGGGGTATTCACGGCTTTGCCCAGGATGGCTAGACATTTCTCGCTACCCGATAGCCGATGCAGGGAGCGGGGGAGCTCTTCCCTGCTTGTCCATTGACGTGGCGTGGTTTTTAAGGCGTTATCAGAACCGTTTTTTGGGCCTTTTCTTTCCGGGTGCAGGAGTATAATCCTACGACCTCTTATGACAGATTGAACCATGGATCTACCAACTTCACTTCTTGAAAAATACAGCAAGGCTGGCCCACGCTATACCTCCTATCCTACCGCGCCCTATTTTACCGAGGCCTTTGGCGAAAAGGAGTGGCTGAACGAGCTAAATACCACTCAAGCCAGCGGGCGCGACTTGTCGCTTTACGTGCATATCCCGTTTTGCGACACCCTGTGCTACTACTGCGGCTGCAACATGGTGGCTACGCATGACTACAGCAAGGCGGACGCTTATCTGGTTTACCTGTTCCAGGAAATCGACCGCGTGGCGGCGCTGACTTCGCCCACGCGGGTGGCGCGCCAGATTCACTGGGGAGGCGGTACGCCTACCTTTCTCAAGCCGGTCGATATCCGGCGTCTGTTCCAGCATCTGGCTTCGCGCTTCATCATTGCGCCGGATGCCGAGATCAGTTGCGAGCTTGATCCGCGCGAGCTGAGCCAGGAACATATCGCCGCCCTGGCCGAGTCCGGTTTCAACCGCGTCAGCATGGGCGTGCAGGATCTGGAAGAAAAAGTGCAGAAGGCGGTCAATCGCGTCCAGCCGGAAGCGCTGATCCGTCAGGTGTATGCCTGGCTGCGCGAAGCCGGCTTCAATAGCATCAATATCGACTTGATGGTGGGCTTGCCGCATCAGACGGTCGAGGGTTTTACGACCACGCTGGACAAGATTGTCGGGCTTGCGCCGGATCGGCTGGCGGTATTCAACTATGCCCATGTGCCATGGATGAAGAAGCACCAGAAGCTGATCATCGAATCCGATCTACCTGATCTTACGAACAAGCTGGCGCTACAAAAACTGCTCATGGAGCGCTTGGCGGCCGAAGGCTACGTCTATGTCGGCATGGATCATTTTGCCAAGCGCAGCGACGAGATTGTCCAGGCGCAGCAATCCAAAACCCTGTATCGCAATTTTCAGGGCTATACCACGCACAAGGATTGTGATATTTATGCATTTGGCGTTTCCGCCATCAGCCAGACTGGCGAAGTCTATGTGCAGAACGCCAAGAACCTGGCCGAGTATCAGCGCCGCATTGAGGCGGGCGGACTGGCGACGGAACGCGGGTTGCGCATTTCGCGCGACGACATGATCCGCCGCGAGGCGATCAGCCGCATCATGTGCGATCTGGAGCTCGACAAGGCCGCGTTTGGCGCACAGTGGGGGATCGTGTTCGACGACTTCTTCGCCGATGCCTTGCCGGAACTGGATGATCTGGCGGCAGACGGCTTGCTGGCGCTGGAGCCCGGTTTGATTCGGGTGACGGACACCGGCCGTATTTTTCTGCGCAATATCGCCATGCCTTTCGATGCCTATCTGCGCCAGCAAAACACCGATAATCAGCCACGTTATTCTAAAACCCTGTAGGAGTTTTTCATGAAAATCGAATCCCCGCTGTTTGGTGAAGTGAATACCAATCCGGAAACTGTGATTACCTTCCCAAAAGGTTTGATGGGTTTCGAGAACTGCACGCGCTACCAGTTTTTGCATGAGGCGGCAGCGGGTGAGAAAACAGGTGGCGCGATGGTGCATTATTTGCAGTCGCTGGATGATCCGGCCGTCTGTTTTTCGGTGGTCGATCCGGTTTCCTTTGGCCTGAATTATGAATTCACCCTGACAGATGATGAAGAAAGCGTGCTGCAATCGGGTGGGGCCGACAATCCAGGCGGCCTGGCCGTGCTATTGATGGTGTATAAACCACGCGCCGATGAAGCCACGGCTCCTGGCGTGTCGGCCAATATCAATGGGCCGTTGGTGATCAATGCGGAGAAACGCCTTGGGTTGCAGAAGATTATTCGTTCCTCCCATTACGATGTCACCTTGCGGGAGAGCTGAGAAATCCGGCTGCCATGATGAATCTGCTCGACCTGTTTCGCAGGAAACCGTCCGGACCCTTTGCCGATGCCAGGCGGGCGGATGAATGGTTGCAGGCCCTGCGCCACGAGGATGAATTCGAGGCGCTGAAGAAAGTCACCGAAGCCCTGGCCATTTTTCACCAGGGCAACCGCCCCCTGACCCGGGAGCGGCTCAAGATACTGTTCCATCTGGATGAAGCCAGCCAGGCATTTCAGACCAGTTTGAGTGAAACCTACCTGCACCATCCGGACGCGCTGCATGCGGGCGAAGAATTGTTGTGGAAAAACATGACCACGCTCTATGCCCGGTTTGCCCACGCCTACCAGCGTTTCATTCACGATCTGGTCGAGCAGCGCGGCAAGGCCGAATTCAGTCGCTATCTGCCAACCATTACCGCTCGCGCCCTGCATTACTACGCCCAGGAAATCAAATGGCACTATTTCCATCACGAACCGGTGCAACCGGTCATGTGGAAACGCCTGCACAAATACTTCCTGATGTGTGAAGGCTCGCAATTTGCCGATTCCGAAGTGCCCCTCAACAGCAAACTGCTGACGACGTGCGGCAACGAATACATGCAGATCCTCCTGCTCGACATGATTAAACCGGCGGCGCTCAAGCCGGTGCAGATTGCGACTGTCGATCACTGGCTGGATCACTGGTCACACCTGGTCAAGCTGGAGCGTGACTGCGACCCCGAAACGCACATGCACTGCGTCGATCTGGCGACAGGCATCGGCGCTCGCAAATTGCTGGAAGACATGCATGGTGAAAGCCTGCGCTGCTGGAGCATGGCCGAGCTTTATGTCCAGGTACGCAAATCGCGCGCCGGCCTCACGGATGGCGTCTGGCTCGAGCATGTTGAGCTGGGTGAGGACTGCGTCCTGCCAGACTGCATCGATTTGCTGGATTACGTGGCGCGTTACTGGATTCGGCCCGAATCTGCACGCCAGCAAGACCGTGCGCAGGTAGAAGACCGCATGATGGAAATGGCCTGCGGGGTGGACGCCATTCATTCCTGCCTTCAGCCTCACGATGCACCCGTCAACCACAAGGCGCCATTCGAGCACTGGGCTCTGTTTGACGAAAGTGTGGGCGGGTACGGTCTGGTCGAAGCGCGCCCGACAGAACGGGCAAAGGAGGGGAAACTGGTGCTGGTCAAGCCCACAGGCCATGACGCCAACTGGGAAATCGGCGTGGTGCGCTGGAAAAAGAATTCCGAAACCGGCACCCCATCGCTGGGTGTCGAACGCCTCAGCGACGCGCCCAAACAGGTCAATCTGAGTGTGGTCGATGGTTCAGGCGAGCCAGGGGACACCACCATCAAAGCCCTGTTCCTGCCCAAACTGTATCAACGCGACATCAACAGCAGCCTGATCATGGAACCCGCCGACTATCGGGAACACCGCCTGCTGGACATGCACTACCGAAACAACATCATCCGGATCCGCCTGACTGAAATCGTCGATAACAGCGATGATTGGGTCAGGACTCACTTCGAAGTGCAGGCCCATACGGCGCGGGCAAGTTGAGAAGGAACATTACGGTTGCGAGTGGAAGAAGTGGAGCAGGCGGCATCAGTATGGCATAACCGAAAAGCAGCAAGGGTGTTACAGCCACCCGAGATTATCCAAGTAATTCACAAGGAATCAATCGCAGGGGAATACATGGGCTTCGATATAGAATCGATTCGTTTTCGTGGAGAGTACGATTACGCAAAAGCATTGAGCCAGTTGCCGGACGTGGATAAGCTGGCATCGAAAGCAGTGTCCGATCCAGTGCGCGTTCGACGTTCACTGATGGCTCGCACATTGCTGCTGTCGGAGGGAATGGCGCCAGGGCCCTACCGCGTGGCGAGCGAACTAGCAGTTCGCCTCGGCATCACCGAACCCATCGAAATTTATCAGGCCGCAGGCGCCGAAAACGCGGCCATGCACACAGTCCCCTCCCCGGTGCTGATCGAAGTGCAGGGGCGCATGCTCTCTCTTCTCGACGATGACACGCTGGCCGCGCTGCTTGGGCACGAACTGGGACACTACCTCGCCCATGGCGATAACAATCCACAGCGAGGGGCCGCACTCGCCTCTATGGTCATCCTGCATAGCGCTGATGCCCCTGAAGGTCTGTTCGGTGCGGCGCAGCGCATGAGCATGGCGTGTGAGCTGACAGCCGACAGGGTGGGCCTGATTGCATGCTCAGGTCTCGATGCGGCTTTGCGGCTTGAAATGGTGACAGTTACCGGACTTGCAGCGGAGACGTTGACCTGGGATACCACGGCCTATCTTGCTCAAAGCCGCGAACTGATGGAGGCTACATTGGCTGAGGGCACGACGGCCATGGGTGTCAGCCATCCCGAACACAGCCTGCGTACTTGGGCGTTATGGCTGTTTTCAGAAACCGATGTTTACCAGCAGATTTCCGGACTCGGGTCAGGTAACCGCAAACTGGCGGAGGTCGATGATTTATTGCTGCGCGTGCTGGGTCGCCCCGAGCTGGAGTTTGGCATTGCTACTGCTCTGGATGAGCCACCGCCTGAGGTTCATGAATGTGCGCTGGCGGCCTGTGTGCTGGTGGCGGCTGCCGATGGTGAAGTGCATGATCTGGAAATGCAGGCCATCGAGCGGGTTTTTTCGGCACTGGTAAACAATTGGCGTGACGGACTCGATCCGGACCAGGCGCTGGTTGATTTTCAGCGCTTGGCTCCATTGATTGCTGCTGGTGGCGAGCGCCAGCAACGCGCCTTATTTGCCCTCTTGGCGCATGTTCTTGCTGTTGATGGTGAATGCAACCTGGCCGAGATTGAAGTCATACTTGCCATCGGTGGCGCGCTGGGCTGTCGCAATCTTTTTATTGATCTCATACCCCCGGTGCTGGCTCATTTTGGACTGGAAATGCGCGAAGTACTGGATCGACCGGTTCGTTCCATCCCAATGCCTGCGCGCGGCGCCGATGTCGATGAGGCGATGACCGTTTATTTTCAGGGCGTATCGCGTCGTGGCGGGGGGTGCGTTACTTTGCGGCGCTTATTGCGCATGGTGGGAGAGCACAGATCAAATCCGGAAACGCTGGCGCGCATTGGCAATTCGGCACAAAACAATGGATTGCATGTCGACCCCCCATTGGGTGGTGAACTGGATACGCTGCACCGACTTGAGATCATCAATAGCATCGTGATACCCAGTATCGAGCTGCCCTCCGCGCCAGAAAATGGGGTAGGAGGCGATGCCGGACGCTTGCGCCGTGGCTTGGCGCGCTTGCGCGATAAGCTCATATCCGGCGATGGCCGCAGTCCTTCAATTCGACTGCAAATTTGCCGGCCAGGCAGGGCAATAGACTTGCATGATCTGGAGGAAGTCTCAACCGGGTTATCAGAACGCACGCTGGCCTTGGTACGCGGCGGCAAAAGGGCGCGACTGGCGGATGCCGCAGAGGTTGGCTCCCACGATGGAGCACGCCGTTTGGCGACGGCGCTAATCCAAATCGAGCGGGAGCGATTGATGCGTTTCGAGGAAACCGGTGCGGATGATTTGCGCATCGGCTATCCCTTCATCACTGGCTTGGCCGGGGGCTATCTATTTCGTGCGCCGCTGATTCTCTACCCGATCCGCATTGAAAGCACCTCACGCGGCGCGAGTTCAGTATCGCTGAGTGTGCCCGCAGGAAGTACGCCGGTAGCTAACCAGTCTGCTTTACGTCTGATTTTTCATCGCAAGGGTTTTGCCTATCCAGACACTCTGGCTGAGAAGGCTGACGAGCTGGCAGCCATTGGCCCGGAAGCGTTGCTGGCCGAACTGGCGATGATCGGACTGGGCACCATTGGATCTCTTGATGAATTGCGGCCTTTTGCTGATCGTCGCGAGGAGTTGATGGGCTGGCGCGATGATCGGCTGGAAATCGAGGAATGTGCTGTGCTGGGGCTTTTCCCCCAATCAAGTTCTGACCTGATGCAGGATTACGATGAACTGCTTGCCGCACTCAGTACGGGCGCATCACCAGCCAAACTGTTTGCTTGCGCACGGGAAATCTTGCCTGGAGACATCAAGCAAACGCTATTGCCAGCCAATTCAGATGCTTCGTCTTCGGCACAGCCAAAGTCTGCGCCACCATCGCCAGTACTTTATGCCGATCCGGTACAGCGCGCGGTGCTGAAGGTTGCCCGTGATGCTTCTGTGTTGGTTGTCGATGGCCCTCCGGGGACGGGCAAGAGCCAGGTTATTGTCAATCTGGTTGCCGATGCGCTGGCTCGCGGACAAAAGGTTGCCGTGGTATGCGAAAAACGCGCAGCACTGGATGTCGTGGCACATCGCCTGGAGAGTGTTGGGTTACGTCATCTGCTGGCTGTTGTCCATGATGTACAGGAAGATCGGCGTCCGTTATACGGGCAGGTAGCGGCACGGTTTGAGGAGGTAGTGTTGCGGGAGCACGATGCTGCTGCAAGCGAGCGCATTGCCGCCGAAACATCTGTTCTCATGGCTCGTCTTGAAAATCGTTCGGCATCAACGATGGCTACGCGGGATGCGCAAACAGGTGAACTGGCTTTGGGTGAGCTGCATACCTACGCAGCGGGTCTGCCTGTGGGGGAAATTCCGCATCCAGCGGGTCTCGGCCAACTCCCACTGGCACGCCTCGAACCCTTGGCTACCAAAATCGCGGCACTCTTTCCTCATGCTGGTTTTTGGCGAAAAGGGTCTGTTTGGCTTGGCTCGGGTGCGGAACCCTCACGAGCAAGTTTTGCCGGCTTCGATAACGACCGGGCTCGAACACTGATGGCCAATATGATCGCGGCGCGTGATGCGGGAAAGGTGTTTGAGCAGGCCATGGCCAATGCGCAAATTCAAGCTGGAAATAACTACCCGAGAAAGCTGCATGACCTTCGCCCAACCCTTGATGCAGCCGAAAATTCCCTAGCCTGGCGTGAAAATACCGCAGGGCAAGATGCTTTTGTAAGCTTGCTGGCGAATGACCAGAAAGTTGATCAGGTTGAGCGTACCCAACCGGCGTGGCACGCGTTAGTTGAATCGCGCATCCATCGCCGCACAGAAGCCGAAACACGGCTATTCAGCGAGTTGATCGCGGCATTGGCAACGCGTCCGGATGGGATGTCGACATTACAGGCGCAGTCGCGTTTGTTGCGTGAACATGGCGAAGTGCTTGAGCTATTCCCAACCCCGGTAAATTTTGTCATCGACCCTATGCTGGAACAGGCATTGATCGATGCCCGAGCGCGGGCTTCCAGCATATGGCGGGTATTGTCTCCAACCTGGCGGCGTGCCAGCAAGGCAATACGAGCAGAGCTTTCCGCTCAGTGGCCAGAAAAGGCTGGAGCATCGCTTGATCTCGGTCTGCTCTCACTCATCGGGGCGAGAGCCACCGCGACCCGCTGCTGGCGTTCCCTGGCGGATGTAACGAACTGGGTGGCGCCGGATGCCCGACCAGAAACCTTGCCAGCGGTGCGCACTTGGTTGGATAACGCCACTGTACTGGCTGAACATGCCAAAGCCGTCGTTGAGTCCCGCGCTAATATGCAGGCATTGGGAATCTGGAAGGCGACACCGTCTCCTGATGCGGTATCTGAATGGGACAAACAGGCTGAAACCTGGATCGAATGGCAGCGCCGGTCACGGGAACTACGCTCGATAGTGGAAGCTTTGCACGCAGACAAGGAGGCGCTGCGTGAATTGAATGCCTGGCCTGAACGTTGGGTTGGCACTGCTCTCGTAGCATGGGATCAGCGCATTAAGCTTTTGCGTGTGGCTGCCTCGGCAATGGACTTATTGGCATCTGCAACACAACCGGTTCGTGCCGTGTTGCCTTGGTTGCCTGAACGCCTCCCTATGGCTTTTCTGACCGGTTTGGTTGAAGCCTGGCGTCGTGATGCGGTTAACCTCGTCGGCGCTGATCGCCTGCTGGGTGCGGCTCAATCCATTGATATGAGTGCGGCGAAATTTCCACCTCTTCTGGCTGCTCGTGCTGATTTTGATAGCGCCGCAGCCTGGGCTGATGGTGTGCGTAAATCGTGGACTCGTGCATCCATTGCCGCTATCGAAGGTCGTCAACCTGAAGTCCGGGTACTCGACGACTGCGCTGGAACCGCTCTGTCATTGGACGAGCAACGACTCAAAATCCTGCATGATGATGAACGCCGTTTGGCTGTTGACGCAATTCTTCATGCTCAGGATCGCGTTTCGCTGCTCGTCGCACCGCAAGCGGAAAAGGGCGCGCGTCGCACTCAGGAGCAGGCAACGCGTGAGGCCATCCTGCGCGAGGCAAAAAAACAGCGCAATATTTTGCCGCTACGCGGTTTTGTTCGTCGTTTCTGGGACAAGGGCTTGCTTGATGTGTTACCCGTATGGCTTCTGTCGCCCGAAACTGCCACGCTACTGTTTCCACGTGAACCAGTGTTCGATCTGGTTATCTTTGATGAGGCGTCGCAGTGCACCGTTGAAAACGGCCTGCCAGTGCTGATGCGCGCCCATCGTGCAGTCATTGCTGGTGACGAGAGGCAGATGCCGCCCAGCAATTTCTTCAAATCAGGCGTGGACGATGATGCCAGTGCTGAGCAGGATGAAACCAGCAAGGATGCGCGAGAAATGTTTGATGCGGAATCACTGCTGGTGTTGGCTCGCCACCGTTCGCTACACATGGGATTGTCCTGGCATTATCGCTGTCAGCATGAGGAGCTCATCGCTTTTTCCAATCACGCCATTTATGGTGGCGACCTGAATACCATTCCATCGACGATCAGTCGGCTTGCTCCATCTGCCGTGCATTGGCTCGACGTGCCTGATGGTTGCTATGAGGACGGTGCCAACATCCCAGAAGCGCGCGCGGTGATCGACCTTGTCGAACGCTTGTTGTGTCAGGACGATACGCCAACGCTCGGCGTGGTGACTTTTAACCTATCGCAGCGTCGCGCGATTCTTGATGAAATTGATCGTCGAGTTAACGCCGATGCTGCGTTCGCGGAACGATGGTCGCACGCCAACTCGGCAGCGAGCATCGATGACCGGCCTTTCGTCAAAAATCTTGAAAGCGTTCAAGGGGATGAGCGTGATGCCATCATTTTTTCACTTGGCCATGCTCCCGTGGAACGAGCGCGGCGCGATGGCAAGATCGAGCGATACGTGCCAGCACGCTTTGGCCCGCTCGGCCAGCGCGGGGGTGAGCGTCGGTTGAACGTCGCTGTATCACGCGCACGCAAAGAAATCCACGTTGTTGCCTCATTCGAGCCACACATGCTCTCGGTCGCTCGCAGCAAACACGATGGGCCACGCCTGTTCAAGGGGTTCTTGCAATTTGCCCATCAACTCGCAGCGGGTCAGCGTAACCAGGCCGAACAGACTCTAAAAACAATGGGGTCTGTCTCTCCATCAAAGCGGCGATCAGAGGCAGATGCGCCCTGCCCGGAATCATGGATTCCACTCAATGCACAGGTGGCGCTGGCGCTGGAAGAAATCGGCGTCAAGTATGAACTCAATGTTGGCTCCTCGGATTTTCGTGTGCCGCTGGCTATTGTCGATGCTGACCACCCCGGACGCTATCGGCTTGGCATCCTGTTTGACGAGGCCGTGCCTGCTGAATCTGTTTTTGAGCGCCATGTGCATGTTCCCAATGTGTTAGCCAGCCGTGGCTGGAAACTGATACGCATTTCCAGCAGGGAGTGGGATATACAGCGCGAATTCATTCTGAGGAAGATTAAAGCAGCACTGGTGTAAAAGTACGCATGCCTCGAACTGCCTGTCAGGTGCAATATCTGAATAACAGCGATGATTGGGCCAGGACTCACTTCGAGGTGCAGGTGCATAGGGCGCAGGTAGAGAAGGTGGGTTGAGGGGCGGTATCAACGAAAAAGGGGACAGATTAAAAAAGGGACAGATTTATTTTTTGGCCCCTTTTTTGATTAGGCAGTCGAATAAATCGATACCGATCAATTTCGCAGCTTAATCCTTGACCACAAATATCAATTTGATATACTCCGGTCATGCACGTCATCTCCCTCAAAATTCTTCGTGAGTTCTGGCAGAAACATCCCGAAGCAGAAAAGGTGTTGCGCGAGTGGCACACGATTGTCGAGCACGCTGAATTCAAGGATTTCAACCATATCCGAGAATTCTTCAATTCAGCCGATTACGTGCCGCCCTACACGATCTTCGATGTTGGCGGTAACAATTATCGCGTGGTGGTGCTTGTCCGCTACAGGTTCAAGAAGGTCTATGTGCAACAGGTGATGACGCATCGGGAATATGACGACTGGAACAAGCGCTATCGGAAAGCCAAAGGATAAATCATGCACGCTGCACATACTCGATTCGACATTCAGGCCATTCAAGCATCTTGGCAGGTTCTTGATGCAATGGCTCATCTGCACCCTATCCGTGATGAAGTGGAGTACGACCGCATGCTTGCGCTAATGAATTCCCTGCTGGGCACGGCGGGCGATGACGAAGACCATCCGCTTTCAAGCTTGCTTGATTTAGTTGGCGATCTGGTTTCGAGGTACGAACAGGAGCACCATGCCATCGCACCAGTGGAACCTAAAGACGCGCTGCGTTTTTTGATGGATGCTCGCGGCTTGAAGCAGAATGACCTGTCAGCGATCATTCCCCAAAGCAATCTGTCGGCAATTCTGGCTGGGAAACGGAAAATTAGCGCAACGCTAGCGGGTAAGCTGGGCAAGTTTTTTGGCATTAGCCCTGCTGTATTCGTTCCTACCTGAATCCTGAAGTCATCGCGAGGTATCTAGCCCGCGCGCCAGTCAAAGGCTCGTTAATCCTGGAAACCTCATTTCAACCGCGAAACACACGAAATACACGAAAGTATTCAAGTGGATACGAGTTATCTCCCTATCACCGAATGGGTGAAATAAAAAATACGGCCAAGTACTTGATTCATTTTGCGAGCTTTCGCCTGATGGCGAAATGCCTGCTTACCCCATTTCGTGTATTTCGTGGTCAACTGAGTTTTTAAGGTTAATTAAGGCTCTTTTCGCAAATCGTGTTGGTAGCTCACGTAGTGAGCCACGCATAGCCAATACTGGTTGTCATGGCGCAGTTGCGCCGAGACATCCAGGAGTGGGAAATGAGGAAGCCAGAGTTGAACCGAATCACGGCGG